>CAMHJC010000001.1 GCA_946185345.1 uncultured Clostridia bacterium
CTCTCGGAGATGGATGCGCTAGTGGATTCGCTCTCGGAGACGGATGTGCTGGTGGATTCGCTCTCGGAGACGGATGTGCTGACGGATTCGCTCTCGGAGATGGAAGCGCTGGTAGATTCGCTCTCAGAGACGGAAATACTGGTGGATTCGCTCTCGGAGACGGAAGTGCTGGTGGATTCGCTCTCGGAGATGGATGCGCTTACTGATTCGCTCTCGGAAAGGGATTTGCTGATGGATTCGCTCTCGGAAAGAGAGATGCTGGTAGAGGTGCTCAGGCTGGTAGAAGCAGATTCGCTTGCCGAAATGCTGGCACTGGTGGAGATGCTTTCACTGGTGGAGATGCTTTCACTGGTAGAAATGCTGGCGCTGGTGGAAACACTCTCGCTTGTGGAGATGCTTTCACTGGTAGAAATGCTGGCGCTGGTGGAAACACTCTCGCTTGTGGAGATGCTTTCACTGGTGGAAATGCTCTCGCTGGTGGAAACGCTCTCACTGGTCGAGATGCTTTCACTGGTGGAAATGCTTGCACTTGTGGAGACGCTTTCACTTGTGGAAATGCTCTCGCTTGTAGAAACGCTTGCACTGGCGGAGATACTTGCACTGGTCGAAATGCTCTCGGATTGGCTCTTTGATACGCTGTCACTGTTCGAAGTGCTCTCAGAAGTGCTCTTGGAGGTAGAATCAGACATGCTGCCTTCCTTCTCCCAAGCTTCGATATCTCTCCACCACACCTTGAAGTTGAGTCTGTTGTTGAAAAGTTTTTTCTCTTCGTAGAGCGTTTCCTGTGTGACGTACTTATATGCCTTACCGTCTTTTACGATGGTATACTCTACTTCCGCTCTTCCCTGACCGTAGTCTTTAATATCATCAATAATTAACTCGTCATATTCTCCGTGAATAAAGGAGCTGTAATCATAATCCGCTGCTTTTTTAGCCTCTGCAATCAACTTATTATTGGTATATTGGGTGTATTCTGACGAGGCAACCGAATAAGAACTGACGCTTGCACTGCGTTTGGTAACATTCGTTGTCTTGACCTCCTCAGCCTTGGTTTCCTCGGTCTTGACTTCCTCGGTCTTGACTTCCTCGGCCTTGGTTTCCTCGGCCTTGACCTCCTCAGCCTTGGTTTCCTCGGTCTTGACTTCCTCAGTCTCGGCTTCCTCGGCCTTGACTTCCTCGGCCTTGACTTCCTCGGCCTTGGTTTCCTCAGCCTTGGTTTCCTCGGTCTTGACTTCCTCGGTCTTGACTTCCTCGGCCTTGACTTCCTCGGCCTTGGTTTCCTCGGTCAGGGTCACAACATCCTGCTCTGCCAGTGTTTCCTCTGTCTCCAGCTCGGCTGCATAGGCGGTCTGTGAAGGAACCATCATTGCTCCGCCCATCAATACGCCGGCCGCAACACCGCCTCTGAGAAGCGATTTGCCAAACGAACCGCTCTGTACCGATACTTCATTTCTGGATTCGCTGTTAATGAGGTATGTGACAAAACCTGTGATCTTGGACTTCACGTTGTACCACACGCCGTTCTTCTTGCGGAGCTTGATTCTGGTGGTTTCGCTGGTGATCAATTTCTTTGAATTGTTTGATCTCATTTTTTTGCCTCCATTTTTTTAATAATTTCTGACATTTTTCAGTCTGCGTCATACACCATTCCGTTTACGGCACAGGCCGCAAATGTCATTTTCATCAAGAAGTTTCATGTTATTTTAAATTATTTCTTTGTCATATTGCAATAAAACTGGGATAAGCCGCAAAAAAGTGGGATAAACCGCAGTTTTATAGTGTCGTCGGCAGGTCATTTTGTCTTTTTATTATATTTCGTTCAAAAATTCATTACAAAAAAATCATGTGGCGGTCCTTTTGCCTGTGTCAGCTGCCGCTGACAATCAGGCACTGATTCACTCACAAATTTTTAAAACATATGGAAAACTCACGCAAAGTGTGATATAATATACGTAAAGGAAAATTCAACTGCAAAGGAAGTGATCCGCTGTGAATATTGCCATTGTGGATGACAATCCCCTCGACCTTGAGACCCTGGACAGAATACTGAAGGAATACTGTGCGGTCAACGCCATTGACGCCGAGATTTCTGTTTTTGACGACGCACAGAAGCTGCTCGACGGCTACCGTCCGCTGCAATACACTGTCATTTTCCTCGACATTTACATGAACAGCATCACCGGCATAGAGGCGGCCCGTTCGGTCAGAAACGCCGACCCTGACACGCTGCTGGTTTTTCTCACTTCCAGCACCGACCACATGTCCGAAGCCTTTACGCTGCACGCTTTTGACTATATTCAAAAGCCTGTCAATGCCTGTCAGATCTTCCGCGTGATGGACGATATTCTCAAACGCCGCACCGAATCGGAAAGCAACCGCCTGTCATTCTACAGCAACAAACGTGACTACAGCCTGCCGTACAGCGAAATTGTCACCGTGATCACCAACGCCAATTACCTCGAAATCACCGACTGCCACGGCAACACCTACAAAACCCGAATGACCTTTGTTGCGGCGAGCACCCAGCTCGAACAGGACAAACGGTTTCTCAGGCTGCTGCGAGGCGTGCTGGTCAATATGGATTTCATCGCAAGCTTCGGCAGCGACACCTGCCGCATCAAGGGCGGAGATGAACTTCCTATCAACATCAGAAGCCGCAAGAGCATTGAACAGACCTGGCGCAACTACCTTTTCAGCAAAATACGCGGCGAATCTATGAGAAGAGGAGGAAATCAATGACACTGCATCAATACACAGTCACCCTCTTCACTTATATGACATTGATTCCCGCCGCTGTGATCTGCTTTTTTCCCATGAAGAACCGCATCAGACACAGCATGAGCTATCTGATCATCTACTCGGCGCTGCTTTTTGGCATCACCCTGCCGGCAGCGGCTCTTGTCAGCTGTGCTTTCAATGTTCCTTTTGACATTTTGCTGGTGGTGCTGCTGCCGACCTACTTTCTGACATACCATAAAAACATTCAGACCAACTTCAGCAAATCCATTGCGGTATTTGCGTTTGTCTGTGCTCTGATGAGCGTCAGCTCCAACATTACCGTTATCTTTGACGCCCTGTTATTCCCTCAGTCAGATCCCAATACATTCAGATTCAGTTCCGCCGCCATTCAGTTCGTCACCAACATCATCATAGCGGCGATGCTTTTCATTCCCATGGTCAACTACGGCAGCAGGCTGATTGACAGTCTGGATGTCGACAGCGTGTGGTATGCCACCGTGCCGATTTCGCTGATTTTCCTCACGATGAACATCATGATACAGCCCGTTCATTACAGCACACTCTATTTCAACAATATCTATAAGACATTCATCTGGTCCATCGCACTGCTGTTTTCCATGATGATTCTGCTGCTCGTCATGTTTTATTTCATCGTCAAATTCATTCTCAGCTACGTCAGTACAGAGCAGCGGAACCGCATTCTGGAAATGCAGGAGCGTCAGTACATAACCCAGCGCAGATATATAGAGGAAAGCGCCAGAGTGCGCCACGATTTCAAGCAGACCATCGCCGCGCTCAAATCGCTCTCCGACGCGAAGGATTATGACGCCATCGGCAGCTACCTGGACAAATACGTTCAGTCTGTCCCGATAAGGGAGATAAAGGATTACTGCCAGAACAATGCGGTCAACGCTCTGCTCAATTACTATATGCAGCAGGCCGAACAGGAAGGCATTAAGACCAGCCTTCGCATAGATATTCCCGAAAATCTCCCCTTCAGCGATGTGGATCTCTGCGACATCATCGGCAATATTCTCGAAAATGCCATTACCGCCTGCCGCAAGCTCGACGAGCACAAACGTTGGATCCAGCTGGCCGCCATCATTCAGAATGATTCACAGCTTTGCATCGTCGCCACTAACAGCTTTGACGGCCATGTGCGCAGTAAATCCGGCCATTATTATTCCACACGGCACAGCGGCAAGGGCATCGGACTGCTCTCCATCGCCTCCACTGCCGAAAAGTACGGCGGCACCGCTGAATTCTCCCACGAGGGCGGCGAATTTTACACCGACATCATGATGCCGATAAACGACCATTACAACGATTGACGGCCCGCATGGATCCGCCGTCAATACATAATACTAATTTTCGGCTAAAATCAGACATTCTTTGCGGCCTATTTTGCGCCCTGCGGCGTCATCGTCCTAGGCAGGCGCCAGCCTGCCGTCGTCCTGCTGTCGACGAGTCGACAGCTATTCCTTGCAGGACACAAAATATTCTCCCAAATAATTGTCTACTTTCAACCGAAAATTAGTATAAATCCCCGAAGCGCCTCTTTTCAGGGCTTCGGGGATTTTTGCGTCAATCGGACTTATTCAGTTCAAACAGCCTGCACTCCGGTTCCTGGCGGATTGCAGAGCGCAGGCTGTTGAGGTTGTAACGCCGTCTCACTGTACGGTGCGGTGATTCAATGAATCGGACGCTTCCTTCCGCCGGTCATCGTGAAATGAAGGCTTATTCCTCCGACTCGGACTTTCTTCTTCTGCCAAAGAGCAGGAAGATGATCAGACCGAGGAGAAGAACGGATACGCCCACGATGGAGCCGATGAAGAGAGGCGTATTGTTATACCAGCGCGCAAAGATGTTGGTTGTGATAAGGAATCCTTCCACATTCTCAAACTTGGTGCGGCCGGATCTGTCCTTGGCGACAATCATAAGGGTCTGCTTTTCTGTGGACTGAGGAACGTTGAATTTGTACAGATCGCCGACGGTCTCGTACTTCACTTCGTTGCCGGAGGTACACCTTGTGTCATCCGCCTTATCTCCCTTGATGAGATAAATTCTGACTGTGTCAAGCGCAATGTTATCCTTGATCTCAATAGCGACGTTTCTTCCGTCGGAAGCGTAGGTCTCTCCGCTTTCGATGTTGGTCGGAATGATGCTCGGGGGCAGTTTGTCGATGATGAAGGAAATCTCGGCATCCTTGCCTTCGTCGATGTTTTCGTTCGAGTTGCCTGCGCTGTCTTTGGAGGAGAAGAACAGGGTGTACTTGCCGTTGTCCTCAAAGAGATCGCGATGAATCGAATAGGTGTAGCTGGATCTGCCGCCCTTATCGATGACGTTCAGATCGTAATCGGCATCTTCTTCAAGTACAAAGTGCTCGTCATTCTTGACAAGTTCCAGCGAGTAATCCGTCAGCTTGCCGAAAACGCTCTCGGTGACGACAAGATCCTTGCCCGCCTGGTTGTAGTTGTTGTTGATATCTTCGATTCCGCTGAGCTCATAGACCGAACCGAATCTGTTGACATAGAATACCTTGGAATCGGTCTTGCTGTTGCCGGCTTTGTCCTTGGCGGTCGCAGTAATCTTGTAGATGCCGTCAACCGACTGTTCCTCGGTGAAATTGTCGTAGTTGATGTCATACTCATATTCACCGTTGAACTTAGCGCTTCTGGAGTAGCTGACCTTCTTCTGTTTATCCATCTTGGTCAGGACGACCGAGATGTTATCTTTGTTCAGGTTGGTATCCTTCACTACCACACTGGGTCTGACATCGCCGTTGGACGGCTTGGCAGGAACGGAAATAATGACTTCCGGAGAAGTTCTGTCCACATAGAACGAATCCTTCTCGTAATCCTTGGCCGCATTGCCCGCCAGATCGGTGAAATCAATATCGAATGTGTAGTGGGCGTCATTGGAGAATGTGACGGTGGCGGTGTGAACATCGCCGTTGTTTCTCCAGCCGCTTACAGAAGGAGCCGCCTTGCTGCTGCCTCTGTCGATGGCTGTAATTTCGGTCTTGATGCGATCGGTGCTGAAGTTATGCTCCTTGATCGTGATGGTGGCGGTTACCACGGTGCTGAAATAGCTGTCTTTCTTGGTGCTGCCGCTGACATTGTAGCTGACCGAAACAACCGGAATGGTCTTGTCGACGGTGAATTCCGTCGGAACAACGCCGTTGTAGCTGACCTTGTCATTGAAGTTGCCCGCAAGATCGGTGCAATTCATCGAGAAGGTATAATCGCCGTCCTCGCTGTAAACCAGCGTCGCTGTGTGGGTAGTGCCGTCTCCGTTGCCGCCTGCCGTGACCGTCTTCCAGCCGGAAAGCTTGGGAATAAAGCCGTGGGGATTGGAAATGGAAAGCTTGACAGCATTGGGATCGAAGTTTCTCTCCTTGACGACAATGGTCGCAGTGCGGTTGGCCTTGAAGTACTTGCCGCTGTCCACGTTGTTGTTGTCATAGGATACGGTCATTTCAGGCTTGGTGATATCGATCTTGACATCGACCGACTTCTCACTCTTGTTGCCTGCGTTATCCACGGCGTAAACGGTGATTCTGACATTGTTGCTGTTGTTCTTGTTCTTGTCAACGTTGATGAAGTTGTCGTTGGTGGTCTTGAACGTCCGGGCAGCGGAAATGCTGCTCTGGGTCAGTGTTCCTTTGAATTCAAAGAGCTTGCCTTTCTGGGTTTCCTGATTGTTTTTGACGTTGTCAAGATTCTCCACCTTGTAGGTGACGGACTTCAGACCGGAATAAACATTGTCCTTGCTGGGATCGACAACGGTGACATCCACTCTCACATCGTCATTGTAGATGCCGTTGACAGGCTGCTTTCTGGGTTCCAGAGTGATGATCGGAGCAACCGATTCAAACTCCGGCAGCTGGTCATCGACGATCAATCCGTCTGTGGAGAGATAGATGAAGTTGCCCGAACGGTCTGTGACCTTGAGATAGACCACAAAATGTCTATTGCCTTCCTTGGCCTTGATCGAGAAGTCCTCATAATCCATCCATTCGATCCTGCCCGACTTCTCCAATGCCGTAAGTTCTTCGTCGCTGTACTTCGACTCGGCTTCGCCGTTGAGTCTGGTACCGTTCTCGAAATAGTCGATGTAGTACTTGACGCTGTCAACACCGGCAGTCAGATCGGAGGCCTTTTTGGTGAAGGAGATGCTGATGGTAGACCACAGGCTGAAGAGCATCTCGGTGCTGTTTTCGATCCAGCTCTGAGGCTTGGTTCCCTCTTCGCCGGCCTGAGCGATAATGGTGCCTTCCGGATCGGTCTTGTCAACGGTGAACAGGCTGTTGTATTTCTCCACGACAGGATTCTTGGCCATATCGGTGAAATCAACGCCGAAGGTGTAATTGGCATCGCCGCTGAAGTTGATGACAGCCACATGGGTGTCTTCATCGGGTGTGGCGCCCTTAGTGGTGACCCACTTGACGCCGCCGTCGTCATTCTTGACGATCTCGTAGGTGTTTTCTACGTCGTTTTTCTTGTAATCTTTGGCTTCAACAGTGATCACGGCGGCATCCGGGTCAAAGTGGTTGCTGCGCTCCGTGATGGTGACTGTTGCGGTTCTTTCAGCGGCAAAATAGCTTCTGCCGTCGATTACCTGATAAGGTGCTTCGTTGTTGAATTTGACGCTGACGGTAGGATTGGTCACGTCGATGTCGAGAGCCAGCTCCGCACTGCTTATGTTGCCTGCGTTGTCCATGGCTTCCACATAAACGACGACATTGCTGGAGTTGTTGAGCTGAGAATCGACGGTGATAGTAAAGGCGTCTTCATCGCTGTCCGGCGCTCTGGTGACGGACTGTGTTGCCTCTTGGTCGTCGGGAATTACTTTGTAGGAAATCTGCTTGATGCGGGAACTGGGCAGATTGTCAAACAAATCGCTCGCAGCAATCTTCACTTCCACATCGCCGTTGTAAATATCCTGTTTTTCGACAGGCTCCACCGTGAGGGTCGGAGCTTTGTTGTCGACGGTGAATGATTCTTCGAATGACTCTGCGGCGTTGCCTGTGTTATCGGAGAAGCTGACACCGAAGGTGTATTTTGCGTCCTTGTTAAATGTGACGGTTGCCTTGTGTGTCGCTTCATCAGGCTTTCCTGCGACTTCTGTGGTCTCCCACTCGCTGATTTCATAGGCGCCGTCAATGACGTTGCCATTGTGATCAAGGGCTTTGGTTTTGTTCTTGATGCCCGATGTAGCGGTTTCGGGATTGAAGTGAACGGTACGCTCGGTAATGGTAACTTCAGCGGTTCTTCCGGTGAAATATCCGTCGGAAGCATCTTCGTTCTTTCTGTCGTCGGTAAATTGGACGTCAATCACGGGAGCGGTGGTGTCTATGTCAAGACCGAACATCGCTTCCTTGGAAGTATTGCCGCAATAATCCGTTGCCAATGCGTGTACCACAACATCGGAGGAATTGTTGGAATCGGCTGATACAACCAGATTGACTGTATATTTGCCGGGCTTCTCTGTCTGAAGATCAATGGTTTCTTTCTCCTGCGTTGTCTGGCCATCGGCGGTCACCCAGTAGGAGATCGTTTTGATGCCGGAATACGCCTGAGCGGAGTGCTGGTCAACAACATCAATAATAACATTGACATCGCCGTTATAGCTCTCCTTGCTTTCTTCCGGAGTAATTGTCACGGAAGGCGGATCGTTGTCGATAATGAAGCCCTGGTCCGGAATGATGTACCGGTAGTTGCCCACCGTGTCGGTCAGCTTCAGATAAACGATGAAGTTTTCCTTCTCCTTGGAGCTGTCAAATTCGAGGGGTGCTTTATACTCTTTGAATGTGAGCTTGTCGAGCGCTGCTCTGGCACTCTCCTCGGTATCGGCAACGACAGGAGTATTGGTCTTGCAGTATTCGATTCTGGCGGTGGTGGTTGCGTCCTCCGCTTCCGCTGTGACGGTAATGGTGTCGTGGCTGTAAAGACCGAAGGTGACAAACGATACAATGGCATCCCATGTCTTTTCCCAAATGGATTGTTCATCCTTGGTTTTGCCCTTGACGGTCATCTTGCCTGTCGGAGCGACGGTGTCCACCGTAAAGGGAGTGACGACCGGCTCCTTGACGAGCGATACATCCGCCTTGTTGGTGTAGGAAACCTTGACGGTGTAATTGGCGTCGGCCTTGAATCTGACGGTTGCGGTATGAGTTTTGCCTTTGTTTTCCCAGCTGATCATGGAGGCTTTGTCGATTGCGACAGTCTTGCCGGCCGCATCAAGCGCCGTTATGACAATGCCGTCCTGGGCGGCCTTCTGATCAAAGGTGAATTCTTCGTCGGTATAGGTGAGAACAAGCGTTCTGCCGTCTTTGTAATAATCTACCCCATCGACGGAGGTCACCTTGCCTTTGGTGTCAAAGGAAGCGGTCACTTCGGGTTTCTGGGAATTGATGGCCACCGCATCGGAAGCCGAAACGATCACGTTGCCGGCTTTGTCCTCCGCAACGACTACCACTCTCAGATTGCGGGTTGTGTTGTCATCGGCGGTGACGACAAGCGATTCATCCACCAGCAGGGGATCATCAATCTTCACTTCGCCGGTTTTGGTGGCGGATTTGATCTGATCCTTGGCGGTCTTGCTTTCATCGTAATCCTTGATGACATAGTACCTGACGGATTTGATTCCCGAGTGAGCCTTGTTCTCTTCGGGATCCTGAACCGTCAGTCTGAAATTCACATCGGAATGGAAGAATCCGTTGGAATTGGGTTCTTGGAGCTTCTTGATGGAGACGGTAGGCTTTGTCATGTCGATAATGACGCCGCTGGTGCTGATGTAAAGGGTATTGCCTGCCTTATCCGTGATACGGGCATAAACGGTGAACTGTTCATCCTGTGTAAAGATGAAGGAATCATCGCTGAACTTGCCCTCTTTATACAGGGTCTCGAGATCCTCACCAAGAATGGCCTCCTCGGCGTCGGTTTTGTAATACTTAATGTACTGTATTTCGGAAAGATCGTCCTTCGCGTCGGTGACCTCAGCGGTGACCGGCTTGTTAACGAAAACATCGTATTGGAATTCGCCCGCAGCGGCAATCTTTGACCAGGTGAGACCGTTGACCGAGATGCTGCCTGTCGGAGCGGTCTTGTCGATGACGAAGGTCGCTTGGCTTACCGGATCGGCGGACATGCCTGCCTTGTTTGTGTAGGTGACGGTAAAGTCGGTGTACTTGCCTTCTTCGGAAAGGGTGAATGTACCGACCTTGTCTTTCCAGGTGACAACCACATCGTGGCTGGCATTGTTGATTTTGGCGGTAACTTTAACGGCCGAAGGATTGAAGCAGTCGTCACTGTCGGTAATCGTTACGGTTCCGGTGCGTTCGCCGTTGTAGTAATTGGCAAGACCTTCCTCGTGCTTGCCGCCTTCCACGGAAACGGCGATTTCCGGCTTCTTGCTGTTGATATGGACGGCCTGCTTGGCTGTGACGACGTTTCCGGCACGGTCAGCCGCTTCCACGTATACAACCACGTTTTCGACGTTTCCGTATTCGGCTTCTGACAGGGTGACGGAATCCTCAAACACGCTGACTTCTTCGCCGTCGTAGGTAAAGAGTGTAGTCGCCTCTGTTTTCCCGGCGCCGGTTTCTATCCAGTACTTGACATAACTCAGATCGGAAGAAATCTCTCTGTCAGTAACCTTGACGGAAAGCTCCGCACTGCTGTTGAAGTATCCTTTTTCACAGTCGGCGGGAGAATTGGGATCAATCACTGCCTCCGGCTTGGTCTTGTCAAAGGCGATAACGAGATTGACCGACTTACCGTCAACCTTTACTTCACGCCAGCCAAAGTAGAAAATTCTGATTTTTTTGACGGTGCAGTCAGATGTGATGACATACGAATTGTTTGCGCCCAAAAAATTGTGGATTTTCTTTGTTTCCTTGTCGGTGGTAACCTCAAACGCCACGTAATCCTTTGCGTTGAAGGTGACCTGCTTATCCTTGGCAAAAACATACTGGTTCTTGGCGCTGTTGAATTTGATACATTCGCTGCCGTTCCACTGAATCTGGCTGAAATCCATCGCCTCGGCTTTTTCAAACTTCACAGTGACAGCCTTATCCTCTGTTATTTTGCTGAGCTTGAGGGTCAGGTTGTTGTTGGCAAAATTCTCGTCAGGAGAAAGACTGTCCAGTTTGACCGCCTCTCCGTTGACGGAAACCGAGCTGACAACATAACCCGAATCAGGGATCAGTTTGACTGTAACCTCGGAATCGTCCCCATGCTCGATCTGATTTCTGTCAATGGACACTTTGCCGTGTTCGCCCGATTCGGCGGTGATGTAGTACAGCTTGGCAACAAATCTGACTCTGACGGAAAAGTCCTTGTCCGAAGGCATGGAGAATTCATACTCGGTCTTGTTTCTGTCGGAATTTTCATTGTCGTCTGACTTCTTAAAGAGATCCTGGCCTTCGGGATGCGCTTCGTTATAAACGATCACTCTGGAGATGCGCTTGCCTGCCTTTGCGGCAACCTTGACTTCGACTTCAGAGCCGGCCTTGGCGGAAACGCTGCCTATAGGACAATTGGCGGAATAATCGACAATTGTACCCTTCTGGCTGTCATATCGGATAGCGGCAACGTCTGTCTTCTCAAATTCCGTCTTGACCGTGGTATCGTCCGTTACGGTCAATGTTTCCTCGTACTTGGACTCGCCAAAGGTTTTGTCCTCGCCGTTGACTCTGATGCGAACGATGCGGTAGCCTTCCTTGGCGGTGACAGTCACCTTCGCCTTGACTCCGGTTTCGGATTCAAGCACGAAATCCTTACTCTTGGCCTCGCTGCCGTCTATCGCAAATGTACCCTGATCATCATTGCCCGTGACGGTCAGTTTGACATCTTTGGTAAACTTCACATCGACCTGCGTATCGGATTCCGCCTTGAAGCTGACTTGATTATCCTCAACCTTCAGGCTTTTGTCGCCGACGGTAACGCCTGCGATTTTCCATCCGCTGTCAGGTGTGAGCTTAAGCAGAACATCGGCGTCCTTCTGTAAGTTGGAAAGATCTGCGGTTTCACCGTTGACCGTCGCGGTAACAGAGCCTTTGCCCGTCTTATTCACGGTAACCTTCACCGCTGCCGAGACTTCAGGTTCTCCGCCTTCAGCAGGCTGGATTTCCGGAGTTTCTTCGGCATTGGCTTCTTTGGCTTCCTCTGTGGCGGGAGCCAAAGGTTCGGTGTCCGGACTTGCCCAGACTGTCGAAGGCATTGAGCCGACCAGCAGCATGAGAGCAAGCGCCGCAGACAATACCCTGTGAACAGTC
Organism: uncultured Clostridia bacterium; assembly: GCA_946185345.1. Lineage (GTDB taxonomy): Bacteria > Bacillota > Clostridia > Oscillospirales > Acutalibacteraceae > RUG762. The sequence goes on from CAMHJC010000001.1 coordinate 12,020, forward strand.
TTGAACTTCAGTTCCTTCATTGTTTTTCTCCTCACTTTTAGATTTTTTTGTACCGGGTTTCCGAAAAGCCGGCATGCGCACGACAAAACCTGCGGCGGGCAACCGCAAGCCTGTCACGGCCATTCTGCCGCTTTTGGAACATGAGCCGGGCTATCTGCGCCACAGCCTTCGCGCAAAAGCGGCAAGCTTTTCAAAAATCAGTACTGTATACTTATCATTTCTTCCGCTGTGCAGGATCACTCCCTCGAGCGAAAGAAACAAAAGCCATAAATCAAGAATCACGGGTGTTATCCCGCTGACATTTTTCGCAATCATCACCGCCAGGATGAAGACCGCGGATACGAGCAAAAGTCCCCATGACATGGCCCGTCGGCCGGGCATGCGGAAGGCCGCTCCGGCATGTGGATGACCGGACGCTTTCGGTTCGGTCAGACGGCGCAGTCTGACGGTGGCGGCGCAGAAAACGGTGCCGCAGATCAGTCCTGCCCAGAAGATGCCGGCCGCAATGTACAACGCGGCGGAATGTTCATTGGTTTCCACCGAAATCACCAGCGGAATCAGCAGAATCGAACAAACCGATACAAAATAGCCTGCCGCGGCAAGGGCATAATACAGCAGATGCCGCCTTTTGAGGGAGGATTCACTCTTATTGGTTTGATTGCTCAAGCGCAACGCCTCATTCTATAACTTCGTCAGTGTGTATTTCCACCATGCTTCTCACTATGCGGAAGGAAACGGCGGCAGGATTGACGGGCTGCTCGGATACGCCTTCCAGCACGGTAGTGCCTGCGCCCCGGTCTTCCCCGGAAAGCTCCGTGAGCTCCACGGCATCCGAGCCGGTGAGCAGAGCGGTTCCCTCTTCGTGGAGAGCCTCTTTGCTTCCCGTGAGAAGGGCGGTTCCTTCATCGGAGCAGATGCCTTTGGTGCTGTTGCCCGTGAGCAACGCCGTACCTTCCTGATCGTCATCCGGCGCACCCATCGTTTCATATTCATTAGGTTCGGGAAGCTTCTGTGTCGGGGGACGGTTGGAAATTGCGGACTTTTCTCCGTAAAGCTCGCCGGTGGTCGGCTCCTCTTCCTCCGCAGAATAACCCGCCTGTTTAAACGCCTGCGGATTCAGCGATTCGCTGGTCTTGTCGAGTCTCTTTGAAGCGTGCGCAACAGGAACGGCGCCGGGGGCCGGTACTCCGTATGCCTGAACGGAAGGCGCGGACATATTGGACGGCATGGCGCCTGAATTGCCGACCTGCTGTGTCAGCTTGCCTCTGGCAGCATTGACGCTGCTCGGACGGTGAAGCTTGGCGCCGCTCGCCGAATTATTCTCACGCATGGCCTTGATCTCACGGGCGACTGTTTTGCCCGTAAGATCACCGATAACGGACGGAATCTTAAGCTTGATGAATATCAGGATTGCCGCTATCAGCGCTATTCCCGACAGCAAAAAGCCTACTATCGAAATGATATTCCAGGTTTGTGCGCTCATAATCAGTTCTCCTTATTTTTAAATGCGTTGGCAATGGCTTTTCTGGCGACGGGCAGTTTCTCCTTGACCTTGTCTACTTTAGGATTAAAGCTCTCGTCGTTGGACGTTACTTCGTCAATCTCCCTCAGATAATCCTCCACAGAATCCAGAAGATCGGTCATTTCTTTCCTGGACACGTTATCTCTGCTGAATTTATGGGCATACTGAATGATGGTCGACACCGTCAGACGGCAGGCCTCCAGATCCATTACCTCATCGTCGGCATTGTCTTTTCTGGCTTCTTCCACAATCAGGCTGATATTCTTCCACTGATTTTTAAAGGTATTCTGCGGAATATCTCCTTCTTCAAGCTGGAACTCGATCGAAGAGATGAAATCACCGGTCTGGTTAAAGAGCTTTGCCTTGTAATAAAATTCGTCGCTCTTGGAAGAATGTGATACGGCTTCGCCGAACCAATAGGTGGCGCTTTTTCTGCGGGTGATATCGTTTTCGGAACTGTTCCCGTTCTCATCCTGGCCGTAATCATAATAACCCCAGTACAGCTTTCCGATCTCATAAGAAAGCTTGCCGTAAAAATCGGTTTTATTGAGCCAGCTGAGGCTTCCCTGTTTATTGTCGGATTGATTGGTGTCCTGATTTTCGTCATCCTTGAGGTGCAGCACATTCAGCAGCACCTTCTCCTCATCCTGGGTGAAGGATCTGTCTGCCTTAAAGGTATCGATCAGTGTGAAATAGGCATCGCTTCTGTCGGGAATGATTTTGATGGCGTTGGTGTAGTACTCCACCTTTTTATCGTAATCGCTTTCCTCATTGCCGAGCCGGAAATTATTGTCGTAGTCCTTGTCGTTGATATATGTCTTCATGACAAGACCGACAATGCCCACTATCAGAAACAGCAGGCAGGCGGCAGAAGTCGCAATGAAGGCCCCCAGCTTTTTCTTTTGAATTTTTCTGTACGCTGCGCCGTTTTCATGATAATGCTGCAGCGCATAAAGCAGCTCGGCGCATGACTGGTATCTGTCATTGGGATTGAGCTGTGTACACTTTTCGATAATGGCCTCAAAGCCCGGATCGAGCTGCGGATTCCAGTATCGGATGGGATAGATTTCATAAGGCGGTTCACACGGATTTTTACCGGTAACCAGATGATACAGCGTAACGCCGAGACAGTACACATCGGTACGGGCATCGGTCTGGCCCTTGCCTCCGAACTGTTCCGGAGCGGCATAGCCCTTGGTGCCGAGACTCACCGTATCGGCAAGGCTGTGATCCTTGTATTCACGGGCGATACCGAAGTCGATGATCTTGATGTTGCCGTCAGGTCTGAGCATGACGTTGGACGGCTTCATATCACGGTAAATGATAGGAGGCTTGCGGGTGTGGAGATACTCGAGCGCTTCGCATATCTGCATGGCCCACTCGATAACAAGCTCCTGAGGCTGCGCACCGTTCTGCTTGAGAATGGTGTTGAGCGTTTCGCCTTCTATGTAGTCCTCGATGATGTAAATGTAATTCGGATCCTCTAAGATATCCACGATTCGCACGATGGCGGTATGATCCAGCTGCTTAATCATATTGGCCTCGGCAATGGCGCTCTGGACAACGATTTCGTTGGCCTTGTCCCTCGTCTTTTTCGGCACTATCTTGATGGCCCACTGTTTATTGAGGCGCCTGTCTCTTGCGAGAAACACCTCGGACATGCCGCCTTTGCCTATCGACGTAAGTATTTCGTACTTGTCGTCAATGACTTGTCCCACAAAGTTCAATGCTCTTCAACCTCCTCAGACTGCCTTAATCAGCAAAGCCGTTATGTTGTCGTTTTCGTGACGGTATTTATTCAGATCAATCAGCTGCACGATATGCGACTCCATCTCCTGCTCTGAGTGATTGACAGACGGGCCGAGTGTCCTGGCAATTTCCTCCGCCGTGATCTCGTGGCGGAAGCCGTCCGAACAGAGCATATAACATTCTCCGGAATTCGCCCTGCCGTAATAGAAGGCCGGCTCGACTGTCCTTGAAGCGCCTACGCACTGAAGAAGCACATTCCGGCGGGGATCCTTTTCGGCCGCTTCGGGAGTAAGTCTGCCCTTCTGAATTTCTCTGGCGACAAGGGTCTGATCCTCGGTAAGCACTTCGGCGTTGGAATCGGTGATGCGGTAGGCTCTGGAATCGCCCACATGACCGATAATATACCTTCCGTTTTCGAGAATCAGCATGGCGGTCACGGTAGAACCCAGCTGAATGCGAAAACGCTCACCGTATTCCGAAATAATCTGATTCTGCTGCCGGATCATCCTTCCCCATGAATAGGCCACGTCTCCGATGACGTTATCGCCTGAGAGAAATGCAGGGAATTCATTTTCGAACCAGTCGCAGAAAGCTTTGATCACGGCAGCGCTCGCCACTTCGCCCTTGGACAATCCGCCCATACCGTCACAAATGACTGCGAGAAGGATATTTCCCTTGTCGGTGACGGCCTGCTTGATGCAGCAGCTATCCTGATTTGTTTTTTTCTGAATGCCTACGTCTGTACTTAACGAGAGGTTAAATTCCATTTAAACACCTGCTTATTCAACGTAAAATGTAAATTTTTCATTTGCCAGAAGTATCTCAGAACCCGAAAAGACTTCCACTTCGGTTTCTCTTTTAATCACTCTGCCGTCAACATAGGTTTTGTTGGTGGAATTTTTATCCACCACATAGAAGTGATTTCCTCTGGTGACGATATCCGCATGGCTTCTGCTGACATAACTGTTGTCCGACACGAAATAATCGCAGTACTCTCTTTCGCTGCCTATGCGGAACACCGGTTTATCCACCGGTATTTTCTCACGGCTCTTTTCCCTGATAAGGTAAGGATAAGCCGGCGCAGGCAGTTCGTCACACCCCAGCACCACGGTGCCTCGTCTCTCGTTGTATCCAAGAACAACCGTACCCGAAGGAGGCGCCTGGCCGGCCGCCGGATCGGGATCAATCTGATCCCGGACAGGTGTCGGAACCTGATTCCGTGTCTGAACAGGAGACGGAGCCGGAGTCTCAGCCGGAGTCTGAGCGGCGCCTTTGTCGGATACTCCGCCGGCGGTTCTGCCGCCGTTGACGCCGTTCGGTTTGACCAGCGGCTTGCCGCAGAAGGAACAGTAGCTGGATTCGATGGTGTTTTTTGTGCCGCAGTACATACAGAAAAGCGTGCGTCTTTTTTCTTCGATGATCTTTATCCTTCGCTTTTCGTCAAAGGGGTTGTATTCGATTCCCTGAGGAGTCTCACGGCTTTTCTGGTCCTTCGGTTTTTCTCTGAGCTGATCGGAAGGCGCCTGATAACTGTATTCTTCTTTTCTGCCCATCAGATACTTAATCAGACGCTGGAAATTATTGATGGAAAAAGGCGCTCCGCTGCTGAAGAAGGCGTAATAGCTGTTGAGAAAGCCCATGTTTTCTCCCGGAATGAAGCTGAAAAACCCCGGCAGCTGATGAAAGAACAAGCCCTTTTCCTCGTAATTATAATTATTCAGAACCGGCCAAAGTATACATCTGACGGTACCCTGCGGATCAAGAAAAATTCTGTCCGGATCCAGGTCAATATGATTGCTGCTCAGTCCCAGATCCTCACATTTTTTGATGATATTGATCAGCTGATCCACTACCTTGAGGAAGTAGGTTTTGTTGACAGAGTACCCGTTATTGTGCGACACAGGATTCAGTCCCTGCACAATACACTCAAGCACGGTTGTCTTGCCGCTCTTTTTTACGATGACCGGCAAAAAGGCCCCCAGCGAAGAGCTTACATTCAGTTCCCGTTCATATAATACTTCAGGATATGTAAATTTATTTGTTATGATGATTCTGCCTGATGTGATTTTTGTCGTTATTTTACTCAATGGACATCATCATTCCTTTATTCTGGCCTATAAATAGAGTTTGCCTGTCTTTCCGATCCGTCAGAACCATCTTCTGGACAGTCTTTCCGCTCTGTTGATCGCATTGATCTGCGCATTCTTATACTGAGCGGCGGCAAACCGGAGGTATTCCGCATACGCAGTCAATGACTGTACCATAGCGGCATGCACTGAACTGCTATCATCTATCGTGTGCCATTTGGCCATGAACGCATCGTAATCAGAGCCTTTCCAGCCCGAAGAAAGCTCCTCCGCCGCCTGATTGGCTCTGTTCATGCCCTGATCGAGTTTTCTGACATATTCTTCAACTGCCTTGGCGGCGCCTTCAAAACAGCTGTGATCCACATAAATACTTGCCATTTCATTCACCTCATATATATGCTGAATTACTTAAACGCATCCGCCAGGGATGTATTCTGCTCTTCAACGCTCACATAGCCTTTGGCTATCAGTTCATGAAGCGCATTGACATAATTCTGCATCGTATTGTATCTCGGCTGGCGACAGCTTTTCATAATGCTTTTGAATGTCCCTATAGCGTGCTCCGCTGCGGGACCCTGCCATGATGAATCGAGCCTTGCCATACTATTCCTCATCACAGAATCGACATCATCGTCAAGCCTGCTGTTGATGACATCAATCGTACTTGCCGTAGAGTCAACAATGTCTGTATTGACATACATTTCGTCCATGATAATACCTCCCGTCAGTATTATTATCATACTTAATAACTATATCACAATATATCTGTTTTACTGTAAAATCGTATCATTGAATAACCGCATCATGGCAGCAGGTTATTGTATGCATACCATTTTACTCCAAAACAGCGGCGGAGTCAAGCTTCACTTGTCTCCATATCGGCCATTACTTCTGAAATGTTGATGTTGCTTAATCTGTTATAGACTTTTTCGTAATTGCGGGCGACATCCGTAATGGCGCCGGCGCACATCTCCGTACCGATTCCCTGAAAATTCTCACCCCGGAGATCTTCCGCAATTCCGTAAAGATCTTTGATGATTCTGCTCAGATCATTCTTGATATCACGTATCTGTTCCTTTGCTTCATATTCTGTCATATAAAACAACCTCCTCGCATCTTTACATTGCGCCGGTGATAGTTGATTCCACCGCATCAAATTCCCTCGCCGTATCATTCAGATAGGATACGCACGACGCCAGCAGTCCGCTTCCGTTGGTTCTGATGTCTGCCGCCATTAGATTCCATTTATCAAAAAGATTCAGGGCGGAATACAGTCTGTCCATCCTGTCGTCTATGGATACCAGTTTTTTGTTGATTCCGGCCAGTTTAGTGGCATATTTTGTCAGCTTGCCCGTATCCACTCTGATTTCGGTGTAGGACTGGGCGTAGATGTATCCTTTGTTGAAGTTGGAATTATACCACTCTTTGATGTTATTATAAATAGTCTGGATGGCGTCTTTGAATTCCCTGACTTTTTGCTTTGTCCAGTTGTACGCGGTTTCGAGCATATTGGCAACGCCTTCGATCACGTTGTTGATGAATTCCGTTACCGCCTCGTAAACGTATTCATAGGCATATGCCACAATCGCCGCCACGATGATGGCCGCCACCTCCGCCATGATGAGCGAAGTGATATTGAGTTCCGTGAGAACAAGAATGGTGCCTATCAGATTAATCACGCCGTTAACCGAAATATTGCCGTCTTCATCATACAATATATCAAGTCCGGCGGTTGTGACAATCATCAGATCAGCCGCAATCCATTTGATCTTGTTTCCGATAATCGAAGGCATATGGTCCACGCCGAGGGAAATCTTCTGCGTGATCCTGGAAAGGGTGTCCTGTTCGCCTTCGACCAGCGAATCGCCGTCGTAATCAAGATATTTTGTATCATGCCGGTTAAATGAATTATATTTGTCGTCGTCCCTGTTTCTCACAGCCACATAGTGATACTCGCAATCCGGCAGGTCATTGAGCAGGTTGCCGACAAAGCTCCACCGGTAATGCTTCATTTTGGGACTCATATGGGCGATCTTATCCTTGTATTTTTTCAGAAACTCGCCCGAAAAACCAGGGCCGTCGAGACTGACGCACTGTGTGATATTTCCGTCGAGGCCGTACTCTTCCGAGACGATGGTGGCGTATTCCGCCAGATTGCCGCCCAGTGAATGGCCGGTCATACAGAGTTCATTATATCGGCTCAGAAGCTCCTTGTTTCTCTTCAGAAAATTTCTTACCTCACGCTGCTGCTTTGTGCAGGTCTCATTGATCAGCAGGATATCGGCTTCCGTCCAATCATGGATACCGTTGGCCAGTGAGGTGAGAGCTTCACTTCCTCTGAAGCCGACCACGCCGGCGCCGTCCGGCGTCTCCATCACGCAGCAGCTGAAGCCGTTTTTGTCATTGGTATCGTGAACGGCGACGATTTTCCAGTCGTCGATATCACTGGCAAGCTCGTTTTTGATATAGTTGTAAATCCTCAGATTGTCTCCTGTCAGTCTTTTGGCAATTTCCTTGAAGGTGAAGCTGGCGTTTTTTCCCATTTTTTCCATTGCTTCCTGAAAGAAGGAATCGAGATGCATATACGCCACCTGAGAGGCGGCCACCATTCTTTTATCCGACTGCATGCCGTCACGCTCCTATTGATTCTTCCATTTCGGCAGGCGTCACCGAACTGACGCCGTTATCTATCAGCACATTCTGCATTCCGAGCGGATCATAATTCTGAATGGCTGCCAGCGTCACGCCGGGATAATCCTCCATCTCCTGCCGGCAGGGTTCATAGGCATCCTCCCGCATGGCAAAAACCAGTGCGCCCAGGTCGATCTCCAAAGATTTCCCTGTGTCGATCAGAGCGTTCAGCACCTTTTCGCCGTAATTATCTCCCGGAATAAATATCAGCCGCACATGGAACCGCTCTATGCCGTGCCTGCTTAAGAATTCACTGACGCTGATGCCGGTATCGGTTTCACTGACGCTGTCGGCTATATACACTTCAGAAGCGCCGGTCAGGCCTGACTTCTGAAGATGGCCGTCAATCACTCTCTCCACTTCACGGCATTTGAGAGCGGTGACGTAATTTTCCGTAATGGTGCCGTCCTTGTCAATGGTGGCGGTAAACACCAGATCGGGGTCGTTTTTGGGAACAATGTAAAGAAGCGCATGGCTTGTATTCAGTCTGTCGCCGATGTGTGTCGCGGTAAATTCGCAGCCATAGACATTTTCCAGATAACTGCACACCTTGTCAGCCGTAGGTTGATTGATTTCCAGACATGCGCCCATTCCGATCATCATGCCCAAAGCCATAATAATTCCTCCGATACGAATGATAATCCGACTCATTTTTTTCATAACAAGTCCCTCGTAAGATTAACCAAATGATTTGATGATGTTGTTTTCCACATTTTCAAATTCCTGCGCCACATCGTTAAGATAATCGCCGCAGGCCTTCAGCTTTCTGCTGTACTCAGTGGTAACATCCGCGCTGAGAAGCTTGAGCCCGTCAAACAGATTGAGCCTGAAATACAGTCGGTCCATATCACGGTCAATGGTATCCAGCTGACCGTTAATTTCCGCAATTCTGTCACAGTAGCGATAGAGCTTGCCGGTATCCACCCGAATCACCGTACCTGCCTCTGCGACCATCCGCTCGATCCTTCCGGATTTTTTATTATACCAGTCTACTACCTTGTTGAAAAAGTCGGTAATTTTTTTCACATTCTGCTTGATCACATCAAAGGGAAGTTTCACGATATCGACTACCAGATTTTCAACCAAAAGCGAAAGGTTGTCAATTTCGACTCTGAGATTGACCAGTGTTTTATCGTCAATCGTAAAAGGACTTGTCATGACGATGCCCAGAATGATTCCGCCGATGTCCGCCAGCGTATTCGTTATCGTACCGATCACCGGTATGTCGGAAACCAGCGCCAATCCCACTGTAATATTATGGAGCCACTTGCAAACCTCTTCCTGCTCCACATACGCTTCCTCCCGGAAGTTGCCGTTTTCGTCAAAGCTGCCGTTTCTGTCGGCATAGGTGAGTATGCCGTAGCTGCCGTGATTGAATATGGCGTCTTCGGCTCTTTCGTTGTCCGTCATATCCTCCTTGTGCTTTTTATTCCGATCGGGAATGCCGGTATGGGCATCTTCCAGATCGGACTTGGAGCCATGACCGCTGTCGCTCTTGACATATACGGTTTCTCCGGCTATATCTATCAGCAGGATATCGACAAAATCCTTGGAGCCGTTGATATTTTTGATCTTGTCCTTGTTGCGCGCGATCTGCCGGTCATAGCCCTGGACAAACTCCTTGCTGAATCCCTGGCCTTCATACGAAACGCACCTGTCAATCTTGTCTCCGCAGACAATGGTCACATACATCGCCTGATTGCCGCCGTTTGAATGGCCTGTGACATCCATATGGTCATACGGAAGCGATCTGATGTACTCCGCCGCGGCCTCCTGCGATTTCTGGGACATATCCCCGTAACCGTGCGTATTGTTGTTCCATTGTTCGCTTGATCCGCCGGTGCCTCGGAAGGCCACCGTCACATCCCCCGAAGGCTCAACAAAACAGGCGGCACGTATTCCGCCGTAATCCTTTTGTGTAGGATACGTGACCTTCAGACTGCACAGCTTGTCGTCCTTCAGAATCTCCTCGAACAGGTGCTTGACAGCGGGAAGATCCGATTCCAGACCTCCCGAAAGGCTCCTGGAGCGACTGCCGAAAATCTTTTCGATCTTCTCCATGGAAACGCTGCCGTCCTCATTCTGGAATTCCGCCAGAATCTTGCCGAGAGGCTTATTGTAATGGCAGTCTGTAAGATCGGTGTACATCAATGTATCAAGTAAAAGCATCTGTCGTTCTGACAAAGCCATTGTTACACACTCCCTATCTTATTACAGTATTCAAAGGCGGTACGGAACTGTAGCTGTCAACATACTGATCCACGCTTTCCTGACTGTCCAGCGCTCCGTACTGCTCCGGAGCAAGCGGATATAACGCCACATAGCCCCCGAAATGCTCCGACTGAAGATCAGAACAGACAGCATCAAAAAGCTTCTGATCCTGTCCGGCTGACGACGGAACGAGAATGTGGATGTCCGTCCTGAAATGCTCGGGATATCTGACACGATAGCTGTCGAAGTCGTCCATATCCACCGCTTCGTCCGGAAAATAGGACGAAGTGAAATAAAACGTAAATTTCGCATCCTGTATATGCCTGTTCAGGATGGTCTGTATTCTGTCGCGGCAGACGGCTTTTGCCATAATGCCGTAATAATTATCTGAAAATGTCCCGGAATCCCGACACACTACTATTTTCTCGTTTGGATATGCGTCAGAAGAAAAAAGGATCTCAGCGTAAGGTATATCCATGCTCGGATAAATCACCGTCACCAGGTCAAACTTCTGATGGTATTTGTTTTCCAGGTATTTCTGCGCCTCACCCGCAAAATCGTAATTCTTATCCATACAACCGCTCACTCCCGAAATCAAAATTATCGCTACGGTCAGAAAAATACTTATGATTGATTTTCTTGCCAAATTCATACTCCGACATTCCTATCCGTTACTTCATCATAAGGCTGCTTACAGGCATACAGGCAACAGCCGGGAATTACAGCTTAGGTAAAACTTCCCGACTGTCGCCAATACGTGTAGAATAATCGAGGATGCTGATTATCTGAATGCTTCAGCAATGCTGATATTCTGTGCTTCAGCGGCGTCATAACCTTCGGCTACATTGGCTCTGAGGAATTTGACATATTCGTTGATGATATCCTCGTACAGCTGGAAGAACTTTGAGGCAAACTCATTGTATGCGTCAATGGTGGAAGCGGAAGCTTCACCTTCCCAGATATTTGCCAGATGATCTACGGTTTCCTTGCTGCGCTGGAGCTCTTCTGTGAGCTTTTTATTCAGACTTTCAAGCTGGCTTGCGATCTCAAGCACTTGATCTGTACTTATTCTGATACTGTTACCGGCCATGTAATTTCACCTCCGTAAAAAATTAGTTTGTCAGCTTACCTACCTGTGTGATGTTGTCATCCTGACGGGCAACATAGTTGGCTCTCTGCTTGTCAAGCGCTTCGCTTGCAAGAGCGAGCTTCTCCGCCATTTTCTTCAGCTCCTCGGTAAAACCGGTAATGCGCTGAACATAAGCGAGATTGTCAGCACCGTCCCAGGCGCTGCCCATGGTGCTTGCAGCCTGCATCAGCTGAGTGTAAATCTGTGTATAATTCTCGGAACTTGCGCGAAGCTTCTGCGACGCGGCAGCCATCTCCTCAAATGATGCAACATAGATTGTTTTTCCCATAACAAGGTTCTCCTTTCGCAAAAATTGAATTATATCAGCATGAGCCGGGAGCCGTTATGTATGCCAAGCTCCGCAACAATCATGTTAATATTGTAAATAATGCCTGTGTCGGCGTCGCACAATACCGCATCACGCGACGCCTTGTATTCTCCTCCGGAGAGATCGCTGAGCGCGCTTGCGACAAGCTGCACAACTTCGCTCATTCTGCTCTCGAGAGGAATGAACACGTCAAATGTTTCTCCCGACGCGGGAACGGATATTTCAACCAAAGCTTTGTTACTCAGCATCTTCTTCCTCCGTTTTGCTCTTCAGCAGCTTAATCTTGACGCACTTGCCCTTCTGCATGACATAGCCGAAGCCGGAGCCGATCGGTTTGCGCAGCTCAGGCGTCATGGTGGTCGGCTTCAGATAGAACTGGTCAGAGAAGCCGTTGCCTATCCATATGCCGTCCACCTGCGATACATTCTGTTTGTACCACTTCTCGTACGACACAGCTGAAATGGCGTTGATCTGCTCGGCGATGACGATATTGATCCTGTAATCGACACTGCCTTTTTCCAAAATCAGCGACAGCCGTTCGTTGGCGTCCTGACTGAGCACGCCTTTGAGGGCGGCCAGCGAATTGATGATGACAAATACGCTTTCAAACGCCTCGGGATCCTGTCCCGCCGCCAGAGCATCCTTGTAGGTGTTGTTTCTGTAGAGCACCAGATCAAAGAGCTTTCGCACTTCGCTCTCGCAGTCCTTGGCCGAATTGCAGAGCGTCAGCGTGCCGGTGGGAACGGAAACGGATTTGGGCGCATCAAAAACGACGCCCTTTACCACTTCGGTTGTACCCGCCAATTCCGCAAAATCGGCGATAAAATCCTGATATTCATTGCCGGAGGAATGAACCATATTGATATAGGCCGCTCCGAAGGGGTAATAGCAGACATTGAGGGTGCTTTTTTCCATACCGACAGGAATCCGGATCCTGTCATTCGGGCGGATATATCCCCGCAGGAATTCAACATCCACCTTCTCGGGGAGAATGGGAACCCTCTTGGCGACTTCGCCTTTCCACGAGGCGCTGACCTTGCGGCAGTCGTCACGGATAAAGGCAAAGGGTACGCTCTCGTCGGTCAGGCTGGCCGCCTGGAATTCATACAGCGCTTCCTGCCGGATAAGGCCTCTGCCCTTGATTTTGGCAGGATAAAGACCCTCGGTCTTGCCCACAACGGAGGAATAATCCGATTCGTCGTTGAGCTGCATTACCAGGAGCTGCTTGAAATTCTGAAGCATTCTGAATTTGACACTCGTTGTGCCGAGGGCGGTGAGTACAAAATAAATGCCGTACTTGGTGCCTTCACGGGAAAGGAATGCCACGGCCTCCTCCCGGTCGCTGTATGTCTCGGTAAACGCGGAGAAATTGTTGATGGCCACCACTATGGACGGCAGAGTTTCTCCCGAAGTGCCGATATAGGAGCTGTAATCGCCGCCGTAATTGGCAAAGAGCTTTTTGCGCCGTCCGGTCTCTTCGAGCAGCATCTTGAAGAGATTGCCTACCTTCTCGGCTTCATAGGAAAGGATCACATCGCCCACATGAGGCGCATCGGCAAATGCCCTGAGCGTCTCGGATGCGAAATCGAGTATGTAAAGGTTGACTTCGTCGGGCGTGTGCTCGTGAATGAGCGAATAGATCATTGCGTTGAGGAATGTGGTCTTGCCGCTTCCCGCAACACCGTAGACCACGGCGTTGCCTTCTTCGGATATGGGAAGCCGCAGCACGCACTGCCTCTGGTTGGCCGGATCGTCAAGCTCGCCGATGACGGGATTGAGCTTGAATCGTTCGGATACGACCGAGTATTTCTTCTTGACGTCTTCCATCATGATCACGGCAGGAATAGGCTCGAGCCAGAGCGGTCTGATCTTAATGCCTTCTTCCTCGGCGGTTTTCTTCAGATATTCAGTGATAACGTCAAGCTGCTTTTTGGCGTTGCCTCCGGCATTCTTTCTGCCGGGCTTTACTTCTTTGATAACGTGTCCGTTGCGGTCGATGACGGCAACGCTGTTGTCTTTTTCCTTGACGACCGTTTCAGAGGGATAGTACGGCGCTCCCGACCATGCAGACTGTCCGAGTTCAAACAGCTCGTTATAGCCGACCTGAAGATAGAAACGTCCGGTATCGGTCAGCTCGGCGGCGTCGGGACGCTTGAGCATATCCATACTGTCGGCACGCTCCTGCACCTTGAGACACACACGGAACTTACTGTTGCTCCATATCTGATCGTCAACCACGCCGCTCGGCTTCTGGGTCGCCAGTATCAGGTGAACGCCAAGGCTTCGGCCGATACGGGCGGCACTGACCAGCTGGGTCATGAATTCCGGCTGCTGGGTTTTCAGCTCGGCGAACTCGTCGGAGATGATAAACAGATGCTGCAGCGGCTCCTCCACGGTGCCTTCCCTGTAGAGCTTCTGATACTTGTAGATATCGATGTTGCTGACGCCGACCTTCTTGCTGGCGTCGGCAAAAATCGCCTGTCGGCGCTTCAGCTCACTCTCGATGGAAACGAGCGATCTCTTGATGGCGGCGCCGTCGAGATTGGTGATAATGCCGGCGGTGTGCGGCAGATGTTCAAATGACTTCGCCATGCCGCCGCCCTTGTAGTCGATGAGGATAAAGGCCACCTCGTTGGGGTGATAATTGACGGCCAGCGAAAGAATATAGGTAATGATAAACTCGGATTTACCCGAACCGGTCATACCCGCGACCAGACCGTGAGGGCCGTGGAATTTTTCGTGCAGATCAAGCTTGAAGGTCTCGCCGAGGGTATCCACACCCACAGCGGCTTCAAGAGATTTGGTGGGATCATTGTCTCTCCATCTCGCCAGGGCGTTGAGATGTTCGACCATGCCGACTCCGAACATTTCCAGGAAGGTCAGCGTTCTGGGCAGCTTAAAGCTTGTCGCGCTGTTATCCAGCGTGATATTGGCAAGTCTCACGCTCAGGTCGAGCGGATCCTGCAGCGGCTTTATGTCAGGGAAAAATTCCGTGCTCTTGCCGGAAATGTCGTTTTTGTCAAAGAGTCTCGCTCTGTTGCCCGACAGCTCGACCACCATGGAACATTCCTTGGGCAAATCCTTCAGCTCGTCATAGATGGATATCACGCTGATGTTGAGATTTTCCTTCTTGGCGAGCACCTGTTTGACCACTTCCGTGTGAACCGCCAGCGTCTTGCTCATGGAGAATATGATGAAATAAGGAGATGTGTCCTTGAGATCATTCTCATTCATGGCAATGCGGGCCTCGACAATATTCTCAAGATAGGCGGAAAGTTCCTTCGCCTCGTTGTTGTTGGTGGCGATAAAGCGGAATTTATTGTCGTCGTTCCAGACATGCGGGAGCCATTTGACAAATCCGAATTCATCCTCATCATCAATGTCATACAGGAACACCAGCTTGACTTCGTCATAGCTGTAGAGAGCCGACAGCTGAATAATCAGTCCCTTGGCGAATTCAGCCGCCTGCTGCTTCTGGCCTATGATACCCGAAATGTGATCTTCCGCCAGTGAATAGGTAATGGGTATGTTGTGAAGCTCCTTGGGTCTTTCGCACAGGATGTACATTTCCTCTTCCAGAATGTCGTCATCCGTGGAGAACCTGCGTTCGGAATAGGAAAACTCGGCGTCAAGAAGTCCGCTGCCGTGGCCGACTCTCACTCTGAGAAAATCATTCTGTCCCGGAGCGCGTTCCCACAGATTTCTCTGGACGTTTCTGATGCGGTTTTCACACTCCCCGACGGTAATGCAGTTCTCATTGAGGATGGAAACCTGTTCCTGGCTCGCCTCGTTGATTTTAACGGAGAGATGATTGAGGTATTCCCTGTATTTTTTCTGCCGGATGACTTCCTTTTCCTTTTTCCTCCGGCGCTCATATGTCTTGATCAGCATCGGCATGAGCAGCGTGCCGATCATCATGCTTCCGCCCATTACCATAGACATCACATTGCCGGTAATCGCGGCGTTTGTCACTGTCACTACCGACATCATGCCCATGGCCATCGAGGAACCGATCACCAGAGGCCACGGCATTTCCTCCGTAACGGGACTGCTGGGAGGAGAATCAATTTTGAATTCCGCCGTTTCAATGTCTCTCTTGAATCTCGGGGAACGGTAAAAGAAATCCGGATCCCTGAGCTCGTATTCCTCCTCGTCATCCGACTCGGCTACCGGCTGGCTGATATACCGCTGCAGCTTGGCCGAAGCGGTAACCCTGCCGTCAGGATTATTAAATGCGATAAAATTCTTTCCTATTATAATCTTAAGGCCCATAATAAAGACCACATCGCCCACATAAAGCTCCGCTTTTTCTATTCTGGCCTTATTGACGAATGTTCCGTTGGTACTGCCGTTGTCAAAGATGTACCAGTGGCCGGACTTATAGGACAGCACCGCATGCCCGGAAGAAACAAAACTGTTGCTGAAACAGATATCGTTGCGCTCGTTTCTTCCTATAAAGATATCGACATCGTTTTCCACCAGATATTTGCTGAATTCCTGTCTGTCATCGGTAACAGGCTCGGTAAACACAAAAATCTTTTCTTTATTCTGCTTGGAAAGCACGTAAATACTCATGGGCTTTGCCACTGTATTCTTAAGCACGTTCTCCTTGCCGTCAGTCACCTTTACGGTGCGGTTTGACTTGAGCACCCACTTGTCGCTGATGCCTTCAATGCCCACCAGTCTCATCGGGCCATTATCGGTTTCCTCATACAGCCAGTATCTGCCGGTAATTTTGTCAGGCAGCGACACCGTATTCAGATATGACTTGGTAATCGTAGTAACAATCATTATACCTGCTTCTCCAATCGCAACTATCAGTATGAACGACGTACAATCATACAACGCATTATTCAGAGACATGCTTATACATTCTCAATTTTATATTTTACATCGAGTTGCCAAAAATGTCAATATCTTTATAAAAGAAAGCATAATGTCGTAATTATCGCAAGACTTCACTTATTAGACATAATTCACTCAATAAATACTGCTCAAATTTTAATAATCAAACTAACAAATCATCTTCAGACTTTCCTTTTTCTGCGGATTAATCAAAAAAAAGCAATCAAAATCCGGCGATATTTTTGCACAGTGTCATATATCTTCGCTGTTTCCCATAGTTGCGTTTTTACAATCGGCTAGTTAATTCATGAAAAAGAGGTGCGGTTTACCATCATTATTCATTTTTCAGTCTTAAGTTTTCCGTCTTAAGTTGGAAAATCCTGTCTTGGAAACCGAAGAATGAAAACTTAAAACTTAAAAAAGAATAATACAAAGCAAAAAATCCCATCGACGTTAGTCGACAGGATTTTTTGCTTTGGCGGAGAAGGAGGGATTTGAACCCTCGCGCCAGCGATTAACCAGCCTACTCCCTTAGCAGGGGAGCCTCGTCACCACTTGAGTACTTCTCCGAATGTGCTGACACAAAGTCAATATTATTAAATAAAAGAAAGGGTGTGGCGGAGGGGAAGGGATTCGAACCCTTGGTAGGTTGCCCTATCACTAGTTTTCAAGACTAGCTCCTTAAACCGCTCGGACACCCCTCCATAGTTGGTGCGGATAACAGGACTTGAACCTGCATGAACTTGCATTCACTAGAACCTGAATCTAGCGCGTCTGCCAATTCCGCCATATCCGCATAAAGTGGCTAACCCGGTTTGCTCTAACTCAGTTAGTCGCTAACTCAGTTAGCAAGAATTATATTATCATACCGCAGGCGATTTGTCAAGGTTTTTTTTTAAATTTATCCGATAATTTTTTTGTGTGCCAAAAGGTTAAATCATAATTATTTGAACTAAGTTTACATATTCGTAATAAAGCAGTCCAAAAACTGTGCCATAATGTTTTATATAATGTAAATTGAGGGGCAGAATATTGTTCGGATATGTACGCATTTTTAAACCGCAATTGAGAATATGCGAATATGAAACCTATCGCTCTGTGTACTGCACGCTGTGCAGGCATCTCGGAAAGCAGATGGGGCCGGTTTCCAGACTGCTGCTCAATTACGACTACACATTCATGACCATGCTCATGATCGCGCTCAGCGGTGAAAAGCCGGAGTTTGTTCCGGGCAGATGCGCCGTGAATCCAGCCAAGAAATGCGGCCTGTGCCGGACGCACAATGACGCTTTTGCGTACACCTCGGCGCTCACCGCCATCATGTTCTATTATAAACTCAAAGACAACATCAGGGATTCCTCTCCCGGCAAGCGGCTCTTATGGCGTACTCTGACGCCTTATGCCTCGCATGTGCGCAAAAAAGCCAGTAAGCTTTATCCGCAGGAGGACGCCCTGGTCAGCGAATACATAACACGGCAGTTCGAGGCGGAGAGCAAAGCCGTCCCGGGCGGGGAACTGGTGATTGACGAGCTTTGTGAACCGACCGCCGATGTGATTTCCTCATTTGCCGTCAGACTCTCCGACAGGGAAAGCGACAAGGTGATTTTAAAGCACTTCGGGTATTTTCTGGGCCGGTGGATCTACATGATAGACGCACTGGACGACCTGAAGGACGACCTGGAGGACGGCTCCTTCAATCCGCTTGTACTTAAATTCGGCCTCACTCCCGAAGACGCCGCCACGAAGAGCGAACGCTGGGAGCAGGCCAGATGCTACGGCAATGACAGCCTCAACATGTCGGCCGCCCAGGCGGTCAAGTATTACGAACTGCTTGATCTAGGCGAATTCAAACCCATCACCGACAATATCATGTATCTCGGCATCTCCGAGGCACAGCGAACCGCACTGTTTCCGCCTGCCAAAAAAAGGCGCAGACGTTCAGATAAGAATCAAATTGATACAGGAGTTGAAGAAAATGAATGATCCATATTCCGTACTGGGTGTTTCTCCGAACGCATCCGATGACGAGGTAAAGACAGCCTACAGAAACCTCGCCAAAAAGTATCACCCCGACAATTACGCCAATACCCCGGACGTTGCCGAGCTTGCCGCCGAGAAGATGTCACAGGTCAACGAAGCCTATGACATGATTGTCACGTCACGCAAAAACGGCACACCTGTCGGCGGTTCCTCCTCCAATGCCGGCACAAGCGGCACCAAAACCGCCAACGATCACAGCTCCTTCTCCGGCACGCAGCACACGGATTTTGCCGATGTGCGCAACCTTTTCAGCGCAGGCAGAATCACCGACGCGGAAATGGTGCTCGACGGCGTGCCTAATTCCCGCAGAAACGCCGAATGGTATTTCCTCAAGGGAAGCGTGCTTTACCGCAGGGGCTGGATTGATCAGGCATACGCCTACTTCCAGACAGCCGTCAACAAGGCTCCCAACAACGCCGAATATCGCGCTGCCTACACGCAGGTTTCACAGCAGCGCACCGGAAGGACTGCCGGCTACAACTACAACAACGGCGGCGGTTCCTCCTGCGCAAGCGGCTGCGGTCCCTGCTCCACCTGTATGGGTCTGCTCTGTGCCGACTCCTGCTGCGAATGCTTCGGCGGCGACCTCATCACCTGCTGCTGAGCCTTCGGCAAATCTGTTTTTCATCGCAAATCATTTACCAAGGCAGCACCGTGCGGATTGTACGGTGTTGCCTTATACTAATTTTCGGCTAAAATCAGACTTTCTTTGCGGCCTATTTTGCGCCGTCCTAGGCAGGCGCCAGCCTGCCGTCGTCCTGCTGTCGACGAGTCGACAGCTATTCCTTGCAGGACACAAAATATCCTCGCAAATAATTGTCTACTTTCAACCGAAAATTAGTATTAATTTTTAGAGGAGGTACCTTTTATGAATTCAGGCTCTGTTTCCTCCAAAATTGCACTGTGCGGAATATTAACCGCACTGAGCGTTGCGGCAATGATTGTCGCTGGATTTATGGGAATCCTGACCTACGCTGCGCCGATGATCGCCGGAGGAGTGCTGATCGTGCCGGTGAGGCAATACGGAACCGGCACGGCGCTCACTATGTTTGCCGCCGTATCGCTGCTGGGTCTGATGCTTATTCCCGACAAGGAGATGGCTCTGTTTTATCTGCTGCTTTTCGGGCATTACCCCGTCATTCAGCCTTTGCTCAACCGGATCAACAAAAAGCCGCCCAGGGTTCTGGTAAAGGCTTTGGTATTCAACTGCGGTGCGGTGCTTTCCGTTCTGCTGGCAAAGCTGATTTTTGCCGTGCCGGTTTTTGATTCCGATAAGCCGGTATGGATACTGGCGGCGGCCTATCTGATTGCCGCCAATGTCTGCTTTGCGTTGTACGACCGCGCACTGCTGGGTTTTTATACGCTGTACGACGTGCGGATAGGCCCTTTGCTCAACAAGCTTTTCAAATAAACAGACAGACGGGCGGATTTCGGTTGATTCCGGAATCCGCCCGTCCTTTGATTATTTGTATTTTTTGGCGACCTGCTCGGCTCTTACGAGATAGCTGAAGCCTTTTGCCATCAGGGATCCGCTCACACGGAGCCGGTTCAGCTGAAGGAAATCATCTCCCCGTCTCACCACTCCGCTGGTTGTGGTAAACGCCAGACGGAATCCGGCCTGTCTGAGTATTTCCTTTGAATTTCCTCCGTAGGTGCCGTACGGATAGGCGAAGTATTTGGATCCGTTCAGTTTTGCGGAGGATTTTTTCAGATCCTTCACACCCGCTTCCACCGACACGCCCTGCATCATTCCCCTGTTGGTGGGAACGCCGCCGCTCTCGACGGTACCCTTGTGCATATTGTGGGTATGAGAATGAAGCTCCACATTCGGCAGAGTGAGTTTGTAGGGAAGATTCTTGCGCCATCCGGTAATGACAAAGGATGTGGCGACAAATCCGTACTTGTGAAGCTCCGGCTGAAGCAGATCGAAGAAATTATCCTGTCCGTCATCCGAAGTAAGCAGCACGCATTTGGCAGGAATTTCAATATTGCCCTGGAGCCATTCGTAAAGCTCGTCCATGGTCAGGGTGACATATCCGTTTTCCCATAGCCACTGAAGGTGAGTTTTCACCGCCTGAATGGCATGGCTGTTATTACCTTTGGTCGGTTTTTCCGTGGCGGCGTCGTAAAAGAAGTGGTACATCAGCACCGGAACGAAATCCGCTTTCGGGCCGTTATACCCGCGGAAACGCTGGACATATTCCGGTTCTCTGGGAACAAAATCAGAGTCAAACGCCGACTGCTCCATCGAAATATCAGAGCCGGAAACAATCCCGCAGCACAGAAGCGCCATTCTGTCGGCAGCGCTTCGGGCGTCTTTTGACCCGTCCGGGAGACCGCCTTCAGAGGCAGCCGAGACATGTCCCGTGAAAATCACCCCGCAAACGGCAAATATCGCCGCCGCAAGAGTGATGGCGGTGAAAAACGCCGCAGATTTATTCTTCATATTCATACATCCCCCTTAATCCGGATAATTCCCGGCCGATAAATCGGCCTGATCATACAACATATCCGCCGTTCGGACAGAGCACCTGACCCGTGATGAAGGAGGCTTCGTCCGATGACAGAAAGTAAATCGCCCTGGCCACTTCCTCAGGAGTGCCGAGACGCATAAGCGGCGTGCAATCCGCCAGCTCACGCAGATCCTCCACGCTGAGGTGTGAATTCATATCGGTATCAATGACGCCGGGCGCCACACAATTGACCCGTATGCCGCTGGGGCCGACTTCCTGCGCAAGCGCCTTTGTCAGGCCGATCACGGCGGCTTTAGTGGCGGAATAAAGCGTTTCGCATGACGCTCCTACCTGTCCCCACATGGAGGATAGGTTGACAATGCTGCCGCGATGCTCCCTCAGCATTGACGGAAGGGCCGCCCTGGCGCAGAGGAACATGCCGTCCACATTGACCGCGAAGGTGGAACGCCATTCGTCATAGTCGATGTCGGTGAAAAGGCTCTGCCGGGCAACCGCCGCATTATTGACCAGAATGCCTACGCCGCCAAGCTGCCCGTTGATTTTGTCAAACATGGCGGCGACCTCCTCCGGCCGCGAAACGTCTGCCTTGACCGCCATGGCGACTCCGCCGGAAGCGTTGATCTCACGGGCCGCTTCCAGCGCCGGCTCACGGCTGCGGTTGTAATTGATGACGGTCGGGTGTCCTTTGGCGGCAAAGAGCCGTGCCGCAGCCAGACCGATTCCCCGTGAAGCGCCTGTGACCAGCACTGTCGGTTTCATCCGGCACGCCTCCCTCGTTTTTGTTTTGATTTTTGTTGATTGTTAAACAGTAAAAGCTACGAAAATCAGGGATTTACAGTATTTGAAACAGCAAGCTTTTCTCCATTCAGGGGAAGGCAAAGCTTAAACATTTCCCTTATCGGTTGTGCCCTGATTGATTCATTGATGTGATTCTTCTTTGATCAGTTTTTTAAAATCGATCTTCCCGAATCTGCCGAAAAAACGCTCCCTGTCAAAGCCTTCCGGCTCCAGACGGCGGCACATGAAGCTCATGGTCCAGATATCCTCGGCAACGCCGTCGGTCACAACACCGTCGGAAGTGTAGGATATTTTGACAAATCCCAGCCGCGTATAGGTGCGGATGGCATTGTAGTTGGAAGCCCGCACCTCCAGACGAATCTCATTGAAGCCGCACTTTTTGGCGTCGTCGATGGCGGCGGTCATCAGACGTGATCCCCAGCCGGCGCCCCTGTAGGGTTTGTCGATTCCTACCCCCAGATATCCCACGTCGTCCGGTTCGTCAACACGTCGCACAATGTCGCACCAGCCGACCGCTCTTGAGTCGGGAGCAATCAGCAGAAACTGTGGATAGCCGCATTCACGGCATGCCCTGATGAATCCGATGATATCCTCCAGCGGATATCCTCCCGAAATGGACAGGAATTTGCCTTCCCTGGCCACCCGGTCAAATGTCTCGCAGTAGGAAACGGCGTATTTTTCGGAGGAACGCACGATCTTAAGCTTGTCCATAATCAAATGTCCGTCAGTCGGCCAAAGCCGCCTGCATCATGATGGCACATTCCAGACGCTTTTTTTCCATCTCGCAGTAGAGACTGTAGGGCTCCAGAATGTCGCCGTTCTTTTCGTTGTTGATGGCGTTGCAGCCGCCGCTGCAATAGAATCTTGCCCAGCAGTCACGGCACTTTTTCTTGTTGTAGATAGTGGTGCGGGCGAATTTCTTTTTGATGTCGGTGTTGAAGGTGCCGTCATTGAGATTGCCCATCTTCCACTCGTCGTGACCCACAAACTGGTGGCAGGGGAAGATATCTCCCTGAGGGGTAATGGCGACGTATTCATTGCCGCAGCTGCATCCTCTCAGACGGCGGATGGCGCAGGGGCCTTGATTCAAGTCTATCATAAAGTGGAAGAAGTTGATCTTCTCCCCCGCCTTCTTCATCTCAATGAGCTTCTGCGCGAGCGTCTCGTACTCCTCGAATATCCTCGGCAGGTCGGACTCCTGAATGGAGAAATCCAGCTTGGGATCCGAAACGACAGGCTCCTCCGAGAGCTGATCGAATCCCTGCTCGTAGAGATACATGATGTCGTTTGTAAAGTCGAGATTGTAGCGTGTGTAGGTGGCCCTGGCATAATAGTCCTTGTCGCCCCGCTGCGCCACCAGTTTCCTGAATTTGGGCAGGATCCGGTCGTGGCAGCCCTTGCCGCCCCAGTCGAGACGAAGCCGGTCGTTGACTTCCTTGCGGCCGTCAATGGAAAGCACGCAGTTGTGCATTTCACGGTTGATGAAGTCGATCTTGTCGTCGTCGAGCAGCAGTCCGTTGGTGGTGATGGTGAAGCGGAAATTCTTGCCGAATTCAGCCTCCTTGGAACGAGCGTACTCTACTGTTTTTTTGACCACTTCAAAATTCATCAGCGGTTCTCCGCCGAAGAAATCCACTTCCAGATTGCGTCTGCCCACCGATTTGTCGATGAGGAAGTCAATGGCCTTGCGGGCAATCTCCTCGCTCATCAGGCAGCGTTCGCCGCCGAATCCTCCCTTGCTCGCAAAGCAGTATTCGCAGGCGAGATTGCAGTCGTGGCTGATGTTGAGACACATCGACTTGACCGAAGCGTTGATCATCATATCGGCGAATTTCTCATAATCGTCCGCGGCGTGAAGCTGGCCCATGTCAAAGATTTCGTAAAGCTCGGCGTAAGCCGAATCGATTTCCTCACGGCTGTAATCGCCGAGCGCTTCATACGCTTCGGCAGGAGTCTGAGCGGTCATATTTTCGTCTGTGAAATCGACCAGTCTGTATGTGAGATCGTCCACAACATGCACCGCTCCGCTGTACACGTCAAGTATGATGTTGTAGCCGCCTAAACTGTATTTATGTATCATTTGGCAAATATCCTTCCGTCGGGATAAAATAACGGATTTCCGTCGGTCTTTCACGGTTCCGTTACTTAAAAATTTTAAATAAAAGAGTACAAAGCCGCCGGACCTTTCTGATCCGGCAGCCTTGTAAAACACTGCGCACAAATTCGCAAAAAATCTGTGCCGCACAGAAATTACGTCAAAAATTACTTCTCACACTTCTGATTTGCCACTGTGCAGGAAGTTTTGCATGCGGACTGGCAGGAAGCCTGGCACTCGCCGCAGCCGCCTTTGACAGCGCTTTCCTTCAGATTGGCCTTGTTGAGAGTCTTGATGTGCTTTTCCATGGTTTAACCTCCAATCGTATAACGAATAAAGATATTATAACAAATATTTTTTTATATTTCAACCTATAAATGCATAAATTTACACATCACATTTTTTGGTCTTTTATACAACTTCATTACTGAAAGTATTGAAAAACCGAATTGACGGCCTGCCGGGCTTTTCCTTCTCCGGACTCAGTGCGAATACTTCCTGCGCGGCCTGACACGATTGGAGCCGAGCCAGCCGCCGCATCCTCCCGCAAGCAGAAGGAGTACCAGCTTGACGGCCACCAGAAGGCTGAAGGCGTCCTCGTCCATGGCAATGCCGATGATCCACGCACCGACGAACACTGCCAATCCTATGGCAAGGCCGTAGAACAGGCCTCTTTCACGGGAAATCGACCCGCAGATGTATCCGCCCGCAAAGCAGCCCAGCATAAGCGCCACCACCGACAGCGGAATGACCGCCGATGAAACGATGGACTTCATCACGACAAACACCAGCGCAAAAATCATCACAAATGCCATCGCAACCACCAGCGCCGCCGTCAGTCCGATCAGAAATGGTTTGGCGATTCTGATCGCCGGATTCCGGCCGCCGCAGGATCTGGAATACCTGAGTTTTCTCGATTTTACATGTGTCATAAAAAATACCTCCCGGCTCTCTGAGCAATTTACTGGTAAATAAATACTCAAAGATCCGGGAGAATATGCCTATGTTCTGCTTTGTGAAAAAGACAAAAAGCGATTACTTCTTGAGGAAGCCGAAAAGGCCCTTCTTTTCCTTGGCGTTATCCTTCTTATCCTCGGTCTTAGGCGCTGTGCGGCGTGTCTCGTTGCTGCCGATAGCCCACTTCTTGATCTTGACCTTGTTGCGGTCGGCACCGGTTTCAATGACGATGTCGTCATCCTTGATGCTGACCACTCTGCCGATGATGCCGCCAATGGTCACGATGGTGTCGCCGACTTCAAGTGTGTTTCTCATTTCCTCTTCCTTTTTCTTCTGCTTGGACTGAGGTCTGATGAGAATGAAGTAGAATACAGCAATGATAACGCCGTAGAGAAGTATCATGGTGATCATGCTGCCCGAATTGTTGCCGCCTGCGCCTGCGCTGAATCCTATAAGGTTCATATTGAATTACCTCCAAAAGAAAAAATATAAATCATTATATCAATTAAAATACAAAAGTGCAAGTCAATTTTTGAATAAACAAGCCATAAATGTAAATATTCCGTAAACGCACCGCCCGATATTACAGCCGTCTGCCCAGAATTTCTCTCTGTTCACGGTAGAATTCCTCAAAACGTCCTTCGCTGAGCGCCTGACGGATTTTTTCCATAAGGGTGTTGTAAAAATACAGATTGTGCATCACGGTGAGCCGCATGGCAAGCATTTCGCCGCTCTTGATGAGGTGGTGAATATACGCCCTCGAATGTCTGCGACAGGTCGGACAGTCGCAGGCTTCGTCCAGCGGACGTTCATCCAGACGGTACTTGGCGTTGTTCATATTGATGACGCCCCGGGAAGTGAAGATATGTCCGTGCCGTGCGTTCCGGGACGGCATGACGCAGTCGAACAGGTCAACTCCTCTATAAACCGCCTCCAGAATATTCACCGGCGTGCCGACGCCCATAAGATATCTCGGCTTGTCCTTTGGCATGAACGGCTCCACCGTCTCAATGATGTCATACATCACCTCCGCCGGTTCGCCGACGGCCAGGCCGCCGATTGCGTAGCCGTTCAGGTCAAGTCCGGCTATTGCCTTCATGTTGTCGATGCGGATATCCTTGTAAGTGCCGCCCTGATTGATGCCGAAGAGCATCTGGCTTTTGTTGATGGTGGTTTCAAGCGAATTGAGCCGCTCCATCTCCGCCCGGCAGCGCTTCAGCCAGCGGATGGTGCGGTCGGAGCTTTGTTTGACATACTCGTAGGGCGAAGGATTCTCCACGCACTCGTCGAACGCCATGGCGATGGTCGAGGCGAGATTCGACTGAATCCGCATACTTTCCTCCGGTCCCATGAAGATTCTGTGTCCGTCGATATGGGAGCGGAAATGGACGCCTTCCTCGGTGATCTTTCGCAGCTGCGAAAGCGAAAACACCTGGAATCCTCCGCTGTCGGTGAGAATCGGCCCGTCCCAGCCGGTGAATTTGTGCAATCCTCCCAGCGTGTGGACGTTTTCATCACCCGGTCGCAGGTGAAGATGGTAGGTATTGCAGAGCTGCACCTGACAGCGCAGCTCCTTCAGGTCGTAGGCCGACACGGCGCCCCGGATGGCGCCCGTGGTGGCGACATTCATAAACGCCGGCATATGCACCGTGCCGTGAACCGTCTCAAAATCGCCCAGCCGGGCGTGTCCTTCCTGTTTGATGAGTTTGTACATAGATTAATAGCAAACCTTTCCTGTAGTTATTCTTTTCCTCCGTCAATATTTCTCCTGATTCTTCCGAATACTTCCTCATGTGTCATTGTCTCATCTGTATTTCTTGCAATCTCAGGACAAGCATCGTTCCATATCCGTTCTCTGTCAGATAAACAGGATGGCCGCTTTGAACTGTATTCTCTATCTCGGAAAAATAGTCCCTTAAATCTGTTACGGGTCGGATCCCAATCATTCTTCTTCCTCCAACGCTTTCGGGTTACAGCCCCTTTTTATCGCTATCTTAAAATCCTTCTTGAACTGACCGATAAATTCTATACTAAGCATTGAGTGCCTCCATCAGTTCCTCCACACTGTCAAAAGTTCCGTAAAGGTCTTCCCACTTTTCAGCTGCATCCATTGCAGCTGAAGTTGCTTCATTCGGTGACTGACGTGTGATTTCAAAAGGCATGGCGTGTTCCCAGATCGCCTGACGGAAGAATATAGTGACTGCTGTGGATAAATCCATTCCCAATTCCGCGAAAAGCTCCTGCGCCTGCCGCTTGGTCTCCGCGTCTATGCTGATGTTGGCTGTTGTTTTCGCCATAATGATAACCTCCTGTCTTTTTCTATCATTATATATGATTCACCTGAAATTGTCAATCATTATGCGCATGTTATGAATATATTATAATTATAAAATGGCCATTGCATCGCCGAAGGAAAAGAATCTGTATCTTTCCTCGACGGCGACCCTGTAGGCGTTCATCACATTGTCAAAGCCGGCGAAGGCTGACACCAGCATGATGAGAGTGCTCTCCGGCAGGTGGAAATTGGTGATCAGTCCGTCAATCACCTTGAATTCATAGCCCGGATAAATGAATATCTGCGTCCAGCCATCGTCCGGCTGAATCTTTCCGTCTGTCACGGGGCAGGATTCCAGCGTGCGGCAGCTGGTGGTGCCGACCGAAATGACCCTTCCGCCCTGCGAATGGGTTTCGTTGATGAGGTCGGCTGTCTCCTTCGGCAGACAGTAATGCTCGGAATGCATCACATGGTTGTTCACGTCGTCCACCTTGACCGGACGGAAGGTGCCGAGTCCGACGTGCAGGGTGACAGTGCCGATTTTGACACCTTTGGCACGGATTGCGTCAAGCAGTTCATTGGTGAAGTGCAGTCCGGCGGTCGGAGCGGCGGCGGAGCCGAGTTCACGGGAATAGACCGTCTGGTAGCGCTCCCTGTCCTCCAGCTTTTCGGTGATGTAAGGCGGCAGCGGCATCTGTCCGATTCGGTCGAGCACCGAGAAGAATTCGTCCTCACATTCAAAGCGCACGATCCGGTTGCCGTCCTCCAGCACTTCGACGACTTCGCCTGCCATCAGGCCTTCGCCGAATACAAACCGTGTGCCGACCCTGGCACGTTTGCCCGGCTTGGTCAGACATTCCCACACCTTCTGCTCCTTCTGGGTCAGCAGCAGGAATTCGTTGACCGAATCGCCGCCCTCCTTCACGCCGAATATCCTCGCCGGAAGCACCCGGGAATCGTTGACGATCAGGCAGTCGCCGGGATGCAGGCAATCAATGACGTCGCGGAATATTTTATGTTGCAGCGCTCCGCTCTGTCTGTCCATGACCATCAAGCGGGAGGAATCCCTCGGTTCCACCGGATGCTGGGCAATCAGTTCCTGCGGAAGGTCGTAATAAAAATCGGAAGTTTTCATCTTGTTTCATTCATCCTTTTTTGTTCAAATTTGTGCGCACAGTCACTAAACCGGCGGCATATTATAGGTAAAAATAAGCAAAATCGGCGATTTGCCGCAAAGCCCTTGACATTTGGCGATTATGCGTTATAATAATCCTAAAGACGATAAAATAAACAGAATTTCTGATAGAGGTGCGGCATTCAAAAGAGTATCTCCGGCCGAGGCAGCCATTGCCGTCGGCAGGCCGGTGGGAAAGGTTGTGCCGCCGAAGGGCTTGTCCGTGTATGGCAGGGCATGCGCCTGGGTGTGCGGTCAACAGCCGTACAACTGTCATCATGCGTGATGGAGTGCTACTCAGATAATATTGCCGTTCGACCGGCGGAAAGACACATTTCAAACGAAGTCTGCACCGCTTTCCGGCAGCGGTTAATATTATAACGCATGGATGACCGGTTATCAACCGGTTTTTTGTTTTTTTGTTTTATTTGTCAACAATATATCATTTATTCTTTTTGGAGGTCTGTAAATTATGAAACAGTCTTACAACGTAGGTATTATCGGAGCCACAGGCATGGTTGGTCAGAGATTTGCCACTCTGCTGTCCAATCATCCCTGGTTCAAAGTGACCGCTCTCGCAGCCAGCGCACGCTCTGCGGGTAAAACATACAAAGAAGCGGTCGGCTCCCGCTGGAAGCTGTCCACTCCCATGCCGGCGGAGATGGAGGACATGATCATTCTCGACGCTGACGCAGACATCGAAAAGATCACCGCTGCCGTTGACTTCGTTTTCTGCGCGGTCGATATGAAAAAAGACGAGATCCGCGCTCTGGAAGAAAAATACGCCAGGCACGAATGTCCCGTTATGTCCAATAACAGCGCACACCGCTTCACCGAGGACGTTCCCATGATCATCCCCGAAATCAACGCAGACCATTCCCAGATCATCGAAGCGCAGCGCAAGCGCCTCGGCACCAAGCGCGGCTTTATCTCGGTCAAATCCAACTGCTCCATCCAAAGCTATGTTCCTGCGCTCACTCCCCTGCTCGAGTACGGCGTTCAGGACGTGCTCGCCTGCACCTACCAGGCCATCTCCGGCGCCGGCAAGAATTTTGAGACATGGCCTGAAATGATCGACAACCTCATTCCCTTCATCGGCGGCGAGGAAGAGAAGTCCGAAAAAGAGCCCCTCAAGGTCTGGGGCCAATATGAGGACGGCAAAATTACGCTGCGTGACGATATCCGCATCACCACACAGTGCCTGAGAGTGCCTGTTTCCGACGGTCACACGGCTGCGGTCTTCGTGCGCTTCAAGAACAAGCCCACCATCGAGGAAATCAAGGCAAAATGGGCGGCCTTCTCCGGCGAACCCCAGAAGCTCGGCCTTCCCAGCGCCCCCAAGCAGTTCATTCACTACTTCGAGGAGGACAACAGACCGCAGGCCAAGCTCGACCGCAATCTGGAAGGCGGCATGGCTGTCAGCTGCGGACGCCTTCGTGAAGACACTCAGTACGACTACAAATTCGTCTGCCTTTCCCACAACACCCTCCGCGGCGCTGCCGGAGGCGCTGTCCTCATGGCGGAACTCCTCTGCGCACAGGGATGGCTGGACTGAACGCGCAGCGGAGCTGCGCTTAGAGAATAGAGAATAGAGAATAGATAATAGATACTAGTTTCGGAGCGCTTCGCGCTGGAATATATATTTTTTATTCGGTACGCTATTTCTTATTTGGAATACAATAGTTAATATAGGGCTTTTACAAATTACATTCAAAATGAAAGAAGGACTGTCGCTTGAAGAACACAATTTTTACCGGTTCCGGCGTTGCCATCGTCACTCCTATGAACGAGGACGGCTCCGTTAACTATGAAGCTTACGCCGATCTGATTGATTTCCAGATCGAAAACAAGACCGACGCCATCATCACCTGCGGCACCACAGGTGAATCCTCCACTCTCAGCGATGACGAGCACTGCGAGGTCATCCGATTCGCCATCGAGCAGACCGCCGGCAGAGTTCCGGTTATCGCCGGAACAGGCAGCAACGACACCAAGTACGCCATCGAGCTTTCCAAGGCCGCCGAGGAAATGGGTGCGGACGGCCTGCTGCTGGTCACTCCCTACTACAACAAGACTTCTCAGCGGGGGTTGGTCGCCCACTTCGGCATGATCGCCGAGAGCGTCAAGACGCCTATCATTCTCTACTCCGTCCAGAGCAGAACCGGCGTCAATATCGCTCCCGAAACCGCCTATGAGCTTTCCAAGTACGATACCATCGCCGCCATCAAGGAGGCCAGCGGCAACATCTCGCAGGTTGCCAAAATCAGAGCCATGTGCGGCGACAATCTCGATGTCTACTCCGGCAACGACGATCAGATCGTTCCGCTGCTTTCACTCGGCGGCAAGGGTGTGATTTCCGTTCTCGCCAATGTCGCTCCCGAAGTCGCCCACAACATCTGCCAGTATTACTTTGACGGCAAGGTCGCCGAAAGCGCCGCTCTCCAGCTTGAATACCTCGACCTCTGCAACGACCTCTTTATCGATGTCAATCCCATTCCCGTCAAGGAAGCCCTCAATATGATGGGCATGAACGCCGGTCCCTGCCGTATGCCTCTCTACGAAATGACCGAAGCCGCCAAGGATAAGCTCGCCGCCACTCTCGCAAGACACGGACTTTTATGACGCTCGCCTGGGTAAAAAACGTTCGCTTAGAGAATAGATAATAGATAATAAAGAATAGATAATAGTTTCGGAAGCCCTTCGGGCTTGAAAAGTAATATTTCCACATGCTTTCGGTTGTAATTCCGGCCGGAAGCATGTGTTGTAATTGGGATAAATGGAGCTGAGTGAAAAATGTGCCTGATCTGTGACAGAATTAATATGATCAAAAAGGGCGTCAATCCTTATTTTGTCAGGGAGCTTGCAACGGGGTACGTCGTGATCGGCGACAACCAGCATTTTTATGGCTACACGCTTTTCCTTTACAAGCATCACGGGGACAAGACCGAGCTCTTTCATCTGGATTCCGCTGAACGGGCGAAATTCATGGAGGAGATGCAAGCGTGGCCGAGTCGGTTTTCCGTGCCTTCGGCGCCGAAAAGATGAATTATGAGCTGCTCGGCATGGGCGACTCGCACCTGCACTGGCATTTGTTCCCACGCAGAACCGGCGACATTGAAAACTGCGGCAATCACGGCAAAGGTCCCGTCTGGTGGTACCCTATGGAAAAGATGTATGCCGACGACAACCGACCTTCCGAGATTCAGCTTGCCGAGATGAAGCAAAGACTTGCCGCTGAGCTGGACAGGCTGCTGCCGGATAAGACTTCCGATTAATCCAAGGTGAAACAATTGATGGATTTGATAAAAAAATGTAAGGATAAACTGGACGGCATACGGAAACCGGCGCATAACGGCAAACAATCAAACATAGTCACTGACGGAGGAATATTTCTGCTTATCGGCATGCTGCTCGGGGTATTCTCCAAATGGCTGGACTGTCTCGGCATCAACGACGGCGTGTGGTGGCAGCGTCTTCTGGGCATGATCGACCTCGGAAATCTGCTTTCGCTTTTTCCGGTATGGCTTCTGATTGCGCTGGCCATCGCTGTTTACGCCGGATCGCCGCTGAAGGCGGCGCTGCGTGTTTTCCTCTTTTTTGCCGGAATGTGCGCGGCCTATCACATCTCTTCCATACTCATTGCCGGATTCAATCCTATGGACTACATGATGATCTGGTACGGATTCACAGCCATTTCTCCTCTGCTCGCCGCTGTCTGCTGGTACGCCAAAGGAACATCCATCCCGTCGCTCGTGATTACCACGCTGGTTCTCTGGAATATGATGTCCTGCTGCTTTGCGATCGGTTTCTGGTATTTTGATTTCAGAAGCGTCATGGACACGCTGATTTTTATCGGAGCGGCCGTCATTCTCCATGTTTCCCCGAAAAATACGGCAATCAGCCTGGCCGGCGCCTTGGCATTGGCTTTGCTGTTCCGGTTGCCTTTAGGTTAATAAAATCAAAAAACGAAAGGACGTAAAAATTGATGACAAAAATCATTCTCTGCGGCTGCAACGGAAAAATGGGCGCCGCCATTACGGGTATTGTCAACGAGCGCAGCGACTGCGAAATCGTCGCCGGCGTTGACGTGAATACCGCCAACATTCACGGTTATCAGGTGTATTCCGGCATTGCCGACGTGACCGAAAAAGCCGACGTGATCATTGACTTCTCCCATCCCAGCACGCTGGATTCCATTCTGACCTATGCGGTGGAAAAGTCGGTTCCCGCCATTCTCTGCACCACCGGCTATTCCGAAGCCCAGATCAGCAGGATCGAGGAAACTTCCCAAAAGATCGCCCTTTTCCATTCCGGCAACATGTCGCTCGGCATCAACCTGCTGATTGCCCTTTCCCGCAAGGCGGCGCAGATTCTCGGCGGCAGCTTCGATGTGGAAATCGTCGAGAAGCACCACAATCAGAAGCTCGACGCGCCCAGCGGCACCGCTCTGATGATTGCCAAGGCCATCAGCGAGGAACTTCCCTATGAATCACGCTACGAATACGACCGCCACAGCGTCCGCAGAAAGCGTGAGCGCAGTGAAATCGGCATTCATTCGGTCCGGGGCGGCAGCATTGTCGGCGAGCACGAGGTCATCTTCGCCGGACACGACGAAGTGGTCACCATCGCCCACAGCGCACAGTCTAAGGGTGTATTTGCCGCCGGCGCCGTGAACGCTGCGGTCTATCTCTGCGGCAAGCCCGCAGGACTCTACGACATGAACGATCTGATTGCCGAAGCCTGAATTTGTTAAGTTTATACAATTTTAATAAATTAGAATTGTGCGATTTGTGTGAGAGATTGATTGTCATTTCTCCTGCAAATCGCTTTTTTCTTTGTCAAAAATACATATGAATTGTCCGTTCTGTTAAAAGATGTTTTCTACATTGCCACAATTAATGGATATCCGGCACATTCGTTAGTTTTACGAATTGACAGGAATGTAAAATAATAATACAATAAGGTCAGAAATCTCATATTGGAAAGGAAGGATTATTTTGGAAAAATTGATGTATCTCTCAGCCGGAGTCGGCGCTCTCGCCCTGCTTTACGCTTTGTTCCTCACCATGAGGGTCAAGCGTCAGGAGGAAGGCACCGACAGAATGAAGCAGATTGCCGCCTCGATCAACGAAGGCGCAAGGGCTTTCCTTTTTGCGGAATACCGCATTCTGGTCATCTTTGTGGCGGTGCTGTTCCTGGCCATCGGCATCGGTCTGAACAACTGGCTGACGGCCGTCTGCTTCCTCTGCGGCTCGGTACTCTCGACCCTTGCCGGATACTGCGGCATGTCGGTCGCCACCAAAGCCAACGTCCGCACGGCTAACGCCGCCAAAAAGCACGGCATGAGCAAGGCGCTCTCGGTGGCCTTCTCCGGCGGTGCCGTCATGGGAATGTGCGTTGCCGGTCTCGGACTGCTGGGCGTCTGCCTGATCTACGCCATTTCGGGCAACACCGACATTCTCTTCGGATTCAGCCTGGGCGCTTCTTCCATTGCGCTGTTTGCCCGTGTGGGCGGCGGCATTTACACCAAAGCGGCCGACGTCGGCGCTGATCTCGTCGGCAAGGTGGAGGCAGGCATTCCGGAGGACGATCCGAGAAACCCTGCTGTTATCGCCGATAACGTCGGCGACAACGTGGGCGACGTCGCCGGCATGGGAGCCGACCTCTTTGAAAGCTATGTCGGGTCGCTGATCTCCGCCATTACACTGGGTGTAGGCATTTCCGGCGGCATGAGCGTCAATGCGGCGCTCTTCCCGGCCATTCTCTCGGCGGTAGGCCTGGTCGCCTCCATTATCGGCACCTTCTTCGTGCGCGGCAAGGAAGGCGGCAACCCCCAGACAGCTCTGAATATTGGCACCTACGTCGCTTCGGGCGCCGTGATTGTCGTTTCTCTGATTCTCAGCAAAACCCTTATGGGCAGCCTGAGATATTCCATTCCCGTCATTGCGGGTCTGGTAGTAGGTCTGCTGATCGGTATTATCACCGAACTTTACACTTCCGATCAGTTCCTTTTCGTCCGCAAGATTGCCGACCAGTCCAAGACCGGCCCGGCTACCACCATCATCAGCGGCATTGCGGTGGGTATGCAGTCCACCCTCTTCCCCATTATCCTTATCGGAATCGGCGTGCTGGCGGCGTACCGTTCCTGCGGCGGCGGATACAACGGACTCTACGGCATTGCTTTGGCTGCCGTGGGTATGCTTTCCACCACAGGCATTACGGTGGCGGTTGACGCATACGGCCCGATTGCGGACAACGCCGGCGGCATTGCCGAAATGAGCGGCCTAGACGAATCGGTCCGCAAGATCACCGACAGCCTGGATTCCGTCGGCAATACCACCGCCGCCATCGGCAAGGGATTTGCCATCGGTTCCGCAGCACTCACCGCATTGGCGCTGTTTGTTTCCTATGCGCATGCGACAGAGCCGGTTCTCGGCGCCATCAATATTCTCGACCCGAAGGTCATCGTCGGTCTGCTCGTGGGCGGTATGCTGCCCTTCCTTTTCTCGTCGCTCACCATGGACAGCGTTTCAAAGGCGGCCAATGAGATGATCGAGGAAGTCCGCAGACAGTTCCGTGAGATGCCGGGTCTGCTGGAAGGCACGCAGAATCCCGATTACAAGACCTGCGTCAGCATTTCCACACACGCGGCACTCAAGCAGATGCTCATTCCCGGCATTATCGCCATTATCTGCCCGCTGGTGGTAGGCTTCCTGCTCGGTACCGAAGCGCTCGGCGGAATGCTCGCCGGTGCGCTTGTCACAGGTGTGCTGCTGGCCATCTTCATGTCCAATTCCGGCGGTGCGTGGGATAACGCCAAGAAATTCATCGAAGGCGGCGGAGAGGACGGCAAGGGCAGCGAATCCCACAAGGCCGCCGTTGTCGGCGATACGGTCGGCGATCCCTTCAAGGACACTGCCGGTCCCTCCATCAATATTCTCATTAAACTCATGACCATTGTTGCGCTTGTCTTTGCCCCGATGTTCGGCGGCGGATTCTTTTGATTAGCGTGAAGTGAGTTGCTTTCATCCTAAGAAGGTTTTCATCTTGCAACTATCCAATTATCTTTCTCTCCCTGCCCGTTTCAGACTGCTGAAACCGAAGCAGAAACGGCTCGTCAGACTGGGCTGCGCAGCGCTTGCGCTGACGCTCTCGGTGGGAGCGGTTTCCTTTCTGACCACACGCGCTTCGGATGATGTCGTCACCAATAGCGATGTCAATGTGGTTACCAACAGCGATGCGGAAATGCCCGCCAAGAACAGCGTGACCTTCACCCGCTCCGCAGAACCGGTGCGTACTCTCAGCAGCATCGTGGAAGAAGGCAGCTGCGGCGACAATGCCACCTACACGATTGACAGCAACGGTCTGCTGACCGTCAGCGGTTCCGGCGCAATCAATCGTGAGGCATTTATTAATCCGGCAATAAAATATCTATAAACCAATTTCTGCTAAATGCCGTTAATTTCGAAATACGAATTATCAACATTTAATTGCCGGAGTAATAATAACAAGACCAATATCACCGCTGTCTCCTTTGGGAACGGCATCACAACTGTAAACGCCTTCGCATTCAAAGGCTGTACCGGACTTACATCCGTCACATTTCCAAGCAGCATAACAACCATACAAATGGCTGCGTTTTATGGCTGCAGCGGTCTGCAATCCGTCACCTTTAATGGCAATGTAACCGCAATGGGCAACAGTGCGTTTGTGCAGTGTAATAACCTGAACGCCCTGACCATCGAGGGAATGTCATTCGGAGGCGCGAGTTTTCCGTATTTAAAAACCGGCACCATTGTAACACTTACCAAGGGTTTCACATTTAACGGTACCGAAGTGACGCAAGATAACGCCGAAAGTTATTTCGGCAATGCAACTGTCAATTTCCGTGTGCCCGTCACCGGCGTAACGCTGAACAAGAACAGTATGACTCTACCCATTGGCAGTTCCGAAACGCTCACCGCGACGATTTTGCCGGAGGACGCGACAAATCAAAACGTCACATAGTCGAGCAGCAATACCAACGTGGCAACCGTTGACCAGAACGGCAAAGTGACAGTTAATAAGAAAGGCAGAGCGACCATTACCGCCATTACCGCCACTACCGAAGACGGGGCATTTACTGCCGCATGCGAAGTGACTGTGACCGTGCCGGTCACGGGTATATATCTAAGAAGAAGCAACGGTTATCTGAGAAAAGGTCATACCAGAAACTACAGCGATTATGTTGTGGTGGAGCCGGGGTATGCCGACAACCAGAATGTCACATGGTCAAGCAGTGATACAAGCGTGGCAACCGTTGACCAGAGCGGCAATGTAACACTCGTTGAGGAAGGAACCGCCACCATTACCGTTACCACCGTGGACGGCGGCTATCAAGCCTCCTTCGAGTTGGGAGTGTACATTCCTCCCACAAGCGTATCGCTGAATAAGAGCAGTATGGATCTTTATGTGGACGAAATCCAAACCCTCACCGCAACAGTAGAGCCGGAAAACACCGCTTGTCTCATAGATTGGTGCATTGAAGCAAATTATTGTCCAAAAGATATATATTATGCGGCAGATATTACCGGCAACGGCAGGTCATGCACGGTAAGAGGAATTACCGCTAGTGGTATACTTAACACTAATTACATCATTGTTGTGCTTTACTGCTTGACCCTGAAACAATGGAACCCCTCTTGACGGATAGCTGCTATGTAAAAGTTTACGATCTTGCTGCGGGCATAACACTGAACAAGAACGAGTTGAATCTGAATAAGGGCGAATCCGAAACCCTCACCGCAACGGTGGAAACAGATGATTGCTATGGCCACCCCAACCCAAACGTCACATGGTCGAGCAGTAACGCAAATGTGGCAGCCGTTGATCAGAACGGTACTGTGACAGCCGTTGACAGAGGAACCGCCACCATCACCGCCACGACCGCGGACGGCGGCTTTACCGCCTCCTGTCAGGTGACCGTTGCCGCTCCTGTCACAGGCGTAAAACCGAACAAGGACGAACTGAAGCTGCATACGGGCAATTCGGAAACGCTCACCGCAACGCTTGTGCCGCAGAACGCCAACAACCAGAATGTCACATGGTCGAGCAGCGATCCTTCTGTCGCTACGGTTGATCAAAGCGGCAAGGTGACAGCCGCTGGCGTTGGCACGGCTTCCGTTACCGTTACCACCGAGGATGGCAGCTTCACCGCCTCCTGTCAGGTGACGGTGGTCATTCCTGTCACGGGCGTAACGCTGGACAAGAGCGAACTGCATCTGATCAAGAGCGAATCCGCAACCCTCACAGCGACGGTTGAACCGGAGGACGCCACCGATCAGATTGTCACATGGTCGAGCAGCAATACAACCGTGGCTGCCGTTGACCAGAACGGCAAGGTGACAGCCAAGAACGCAGGCAGCGCGACCATTACCGCCGCTACCGAAGATGGGGCATTTACTGCCGCATGCGCAGTGACAGTCAAGGAAGCCTCCTACGTGGTTCAGCAGGAAAGCGTCCTGGATTGGACAAAGGGCAGCGGAAAGGATATGATCGTTGTCATCAAGAACGCCGAAAACGACAAAGAAACGCATTTGAAATTCACTGCGCTGTATGTCGATGACGCCGCAGAAGCAGTTGCCCCAAGCAATTATGAAACGGCAAAGGGCAGTCTGCGGCTGACGCTGAAAGCGTCCTATCTGGAAACCCTGAGCGTCGGAGAGCATACCTTCACCGTAGAATTCAAAGACGGTTCCGTCAGGCAATCCTTCACGGTTCATGCTGCCTCCGCCGGCAATGATTCTCCCGGCACAGGCGAGAGCAACACATTTGCGATGCTTTGCCTCATTATGCTGGCCGTTTCCGGTGTGTGCGCAGTTTCTGTGGTCATTCGCAGAAAACTCTCCCGAGCATAAGAGCAAGGGTCTACCCTCTGCGGATAAAGCATAAAAATTAAAGACGCCCGACACGTTTCCGATGGACGGAAAAGTGCCGGGCGTTTTTTGATGTCGTAATAGTGTTCATCAGCAGAGATAACTGTCAATAAATTCCATATAGGGATTGCGCCGGTAAACACTGTCGGGATGGTCTTTGTACCATTCAAATTCTTCCTTAATTCCCTGCTCCAGCGGCATTGTTTCGGGCATCAATTCGCTTTGCCGGCTGACGTCCAGCACATATTCGTAATCGTGGAAGCAGAAGTATTTCCGCTGGAACACCGATCTGTCCACGCTGACGAATTCCGGCGTTTTTCCTGCCGCCCTGTAGCAGATGTCCACCCATTCCTTCACGGTCACGGTTTCCCGATTGCCGACGTTATAGACGGTTTGATCCGGATGCTTTTCGAGAAGAATCTCTACAAAGCGGCACAGATCGCGGACGTGGAAGAATTGCAGCTTCATTCCGCCTTCGCCCGGAAGACAGAAGGTTCTGTCCTGCATGGCGCAGTCAAAGACAAACGCCTCCCGGTAAAGATTTTCGTATATTCCATAGAAATACGGAGGACGGAGGATGTATGCGCCGGAAACATTCCCGGCTAAATATTGCTCCGCCGCCAGCTTGTTGGTGCCGTAATCGCCCCAGACCGAATTGCGGCCGCATTCCTGCTCCTCGGTGAATGGCTGGGGATTGGTTTCGGGATAGACCGCACTGGAACTGATCAGAATATAATCGTCAAACGCAATGCCTGATTCCACCAGTGTCCTGACATGCTCCTCCG
Organism: uncultured Clostridia bacterium; assembly: GCA_946185345.1. GTDB lineage: Bacteria > Bacillota > Clostridia > Oscillospirales > Acutalibacteraceae > RUG762. The sequence goes on from CAMHJC010000001.1 coordinate 51,094, forward strand.
TGTAGGCGGTAATGTCCAGAATCACGTCGAAATGCTTTCCGCTGAGCATTTTTCCCAATTGCGTGCGGTCGCATTGGATGTGCGTCACACCGCTGACCTGCGGTCTGCTTCCCCGGTTGAGAACGGTGACCTCATTGCCTTTTGACAAAAAATATTCCGCGGCGTATCGGCTCACAAATGTAGTGCCGCCTGTGATAAGAATCGTCATTTTTTTCAGGCTCCTTTAGACAACGGATTCAAAAAGTCGGTCGGCTGATTCCTTGGTGGCGTATTCGCTGACTTCCAGCACGCGGATTTTGACGGAGCGCGCGCCGAGTGTCACTTCTATAATATCGCCCACCTTCACATCATAGGATGCTCTCGCAATCTTGCCGTTGACCAGCACCCTTCCGGCGTCGCAGGCTTCATTGGCCACCGTGCGGCGTTTGATGATGCGGGACACCTTCAGATATTTGTCAAGTCTCATATTGTTTCCTCCTAGCAGAAAATAACAGGTATGTGCTTTGTTTCTTCATTATACCATACCTTCATCAAAAATGCGAGGATTATTTCATTCTTAAGCAATTCTTAATCTTCGCCTGTCTCCTCCTTTTTTTCCTGAAAAAATTTAGATGATTGTAAAACTTGATTGACAGCGTAAATCAGGGCTTTTACACTTGATACTATTAATCCGGCAATAAAATATCTATCCATTTTTTCTTCAGCCGAGGGAAGGATTTTTTTGGTTTTTGCCTTTTGCGTATTCGCCTGACTGCATTGCTTTTCCCAGTGCGTCGCAGCGAGGGGCGCTGCCCTTAACCTGCGAGGAGGTCCAGATCCCCTCGACTCCCACGCTCACATTCGTTCGCTAGTTGTGCGCTGCGCTATGCTTTTTTTCTATTTCTTTTACAATCGCCTATTCCTGAAAAAATTTACAACTCATCGGTTGACAAATTCCGTTTTTTACATCATGATATAGTATATAAAGTATGCATTGCGGTGATAAATCAAATGAGAAACCTGAAACAAGAATTCACCCGTGTCGGCAGACAGCTGCTGGACGCATTTTATGCCGGGCGAGCGCTGGTGGCGCACAATCATCTCGGAGCGCATTTTTCCCTTGAGGACGGCGTGCAGGGCGTGCGATTCACGATTTTCGCCCCTTACGCCGTGAAGATTGCCGTTCTGGGCGACTTCAACGGCTGGAATGAAAACGCTCACACGATGCGCAAAATAGACAACCTCGGCATGTATTCGGTATTTGTTCCGGGTGCGGTCAGAGGACAGTTATATAAATACCGTATCTGGCAGGCGGGCGGATCGGTCTGTGACAAGGCCGATCCTTATGCCCAGATGGGACAGCGCAGACCCTACAATTCCTCGGTCATCATGGAAGTGGACGATTCCTCCTTTACCGACCGTGAATGGATGCGCAGCCGCTCCCGATGCTTCGAAAAGCCGCTGAACATCTATGAGGTGCATCTCGGGGCGTGGTGCCGCAAGCCCGGCCTGAGCACCGAGCAAAGCTGGCACACCTACGACGAAATCGCCGAACGTCTGGCCGATTACGCTCTCGACAACGGCTTCACCCATATCGAACTGATGCCCCTGACCGAACATCCCTTCGACGGCTCCTGGGGTTACCACGTCAGCGGCATGTTCGCCGCCACTTCACGCTACGGTTCTCCGCAGCAGCTTATCAGGATGATTGATATCTGCCACAACAAGGGCATCGGCGTCATTCTCGACTTCGTGATGGTGCATTTCGTGAGGGACAGCTTCGGACTGGGCCGCTTCGACGGCACGCCGCTTTACGAATATCCTCTTGACTTCATGGCCAACAGCGAGTGGGATTCCTACAATTACGATTTTTACAAGGGACACGTCCAGAGCTTTCTGCTGTCGGCGGCTTACTTCTGGCTGAGCACCTACCACATCGACGGACTCCGCATTGACGCGGTGAGCAATATCATCTACTGGCAGGGACAGAGCGAGAGAGGCGTCAATCAGGGCGCCGTGGAATTCATGCGGCGGTTCAACGATGAACTGCATGCGGTCTGCCCGGAAGTGATGATGATTGCGGAGGATTCCAGCTCCTATTACAATGTCACCTCCAGATATTCCGACCACTGGCACCTGGGATTCGACTACAAATGGGACATGGGCTGGATGAACGATACCCTCAAATATTTTGCGCTCGATCCTTTCTTCCGCCGCGGAAGCCACGAGAAACTGACCTTTTCCATGGATTACTACAGCGCCGAAAATTACCTTCTGCCCTTTTCACACGACGAGTCCTCCCACGGCAAGAAATCCATTCTCGGCAAAATGTGGGGAAACACTGGGCAGAAATTTGCCCAGTGCCGCACGCTTTATGTGTATATGTTCACACATCCCGGCAAAAAACTCAATTTCATGGGCAACGAACTGGCCCAGCTCGACGAGTGGAAAATCACCGAGGAAATCCACTGGTACGAGCTTCAGAATGAGTACAACGGCAAATTCCACGCCTTTTTCCGTGAGATGAGCCAGATTTACCGCTGGTATCCTTCCCTGTGGGAAATGGATTACAACGGCGTCGGCTTTGAATGGATAGACCGCACCGACGCTTACAACAATATTTTCGCCTATATCAGACGGGGCGGAGGTCAGGAGACCGTGGTGGTGCTCAATCTCTCGACCAATCCCCAGTACAAATACGTTCTCGGACTACCGCACCAGGGCGTCATCAGGGAGATTATGAACAGCGACGCCGTGGAATACGGCGGACAGGGACTTGCCCGCAATGAGGAACAAAGTATTTCTCCCTATCCTCACGGTGAAATGCCCTGCAGTGTGACGGTGCAGATTGCGCCGCTTTCGGGGCATGTGTTTGTTATTGAAGAAGAGAGGAAGCCGGATTAAATGTCACAGATCTATTCCAAAATCGACCGAATTCCCTCAGGGCAGGCCTCCGAAAAGCTCGTCGAAGGCTGCCTTGTGCTGGAGGGCGGCGCTTTCCGGGGATTGTATACCCAGGGTTTTCTTGATGCCATGATGCTGAACGACCTCAATCTCAGCTGCGTCATCGGCGTTTCCGCCGGCGCGCTGGGCGGCCTGAATTATGTATCGGGTCAGATCGGCCGGTCTGCCCGCATCAATCTCAGCTACCGTCACGACAGCCGATACATCGGCGTCAAGGCCCTGATACACAGTCACAGCATACTGGACGTAGGATTTCTCACAGAGGACAGAGGCATTATCTCCGAGCCTTTGGACGAGCAGAGATTCTACCGTCCCGAACAGCGTTTCGCAGCAGTGGCGACAAACTGCGTTTCCGGCAAGCCCGTGGTCTTTGAAAAAGGCAAATGCGGCGATTACCTTCTGGATGGCGTGAAGGCCTCCGCTACCATGCCGTATATTTCCCCTATGGTGCAGATCAACGGCATCCCGTATCTTGACGGAGGCTGTTCCTGCGCCATTCCCTACCGCTGGGCGATTAAACAGGGGTTTGAAAAAATCATCGTCATCCGCACACGGGATCCGCTTTTCCGCAAGAAGGATACCCGCATCTCACCGGCGCTCCGCATTTACAGCCGTTACCCCGCGCTGGCGTTGAAACTCATACAAAGCAACAGCAGATACAACCGCCAGTGCGATGAAATAGAGCTTCTCCACAAAAACGGACGGCTGCTCCGTCTCGCTCCCTCAGAACCGGTCACTGTCGGCCGAGTGGAGCCGAATCTGGAAAAACTCGGAGAACTGTACTGGCTCGGCTACAACGACTGCCTTTCACATCTGTCACGTATAAGAAATTATCTGTCCTGAGATTTCCGAGTGTTCAGAACAACGGCAAACGGAAGGTTAGATGAGTGTGGAGTGTGAAGTGTGGAGTGTGGAGTAAATGAGCGCCTGTGACGCTGGAATATAAACGCTCACTTGGAAAAAAGACGTTCGCTTTTATAGTGAAACCCAATCAGTCTGAGAAAAGCCATTAAGCGAGCTTGCGAGCGTATATTTTTCAAGCCCGCAGGGCTTCCAAAACTCCACACTCCACACTTAAGCACAGCTCCGCTGTGCGTTTTACGGTCTTCGGATAATGGAAGCAGAGAAGGAGATACAATGAGCAACATAAAAATATTTCTAAAAAACTTCACCGCCGGCAGGAGGGCGCTTTTCAAGCGCATGGGAATCTATCTCGGATCGGCGCTGGCGGTCTTTGAGGCCGCCAATATCCTGCTTGAGGACGGAGCGGTCGCCAATTGGTGCGCCGGAATGACCCTGGGCGGAATCAGTCTGCGCTCGGTGCTCACCAATGTCTTTGTCTATCTCGGTGCGGGAGCGGTTCTGGCGCTGCTGCGTCAGGGATCCTTTGCGCATTACTGCATGAATATCATCGGCACCGACGTCAAAATCGAAATCGCCATGTCGGACATCTTCTCCAACCGGGGAGAAATCGTCGTGCCGTGCAATACCACTTTTTCCGGCCGCAGGGAAGTCATCGGGGGCAGAAGCATTCAGACACAGATGACCGAGCGTCTCCGCCTGCCGAAAGACGAAAACGGTTCGGCGGAAAACGGCGGCGAATACTTCGAGAACGCCGTGAAGCAGGCGCTTCAGCGTCCCGAGTGCCGGAAACGGCGCATCGAGGGACAGAAGGAGCTTGCCGGCCGGCTGTACGACATTTACCAATACGGCACCATGGCGCCCGTGACATTCCCTGTGGACGGAAAGCAGCGCAATGTCATTTTGTTAGCGGTCGCCGAAATGCTCGAGCCGGACAAGCCCAAAACCGACGGGCAGCATCTGATGAAGAGCATTGACGATATGTGGGAGCAGATTGCCGCCTGCCGCACCCGGGAACAGACACTTGTTGTGCCGATTCTCGGCACCGGAAGCGCAGGCATTACCGACAAGCCGCAGCAGACGGTGGCAAGGTATATTCTGCGCACATTCGCCGACAACGCCCACAGGCTCGGCATCAAAAAGCTCATTCTCAGCGTTTATCCGCAGGATTATCTGGACGACAAAATCAATCTGGAAGAGCTGCGCTGCTACGCCGATTACCTGTGCAGATTCCCCGACAGCGATTTTAATATTTCGTAACGCGGCAGCATTCTCTTTCAACGGAGGTATTTTGAAAACATGTCATCATTGTCAGACATAGGCACCATCAGGGACATCATGCAGCGCCACGGGTTTTCTTTTTCCAAGGGACTCGGACAGAACTTCCTGGTCAATCCGTCGGTATGTCCCAGAATGGCCGAAATGGGCGGCGCCAAGCCGGATGCCGGCGTGCTGGAAATCGGCCCGGGCATCGGTGTATTGACCGCCGAGCTGGCCTGTCGTGCCAAAAAAGTAGTGGCGGTCGAGCTTGACGACCGCCTGATTCCCGTGCTTAGCGAGACGCTCGGGCAGTTCTCCAACGTAAAGGTCATTCACGGAGACGCCCTCAGGCTCGACCTCGCCTCCATTATCCGGGAAAATTTTGCCGATTGCGGCAGCGTCGCCGTATGTGCCAATCTTCCCTATTACATCACGTCTCCCATTATCATGGCGCTGCTCGAAAGCAGGCTTCCCATCGAATCGGTCACCGTAATGGTGCAGAAGGAGGCCGCCGACCGCATCTGTGCGCCTGTCGGCAGCCGTGAAAGCGGCGCATTGACCGTGGCCATCAATTATTACTCCGAGCCGCACATGCTTTTCCGTGTCAGTCCCGGCAGCTTCATGCCGCCTCCCAAAGTGACTTCCGCCGTGATCCGTATGGATATTCTGCCCGAACCCGCATACGACGTGGGCGACGAAAAGGTATTCTTCCGCATGGTCAGGGCAGGATTCTCCCAGAGGCGCAAAACGCTGACCAATGCCCTTACATCGGGAGGCTTCCTTACAAGGGAAGAAGCAGCGCAGGCGCTTGCCAATGCGTCCATCGCTCCTTCCGCGCGAATAGAGGCTCTGAATATGGACCTGCTCGCATCGCTTTCCAGAAGCATTTGTCAGTTGAATAATAAAAAGTGATAAAATTGATAAAAAGACTGTACAATTCGTGATAAGTGTTGTATAATAAAATGCAGCCGGTTTTGTCAAGCTTTTTTCATATGCAGGGAGGATTACAATCGTGAACAACGACTTCAAAAAATCGTCTTATCTTTTGACCTTTCTTTTCTTTTTCATTGGTGTCATCGCTCTGGTCGGTGTATCAGCCGCTAAATATTTTACCTTTGATGAACTCGTGGTGACCGTCTGCCAGATCGTTTCCTTGCTGTCATTCTTCATCATGTTTATCAACTGCGTCTATTCCAAGAGCAAATACAACAGCGCTTGCATCAGATTCGCCGACTATCTCATCGCCAACCGCCGCAAGGAAGCCGAGAGAAGAGCCGCCGACAACGAACGCATGAAGGAAATGCAGAATATCCGCGCGGCAGCCGAGAAAGACAGGGAAAAAGCCGTGGCGGCAGCCCTTCAACAGGGACGCAGCGAGGGCGCGCAATCGGCCGGCTTCACGCAGACGCCCCGTCAGGCCGCTCCTGCTCCGGCACCCGTACAGCAGAACGCCATGCCGATGCCTCAGCAGATGCCCGTACAGCAGAATGCCATGCCAATGCCTCAGCAGATGCCACAGGCTCACGTACAGCCACCGGCTCCCGTTCAGACTCAGAACCGCATGCCCGTTGCACCCGTTGCACCCGTTGCACAGCCCGTTGCACCCGTTGCACCCGTTGCACAGCCCGTTGCGCAGCCGGTTCCCCAGAGAATTCCCCAGCCGGCCGTTCAGAAGGTCATTTCCGAGAACCGAGAACCGGTCGGTATGCCCAACGAAGAGGTACTCTACAACGAATACGGCGAGCCGGTAATGGTGCGCCGCCGTGTGCGCAAGTCCGCATTTTCCCCTGACGGCGAAATGCTTTACGACAGCCACGGCAATCCTGTTATCCGCCGCAATCAGGGATTGTGGGAACCGCTGGAACAGAGGCATGAAATCGTCGTCAAGGTCGAGACGGCTCCCGGCATGACAGTGTCACAGCCTTCCGAAAGGGATCATCAGCAATGAGCCGCCCGGTCGTTCCCTATCTCCACACCGCCCAGTATTATGAAACGGACTGCATGGGCATTATTCATCACTCCAATTACATACGTTGGATGGAAGAAGCGCGCATCGACTTTCTCAGGCAGTTCGGACTGAGCTATGCGACACTCGAGGCAGACGGTCTGCTTTCTCCCATCTTTGAAGTCAGGTGCCAATACCGGCGCATGGTGAAGTTTGAGGACGTGGTGGCCATTGAAGTCGGTATCGTAAAATACACCGGTGTCAAGCTGATTCTGTCCTATCGCATGACCAACCGGTCTTCCGGTGAACTCTGCGCCGAAGGTGAAAGCACCAGCTGCTTCGTGAATTCCGAAGGAAAGCTGATTTCACTCAAAAAGGAGTATCCCGATCTTCACAGACTCTTTGAGGAGCTTGTCCCTGTTCAATGATTCTACTAAAAATAGTATAACAAAAGCCCGTTGACGCGGCTTGATTGAATTTCTCGGTCACCCCCTGCGTTCTTCGGGCTTTTTTTGCATATTTTGCATATACTATCAACAGGAATCCTATTCATACTAATTTTCGGTTGAAAGTAGACAATTATTTGCGAGGATATTTTGTGTTCTGCAAGGAATAGCTGTCGACTCGTCGACAGCAGGACGACGGCAGGCTGGCGCCTGCCTAGGACGATGACGCCGCAGGGCGCAAAATAGGCCGCAAAGAATGTCTGATTTTAGCTGAAAATTAGTATCAGCTTTCTCGGAGGTACTGCCATATGCATGAAGCGGTTTGTGTTTTTATCGGTCTGTTTGTCGGAGGTATTGTCGGCGTTGTGACAATGTGCCTGGTTCAGGTCAATCACTGCAAGGACTGCCCTCACCGCAAAAGCGTCCTCAACCGGGGCGGCAGGTGACCTTAAGGCCTGCCAGCGCAGCAATGCCGGCGGCTTCGGCATAATCCGCTATACGGGAGGCGCCCATTGCCGCCGCTTCTCCGTACAGGTCGATAAAATACAGCGTAATTCCGGACTGACCGGCATATTCATTGAATAATGCCGCCCATGAGGCAAGATCCTTTTTCGGATCAAAACACAGCCTGTCAAAGGAAAAAACCATCCCGGCAGCCCTGAGCACTTCCCTGAGCGCCGAGGTAAATTCATCAGCGGAACAACCGGCATCCATCAGCCTCATATATCCCTCCGTCACGGCCGAACCTACGGCGGCAATCACGCAGAGCCACGGCTCGGCTTCGGATGAATATTTCAGCCCGAATCTGTCAAGCAGCTCTCCCCGGGAGGAAAAATAGTCACGGGTATCGGCAAGGCAGCCGGCAATATCCGCCGCAACGGCTTCATTCTGACATGTGAGCATGCCGAAGGAGGTCTTAAGCGCCTCTGACGGCTGCATGAATTCCTCTGCGGCAGTTTCCGGCAGATCGCCGCCCGATAATAACAGTTCGATGAGTTTCACGTCTATCACCCTTTCATGACAATTTTTTGCCGTAATCATTCTATCACATTGCCATGACGATTGCAAGATCAACAGAATTTTTCACCCGACATTCATCTGTCACGCTATTCTTTTAATTGAATGTTCACATAACAGTCAAACAATCGGTTGACTTGATAGTCAGAATGTGCTATTATTTAAGGAACGCCGCATGCTTACTGATCGGCAATCCATTTCTGAGAAGGTATGTGTTATGAGAACATTTCATAAATCGCACAAGCTGGATAATGTGTGCTACGACATAAGAGGCCCCGTCATGGACGAAGCCAACCGCATGATCGCCGCCGGAGAGACCATACTCAAGCTCAACATCGGCAATCCGGCTCCGTTCGGCTTCCGCGCACCCGATGAAGTCATTGAAACCATGCAGTCCAATCTCACCTCCACTGAGGGATATTCCGACTCAAAGGGTCTGTTCGCGGCACGTCAGGCGATAGCGGACTACTGCGTGAATGTCAAGCATATCGAAGGTGTAACGCCGGACGATGTTTACACCGGAAACGGCGCCAGCGAATTGATCACGCTCTCGATGCAGGGCCTGCTCGACAACGGCGACGAAGTGCTCGTGCCTGCGCCGGACTATCCCCTGTGGACGGCTTCCGTCACGCTGGCCGGCGGCAAGGCGGTGCATTACATATGCGATGAGAGCGCCGACTGGTTCCCCGACATAGACGACATCCGCTCCAAGGTCACTCCCAGAACCAAGGGCATCGTCATCATCAATCCCAACAATCCAACGGGTGCGCTTTATTCACGTGAACTGCTGGAAGAAATTGCGCAGATCGCCCGTGAAAACGGCCTCATCGTATTCTCGGACGAAATCTACGACCGACTTGTGATGGACGGTCTGGAGCACACTTCCATTTCCTCCATCGCGCCGGATATTTTCTCCGTTACCTTCAACGGACTTTCCAAATCCCACCTTATCGCAGGCTACCGCTGCGGCTGGATGTCTCTCTGCGGCGAGAAATCGCATGTCAAGGGCTACATCGAGGGCATCAATCTGCTCTCCTCCATGCGCCTCTGCTCCAACGTGCCTGCGCAGTCGCTCATTCCCGTGGCGCTCAAGAACGCTTACACGGCAAAGGAACTGCTCGTTCCCGGCGGCAGAATTTACGAACAGCGCGAATTCATCTGCAGCGCCATCAACGACATTCCCGGCATGAGCGTTGTCAAGCCCAAGGCGGCCTTCTACATCTTCCCCAAAATGGATATCAAGCGGTTTAACATCACCGATGATGAGAAATTCGTGCTTGATTTCCTCAAACAGAAAAAGATTCTGCTCACCCACGGAGGCGGCTTCCACTGGGAAACGCCCGACCACTTCCGCATTGTCTACCTGCCCCGGCTCGAGGAACTCAGGCAGGCGGCCGAAGGACTGCGTGACTTCCTGGCGGATTACCGTCAGAATTGATTTTTTTTGAATAATAGCATTGACCGTTTGAAACCGGACGAGAGGCAGTTTCACTGTTCGTCCGGTTTTTTTTGCATGTGTGGATAAATATTTTTCAGCAAGAAATATTTATATAATTTAAGAATTATTCTTGGCAAAATATTGGTTGCTTGTTAAGATGTATTTATAATAAAACAGGAGGACAACATGCATTACATATTTACCATTGCAGCCGGTATCTGGTGTCCGCCTACAGGCTCAGCTCGGACGAAGTTACGGTTGACGCCGGGGAATTCACACGGTATCTGCTTGAAAACAACGATTTTGCCGACAAGGACGGCATTCCCGTGACCGAGGTCACAAATCCCGCCGGGATTTCATCGCAGCCGTATCAAGGGCGGCAATTGACTGACGGTTCATGCCATTAAGGATAAAAGCCGTACAAGCTTAATATTATTTGTTGATTGTTTTTATTTTTAAAAGCGAAAAATAAACTCTTGACAAAATTTTAATAATCTGTTACAATAGTATTATCAAAATACCGAATGGAGGAATACACCAATGAAAACAGCAAAAAGACTCATCACACTGACTGCCGTGCTGGCACTGCTCCTTTGCCTGGCCGCTTGCGCCAAAAAACCGAATTTCACCCAGAAAATCACCGCAGGCAACATCGAGGTGACCGTTCGTGACGACATGAAGGAGGATCCTTCCATCACCTCAAAGGCGGAATCCTACATCACATGCTATTTCTGGAACGGCTACGGCGTCAATGTGGGTTCCGTCAAATCAACTGACTACAAAATCAAGGGTATGACTGCCGAGGATTTCCTTCAGGATGCGCTCAAGGACCAGAAGAACGTCTCAGGTATTATGAAGTACGGCGAGATACCTTATATGGAATACACTATCGTTGACGACGGCAAGGATTATCTCTTTACCAACTTCGTTCTGGAAGAAGGCTATGAATTCTATCTGCTGGAGTTCTACACGCTCTCCAAAACATCCGACAAATACATGGATCAGTACAAAACCATCCTGAACAGCGTCAGAATGATCGAAGAACCTGCCAAGACGACTGATATCGTCATCAAGGGAGTAAAATTGACCGTTGACGGCGATGCTTACACCGATGATGATACGTATTATACCTGCGGCAGATACCTGGTAGCCGCACTCAGCTATAATGTAGCAGGCATCGATGCGGACGCCGCAGAATTCGGCAATTCCCTGCTGGAAGACAGCAAATATACCACTGCTGACGGACAGCCTGTCACAGAAGTCCAGTCCATCGGCGACGGCATGGCATACTTTGAAGGTATTGAAGACAATATGGCCTCTTATCACTATATCAGGATAGTGGACGACACACTGGTTTATGTCATCTTCTTCACCAACCAGCCTGTCGATACAGCGATGAAGGCTGAATTCTCCTCTATTGCCAGCTCCGCAACACTTGCGTAAGTTGCTATTGAGAGCCGGTTGATTCGGTAAGACATCAAAAACCGCAGACATCCTTCCGTTATCGGAATGTGTCTGCGTTTTTTTGGGTTGTATCGGAGCAGGACTGCCCGGATTCCGTCAGATTCAGTTTTCCAGCGCGGAGAAGAACATTTCGTAGGCGTCGTCCCAGCCGTCAGGGCCTTCCACGCCTCCGCCGTTGACGCTGCGCAGCATGGCGGCATTGAATTCCTCCCCCATAGTGAATAATTCGCCTACCGTCACGGGATATCCCAGCGATGTGGCACATTCGCAGAACGCCGCAGACGGATCGGGGGCATTTCTTGTGGCAAGCAGCGCCGACTTGATGCTTTCATCATGAAGCGCCGCAACAAGCAGTTTGTTCAGAGTTTCATTCATATGGTTCGCCTCTCGGTTCATTCAGTATTTTCGGCATGTTTACATATTAACCGACTGAATGTATTATACCACAAGGTCCGCCGTTTTTCTACCGTTTTGCGCCCAATAATATTGATTTTTTTGTGATTGAAAGGTATAATACGGAGTGTGGATTTCATAAAAAAAGTGCGGCTCATCCGCCAATCTGACAGGCGGAGTGATGGAAGGCGCATGCGCTCCGCACTCCGCAATGAAAAAAATCCACGCTCCAATCCGAATCAGGGAGGAATATCATGCTCACCGTCAATATCATCTGCGTCGGAAATCTGAAGGAACAGTACTGGCGGGACGCCTGTGCCGAATACGCCAAAAGGCTCGGCGGCTTCTGCAAATTTTCCATTGCGGAGGTGAGCGAGAGCCGCCTGCCCAAGTCTTATTCCGACGCCGACATCGCAAAGGTCATCGAAAGCGAAGGCGCGAGAATTCTTGAAAAAATCCCCTCAGGCAGCTTCGTCGCCGCAATGTGCATAGAAGGCAGGGAACTCAGTTCCACACAGCTCGCCGCCCGTCTGGAGCAGATCGCTCTGAACGGCAAAAGCCGTGTGGATTTCATTATAGGCGGCTCCTACGGCCTGAGCGAAAGCGTCAAAAGACGTGCCGACCTGCGGCTCTCCATGTCGCCCATGACCTTTCCGCACCAGCTGGCCAGAGTCATGCTTTGCGAGCAGATCTACCGTGCGTTTTCGATCAACGCCGACACCAAATATCACAAATAACCGCTGTCTTCCGCCTATCGCACCGTGGTGAACATCCAGTAGATGATCCCGTAGATCACCGAAGCGGATATGCCGAACACCAGCACAGGCCCGGCTATCTTGAACATATTGGCGCCGATGCCGAATACATGTCCCTCCGATTTGAATTCGATGGCGGGTGACACGATGGAATTGGAAAATCCCGTGATAGGCACAAGCGTTCCCGCACCGGCGAATTTGGCTATTTTGGCAAACAGTCCCAACGCGGTCAGAATCGCCGCCGCCGCTATCAGGGCAATGGAGGCGGCGGTCTTTGAGGTATCCTGCGCAAATCCGGCCTTCATCATGACATCGGTCACAAGCTGTCCGACGCAGCACACCAGGCCGCCGATGACAAAGGCATAGACACAGTCCTTGATCACCGGAGAGGGAGGCACGGCCTGCCGGGTCATCTTTTGGTATTCCTGGGGTGATATCTTTATACTTGACATTGATCTGTCAGCTCCTTTCAGGGATTATTTTTCCCGTGGCGGCCGGATTTATTTTTTTATCCCGCAAAAAAATCCCATGAGTCAGACAAGGGGAGCATCGCTTTACCGCAATAATATGTCAGATTGCTAAAAGATGGGCCGTAATATTGATTTTATAGTAAAAATAATCATAAATTTTTGTATGGTATGTGAAAATAGTATGATGACGCTTTACAAATAAAAAAGCTTGATGTATAATATATGGTAGGATTTATGTAAATAATTAGTTCTATTCTTTCATATTTTATTTGAATGGAGGCCAATTGACATGGCATGTACAGATACAGAAATGAAGCTCTATGAAATTTGGAAAACCAAGGCGGCGGACGGTGATATCCTCGCCGAACTCAATGAAGTCGAAGGCAAGGACGAAGAAATAAGCGACAGATTTTACCGCTATCTCGAATTCGGCACCGGCGGTCTGAGAGGCGTCATCGGCGCCGGCACCAACAGAATGAATATCTACACCGTCAGCATGGCGGCCCAGGCGCTCGCCGATTACCTCGCTCAGAAGGAAGGCAGCCACGCTGTCGCTATCGGCTACGACTCCCGCAACAAGTCCACCGATTTTGCCAAATGCGCCGCGGCGACTCTCGCCTCCAACGGCGTCAAGGTTTATATCTTCCCCGAACTCGAGCCGACTCCCGTGCTGAGCTATGCCGTGCGTGAACTCAACTGCTCCGCCGGTATCGTCATTACCGCCAGCCACAACCCCGCCAAGTACAACGGCTTCAAATGCTACGGCGGCGACGGCTGCCAGATGACCGATGGCGCTGCCGGAGAGGTCTATTCCTTTATGAAGAAGCTCGATATTTTTGACGATGTGAAGCGGGGAGACTTCGACGAACTCATGGCGCAGGGCCTGATCAACTGGATTGACGATTCGCTGATCGGAAGCTTCCTCGACGCTGTGGAAGCATCTTCCATCAATCCCGGCATTTGCAAGGACGCCGGTCTTAAAGTTATCTACACGCCTCTCTGCGGCGCTGGCAACAAGCCGGTGCGTGCCATTCTCAAGAGAATCGGCATTGACGACGTCACTGTCGTTCCCGAGCAGGAGAAGCCGGACGGCAATTTTCCGACCTGTCCTTATCCCAATCCCGAATTCCGCGAGGCATTCGAGTGCGCTCTGAAGCTTGCCGAGACGGTGCAGCCTGACCTGCTGCTTGCCACCGACCCCGACAGCGACCGTGTCGGCATCGCCGTGAAATCGGACAAAGGCTACACGCTCATGTCTGGCAACGAAGTCGGCGCCATGATGCTCAATTACATGCTTTCCTGCCGCAAGGAACAGGGCAATCTTCCCAAAAATCCCGTCTGCGTCAGCACCATCGTCAGCAGCGACCTCGGCACCGCCATTGCCGAGAAATACGGCTGCGAAATGCGCAGAGTGCTGACCGGCTTCAAGTACATCGGCGAAATCATCGGCTGGCTGGAAGCCGACGGCGAGAAGGAACGCTTCATCATGGGCTACGAGGAGAGCTACGGCTACCTCTGCGGCACCTACGCCCGCGACAAGGACGCTGTCGTCGCTTCCATGATGATTTGCGAGATGGCCGCCTACTACAAGAAGCAGGGCAAGTCTCTGCTCGATGTGATGGAAGAAATCTACACCGAATTCGGCTATTACCGCAACCGTCTGCTCAACTACGGATTTGAGGGCGAAGCCGGCATGAAATTCATGAATTCCGTCATGGATAATCTGCGCAGCAATCCTCCCGCAGAGATCGCCGGCGACAAGGTGCTCACCGTCAGCGACTACAAGCTGTCGGTTCAGAAGAACATGACCGACGGCACCGAGAGCGAAATCAAGCTTCCCAAGAGCAATGTGCTGGCTTACAAGCTGGAAAACGGCGGTTCCTTCATTGTCCGTCCTTCCGGCACCGAGCCTAAGATCAAGGTCTACACCGCTGCGGTCGGCACACTCGCATCCGCTGATGCCAAGCTCGATGAATTCGAAAAGGCTGCCAACGCCATCATGGGCAAGTAGTTTTTCCGCCAATACAATCCCATCAAAATATAATCAGACCGCCGGGTATGTTATTTCATGTCCGGCGGTCGTTTTTGGTTTGTTGACAAAGCCGGGCGAATCCGGTATAATAAATTTAACAGAGAACAGGAGATTGCAAAAAAAGCAAGCGCAGCGCATAATTAGCGAGCGAATGCGAGCGTGGGAGTCCAGAGGGGCTGGCCCTTCTGGCAGGTCAAGGGCAGAGCCCTTGCGGGGTAGTTTTTCGCTTGAAAAGCGAAAAACAGGGGCAGAGCCCATCGCTAAGACGCATTTCGACTTAATACTAATTTTCGGCTAAAATCAGACCTTCTTTGCGGCCTATTTTGCGCCCTG
>CAMHJC010000002.1 GCA_946185345.1 uncultured Clostridia bacterium
GTGCAGGTCAACGGCAGATATATTCGTGGTTACGGCCTGCCGGATTATGCGAGCAAGGCGACGCCCGAAGTCAGACCGGCACCAAAGCCGAAAGAAAAATGCCCTTACGCCGAACCGACAAAGAACATGCAGTCCGGCGCTAAGGGCAGGCATGTGAAGTGGCTGCAATGGCACCTCAATCAATGCGGGGAGAAGCTCACCGTGGACGGCGATTTCGGCAGGCTCACCAAAGCAGCAGTGCTACGGTTCCAGAAGAACAAGAAGCTCGTGCAGGACGGCATTGTGGGCCAGAAGACCAGGGCGGTACTCCGGAGGGCGGTGAAGTGAAAGATGAATTTTGAAAAAGCGACCTTCCTCACAGGCGTAGGCGCATTTGCGGCATCTCTGCTCGGTGGCTGGGACGGCGGAATGATTACACTTGCCATTTTTATGGCAGCCGACTGGATTACCGGACTGATTGTGGCCGGCGTGTTCCACCAATCTCCCAAGACCAAAAGCGGAGCGTTGGAGAGCAACGTAGGACTCAAAGGACTCTGCCGCAAAGGCGCCATGCTGCTTCTGGTGATCGTCGCCGTGCGGCTCGATCTGATGGCATGCCTGCACGGCGTCCTGCGCACCGGTGTGATCGTTGCCCTTGTCAGCAATGAAGCGCTCTCTATTCTGGAGAACGTAGGTCTGATGGGCGTCAATTATCCTCCGATAATCAAAAACTCCATTGATAAATTGCAGGGAAAGTAGAAATTCTCCCTTGTCTGGGTGCTGAAATCCCACTGAAAACGCCTTGCCGGAATCAGAAGAACAACAATTTTCCTACCCTCCTACATTATAACGGTATTTTTCATACAACGGTGAATCGCCCATGCTGGATGAATCCTCAGCATGGGCGATTTAACTGTATTATTCAATAGTTATTCAAAAAATGACATGAAAACAGAAAAACCGCCGGACGCCTTGAATAAGGCATCTGACGGTTTATTGCTGGTCCGAGTGGCGAGAGTCGAACTCACGGCCTCTTGAACCCCATTCAAGCGCGCTACCAAACTGCGCTACACCCGGATTTCTGCAACGTTGATATTTTAACACAGGCAATATAAAAAGTCAAGCATTTTTTTCGTAAAAAATCGATTTTTTTACAGGGAAATGATTTTTCTGAAAAAATCCCTATTTTTATTGTATAATCAGGAAGTTAGTTGTTGATTTTTTCGGGATTTGTGCTATAATTTAATGGTATATAAGTCCATAATCGAATTGACGGCTTTTTTTGCGTAAAAAAGTGGTTGATTTATGTGTTTTCGGGATTATAATTGACGCCCGGTATGATGAATTGAAAAATTGATGATTTTTTTGGAAGGTGGGCGTTAATTATGTCAGAAAAAAGTATTGACATTTTTTGTGAAAAAATGATAGAAAGATACGGCGCTTCGGAATGCCGTTCTTTTTCCGGTAGAGTGGAAAGCATTACCGCCCTGTTTGACGCTATCGAACTTGGTTCAAAAGACTGCGTGTACATATCATCCCTGGCTTCAAGTGAAGTGGTCAAGGGAATACTTACCTGCGGAGCCGTTCCGGTATTTTGCGATATTATGCCTGACAGCTTTACCATGGATCACCGTTCGCTTGATTACCAGGTGAAACAGACGATAAGTGTCGATCAGCTTTATCCCCGGGCAGTGATAGCTGACGATTTCTGCGGAATGCCCTTTTCGGCCAGGGCCGTTAAGGAAATCTGTGACCGCATGGGTATTATTCTGATTGAGGACTGCGGCCCGAACATCGGCGGCAACTGGGACGGTATGCCTTGCGGCGCACTGGGCGATTATTCGCTTGTTTCGCTGGGCGGTTCTTCGCCATTCGGTACGGGCGGAAGCGGTTGCCTGGTTCTTGCCTTTGGTGAAAATGATCTGGCGAATCATCTTGAATCCTGCGACGGCCGCGGTTATGACACAGCCGACGGAATCTATGCGCCTCAGCTGACGGATTCTCTGGAGAGTCTGCCCGATAAGCTTGAATGTATCAGACAGTCGTATTCACGTATTTCGGGCATAATGACCCGTTCCGACTTCTGGCTTCAGCGCGGTTCGGGAAGACAAAAAAGCTCCTTTACCGGTACGGTGGTGACCGCTCAGGATGAGCCGCAGTGCAACGCCGCAGTCGAAAGTCTTGTATCCGCAGGACTGGCCGCATTCGTGCGAAGGCTTCACGTGCATCGCAAGTCCTGCTTTGAACACGGATGCCGCGGCCTGAAGAATATTGAAAACGCCACGGCGGTGGCGCCCCGGTCATTTATGGTCGATATCGCCGGCGCCGTCAATGCCGGCAGAATCGAAAAACTGGCGGCTCAGATGACTGTCATTGCAGAGAGTATTCACGCATAGTGCGTTCATACAATATACAGCTACGGAGGATTGAGAGACTTTGGAAAACAGTTTTAACAATATTAACACAGATTTTTCCGTTTCATCGGACATTGACGGAAGTTCCGGCTGTTCCGTGACCATATTTGACTACAGTCACATTCCCGATGAATACAATCTGATGGCTTTCGGAAAAGAGACGGTCACATTCGGACGAGACGACACCAACGACATTATGATCGCTTCGGATATCGTTTCACGCAGACACGGTCACTTTACCGTCAGTGAAGGCAGATGCTACATCGCCGATGACGACAGCACCAACGGCATTTATGTCAATGGCAAGAGAATCACTCAGGTGGAGCTGAAGGACGGCGATTCCATACGCATTGACGATATGGAGCAGTCGCTCTACAGCGGAATCAGCATGGTCTTTTCGGACAAGAATTCCGGCGCCGACTGGAACAGCGTCCAGCTCACCAAGGATGTTTCCGTCATAGGAAGCGATAAAGGCTGCGACATCTCAATCGACGATCCGAAGATGAAGGCCAGGGCCGCCGAGATCCGCATCGAGGGCGCCACTATGTATGTGCTGACTTCTTTGGGCGAGTCGGGCGATATCACGGTCAACAACGAGATGATTCAGAACAACCGGCATATTCTCAAGGACGAGGACGTTTTTGTCATAGGCAATACCAAGTTTTCTTATTCCAAGGGAAATGTCTACTATAAGCAGGAAAAATCCGGCCTGTCGCTTGAGCTGGTCAATATCTCCAAATTTGTTCACCAGGCGATGCATAAGGACAAGAAAATACTTGACGATACCAGCATGCTGATTCTTCCCGGAGATTTTGTCGCCATCGTAGGCGGATCCGGCTCGGGCAAATCAACACTGATGAATTGCATCAACGGATTCGACAAACCGACCACGGGCAAGGTGCTGGTCAATCGCCGCAATCTTTATGACAATTACGACGAACTGAAATACAACATCGGCTATGTTCCTCAGCAGGATATTGTCCACGAAAATCTGACTCTCATCAGTATGCTCCGGTATGTTGCCAAGCTGCGCCTGCCGGACAATACCACCCGCGCCGAGAGAGAAGCCCGTGTGGCGGAAGTGCTTCGCACGGTCGAACTGACCAAGCACAAGAACAAGCTCATACGCAAGCTTTCCGGCGGTCAGAAGAAGCGCGCCTCCATCGCGGTGGAGCTGATGAGTGACCCGGGTCTTTTCTTCCTCGATGAACCTTCGTCAGGACTTGATCCCGGAACCGAGCGCACCCTGATGCACACCCTCAAGAGAATGAGCGATGAGGGCAAAACCGTCATCATGATCACCCATAATACCAATAATATTCACCTCTGCGACAAGCTGATATTCCTCGGCGCAGGCGGATATGTGGCGTTCTGCGGCAATCCCGCCGATGCCCGTTCGTTCTTCGGCATTCCCAAGGATCAGGATCTCACCGATGCCTACACCATGGTGGAAGAAGATCCCAAGGGCTGGGAGGAAAAATTCAACGCCTCGCCCTACAACAAGATTCAGACCATAGGCGAGATGAAGACGCCGCCGCTCACCTCTGAACAGAAAAAGGAACGCAAGAAAAAGCTCAAGAAGGAAAATCACAAGTCCTTCCTGCGTCAGTTCAGCGTGCTGTCGCAGCGTTATATGAACCTCATCTGGAACGACAAGACCCGTCTGCTTTTCTTCCTGCTGCAGGGACCGCTGATCGCCTACCTTTTCTCGTTTGTCACGGTGGAAAACACCTTCAAGTCGTATTTTGACGCACAGTCGATGCTCTTCTGTCTCTCCTGCGCAGGCATCTGGGTAGGACTGATGAACTCCATTCAGGAGGTCTGCAAGGAACGCAACATCGTGCGGCGTGAATATATGTCGGACGTGCGTCTCAGTTCGTATATCTGTTCCAAGCTGGCCGTGCAGACGCTGCTTGCGATCGTGCAGTGCGGTCTGATGCTCGCCGTATTTGTCATGACCATCGGCAAACCCGACAAGGGTGTGGTATTCCCGAATTCCACCGTCGAAATGATGATCACACTGGTGCTGATCACTGTGTCGTCCTCTTCTCTGGGACTGCTGGTTTCTTCACTGGTCAAAAATACCGACCGCGCCATGGTGTTCGCGCCGATTATTCTCATTCCGCAGCTCCTGTTTTCCGGCATACTCTTCAAGCTTGAGGGCATTACCGAGATTCTCTCGTGGATTTGCGTCAGCCGCTGGGGAATGCAGGCATTCAGCAACACTGCCAATCTCAACGGCGTGCTGTGGAACAGCCTTTCGCTCAAGTACAAGTCGCCCGATATGCTTCAGCAGGCCTATGACCTCAACAAGAATACGCTTTATGCGCATTCGGCCGCCAATCTTCTTACGGCATGGGGTGTCATGGTGCTGACTATCGTGCTGTTCTGCCTGATAAGTGCGACCGTGCTGCGCAGCGTGAAAAATGACAAACGATAATTCCTTCTTTCATCATCGTCCGTGCGGAGGCGACGTCATCATTGACGGCAGGCGCTTCCGTATGGACGCCCTGATCAGTCAAGGCTCCGACAGCCGGATCTATTCCGCATATTCAATGGAAAGCGGCGTGGATTCGGCTTTCGTTATTAAATGCTGTTTCTGCCGCAAGAACGGTGAAGTCTGGCGCAGATGCATGAGAGAAATCGAAGCCGGACTGATGATGCGCCAATGTCCCTCTATCGTTGAGCTGCTGGGATACAGCGTGCGCATGGATTCGGATGACCGGGCGGAAATATTCCTGCTCTTTGACAGGCTGGAATGTCTCGGCTCCATTCATCCGGACGTTGAGGAGACGCTGGAAATGTGCCGCGATATCTGCGGCGCACTGGAATCGATGCGCCGCAAGGGACTGGTTCACTGCGATGTGAAACCCGGCAATATTTATCGCCGTGAAGGACGCTGGCTGCTGGGCGATCTGGGAAGTGTCTGTCTGGCGGGCGAAGTGCCGTCCTACGCCAGTGAGGCCTACTGTTCGCCCGAAGCCTATTCCGGAGAAAAATGTGACATCCGTTCGGACATTTATTCTCTGGGAATCACCTGCTACAGGATGCTCACCGGCGGAAAGCTGCCCTTCTGTGACACGCCATGCGAGGAGACGGAAGACGGTAAGGTCTTTGACGCCATAAAAAGGCGGCTTGGCGGGGAGGCAATCCCTCCGGTTGAAGCGGCCGGGGAGCGGATCAACCTTCTTTTGAAGCGGATGTGCGCTTTTGACCGCCGTAAAAGATTCAGGCGTCCTTCCGAAATCGTGAAATATCTCGAGAAATTCATCTGACCATCAAACTCAACAGAATTAATAAATAATTTTTTTACATTATTATCATAGAAATATCCTCATAATATTGTATAATAAAAAGGATTGAAAAATTTGCATTCTGGCGCTTTGCGGGGTGATTGTTTGGATTACACTGAGAAGGAAAAAAAGGGCATTGACAAGGTTGAACACATGAACCGTTTTTTTGATAAGGTGCTGATGCCTGCCATCGGTATTCTGGTCATAATGCTGCTGCTTTCCTTCACTGTCAATAAGTTCAGGGAAAAGTTCGGCCGGGACGATTCTCAGCCTGCCGTATCCACCGTACGGCAGAAGACCGAACCCGAAGTCTTTGCCAAAAGAAAAGCCCTGCTGAGCGGCTACAGTGAGCATGTGAAGGAATTTGCCGCCTACGGCTACAAGCCGGTTGAGGGATATTCCTATGATCTTTCGCTGTGCAAAGCGGTGGACAGAGAAATGGTGATATTCCAGTTTTCCGACTCGACGCTCGGCGACCTGACCATTATCAATTACATTCCTTCGGGAAAAGATGATTCATACGATACACTGTCGCTGACCGTCTCGTCTCACAAACTGCTTAATGTCTCGGTCAAATGCGGAGAGGAAACCCATACCGTCACATTCACTTCGGAGGATTTTTCCGCCTACCGCCAGGAGGACGGAGAGGAATTTGACGCTTTGATGCGTTTCGTGAGCCTGGACGATATAAAAACCATGTATGAGATTTTTGAAACCGATATTCAGAATCTCGCTGAGACCTGCGGAGCGGAATGACATGCGGTGATTGTCATCCGGCATTTCCGATGAATGCATTTCCAATTAATGATGACAGATCTGTTCGGATGGAAGCGAATGATCCGGGAAAGGACGGCAATAATAAATGAATGAAAAAAGGGCGTGCGGACGAATCGGCGCTTTGCTGCTGGCGATGATCGTACTGTTATCGGTCGCCGCGCAGCCGGTTGCTGCCGCCAAAATAAAGGGAAAGACCGGCATAGGCATGGCGGAATGGGCATTTAAGGCCTATAACGAGGGCTGGACCTATTCCTACGGCGGTTCGAGCGCCGGCAAGGTGGACTGTTCGGGACTGATCCGTTCCTACTGCAACGGCAAAGGCGGCGGCGCCAGAGCCCTGCTCGATGCCTCATCGGTCAACGGCAGTACAAGCGACATGCCCCGTATTCACGGACTGGGCCTGTGGTGTGAAGGGCATGCGGGCGTCTACGTCGGCAAGAACAAGGACGGCGTCGACATGGCCATTGACATGCGCAATTCCAGGGTGAATGTCGTGTATTCTTCGATGAAATCCAGATATTACAGCCCCTGGAAAAAATGGTTCAAGATTGACATGATATCCTATCCCGATACCGGCTGGTACGAATTCCGGGGAAACACCTATTATTACAAAAACGGCGAATTCTGTGTGGGAACCGTCAAGATTGACGGAAAGACCTACGATTTCGGCAAATCGGGAGTGCTTAAGGGCGAGATTGACCCGAATACTCCCGCAACCACCACTCAAAAGACCACTACCACCAAAGCCACCACCACAGCCTCCACGACAACCTCGACAACCACTACGACGACCACTGCCACTACCACGACGGTAACGACTACCACCACAACAACCACAACTACCCAGGCTCCTGAGACTACCACCCGGGCCACAACCACAACGACGCGGTACAGTGAGCCGGAGACGACCACACAGGTGACGACCAAGGCGACGGAAAAAACCACCAAATCCGAGCGCAAGACGACTTCCACAACAACCGCCAAAAAAACCACCTCAACCCGGTCATCCGCCAAAAAGACGACTTCCACAACGACCTCTGCCAAAAAAACGACCACTACCGGCAGGAAGTCAACCACTTCCCAAAAGACATCCAGAACTACCTCCAAAACAACCTCAAAAACAGGCAAGACTAACGACAACGGCTCCACTACCGCCACGACTACATCCAGACCGACGACGACTACTACTACAGGTTACCGTTCGTATGAAGGCGGCATGAGAGGAGAAACCGTTTCACTGATACAGAGGCGGCTGTATGAACTGGGATATTACGATCAGGACATTACCGACTACTACGGGCCGTTTACCCGTGACGCCATCAAGGCATTCCAGAAGGCGCTGGGAGTGCTGCCGACCGGCATAGCCGATGAGGCCACCCAAAAGGCGCTTTTCGCAGAGGATGCCCCGATCTACTCCGAGGACAATTCCCTCATGAATTCCGACGAGTATCAGCTTGACGAGAAGGAACCCGAGGCGCAGGAGGAAGAAAAGACTTCCGAGCAGGAGGCTCCGGTTATTGTTGAGTCGGTCGGCATCGGTTCGCTCAGTATGACTGCCAATCCCTACAATTTCACACGAAGCTACGGCGAATCCGGGCCGCTTCAGACCATGGGTGTATTTTCCTATCAGTCTCCGTCCGTGATGTTTTACAGAGGCGGCGAAAGCTACGAAGTTACCGAGGAAATGATGGAAGCCCTGGATAACTGCGTGTTTATGTAATCCCTGCTGACTCAACGGACATTCTTTATTAATCTATCCTTAAATTAGAAAGGCGGTGCCTCCGATATCATGAATGTGAGTATGATTCGTCTGATTATTCTGCTGTCGGTGGTGTCCGCCATTCTGCTTATCGGCATGATTATTTTCGGGTTCTGGATGTTTGACTTTGCGCTGGTGCGCAAGGAACAGATGGATTTTGACGCAGGCGACGATTTGCTTCCTCACATGGACGTTATCAGATTCCACAGCCGTGAGGCGCAGAATAAGATCATGAACATGAATTATGAGGAGGTTTATATCAAATCCTTCGATGATCTGCTGCTGCACGCCACGTTTGTTCACGCACCGTTTTTCTCCCGCAAGGTGCTTATTGCGGTACACGGCTACAACAGCTACGGCATGTTCGATATGTCTGCGGTGGTGCCGGTTTTCAGGGGCATGGGATATAATGTTATCATTGTGGACGACCGTGCGCACGGCAAGAGCGAAGGCAAATACATCGGCTTCGGCTGGCTCGACCGGCTTGACGTGATGAACTGGTGCAGATACGCACTCGAACGCTTCGGAGAAAACTGCGAGATTCTGCTTCACGGCGTTTCAATGGGCGCCGCCACAGTGCTTATGACATGCGGAGAGAGCTGTCTTCCCGAGCAGGTCAAGGGTGTGATTGCGGACTGTCCTTTTGCCGGCGCCTATGAGGAATTCGGCTATATGATGCGCTACAATTACAAGATTCCCGGGCGTCCGCTGCTGTATTTTGCCAGCATGGTGTGCAGGATGCGGGCAGGATATTCCTTCGGCCAGTGTTCTACCATCAGAGCGGTTAAGAATATCAAGATTCCTGTATTGTTTATTCACGGAGACAATGACACCTTTGTTCCGCCCTATATGACCCGGCGGATGTATGACGCCTGCAAGGTCAGGCAGAAATACCTGTATATCTGTCACGGAGCCACCCATTGCTACAGCGCCTTTCAGGATCTGGACGAATATATCAGGCACCTGGCGGATTTTGTGTTTAACATTCATCATCCGGATCAGGCCGACACTGCCGATCATATAATGCACAAATAAGGCTGAAATGAATTCAGCTAAAGCTTTATATTTAGCTAAAACGGCGAATTATCCCTGAAAAATGCAGGAATTTAAAAATTCACTTGCAAAATCGGGAAAGATGGTTTATATTAGAATACGGTATTTTGTGTGCGGAGTGTGTTTTTCCTGCCGGAAAGACCATTCCGCACTGATTTTTTTGAGGGAGTGTTTTCATAATGTCATCATTCAAAGATATGAGCAGGCAGCAGCTTGCCGAGGTCAGAGACAGCCTTCAGGCGGAATACGATGCATACAAAGCGGAAAATCTCAGCCTTAACATGGCCAGAGGTATTCCCAGCAAGGCACAGCTCGAGCTTTCCATGGGACTGCTCGACTCGGTGAACAGTTCCACCGACCTCACCGGCATCAACGGAGCCGACTACCGCAATTACGGCATTCTCGACGGAATTCCCGAGGCAAAGCAGCTTTTTGCCGACCTTTTTGACGTTTCGACCGATCAGATTATCGTGGGCGGCAATTCCAGCCTTACTCTTATGTTTGATACCATATCCTCCGCCATGGCTCACGGACTGCTTGGCAGCACTCCCTGGGCAAGCCTTCCCGAAGTGAAATTCCTCTGCCCGGTGCCGGGTTACGACCGTCATTTCGGCATCACCGAGTATTTCGGCATCAAGATGATTCCCGTCGAGATGAACGAAGACGGCCCCGACATGGATTTCATTGAAAAGACCGTTGAAAATGATCCTTACGTCAAGGGCGTGTGGTGTGTGCCGAAGTATTCCAATCCGGCGGGCATCACCTATTCCGATGAAGTGGTCAGACGCTTTGCCAACCTCAGACCCGCCGCAAAGGATTTCAGAATCTTCTGGGACAACGCCTATTGCATTCATCATCTCTTCAATGACGACGTCAGACTTCTCGACATTCTCAAGGAGTGTGAGAAGGCAGGCAATCCGAACATGGTCTACATGTATTTCTCCACCTCCAAAATCACCTTCCCCGGCGCAGGTCTTGCGGGCATGGCTTCCTCCAAGGAAAACATCACCGCTATCAAGAAGCGCATGATCGTCCAGTCCATCGGCCCGGACAAAATCAATCAGCTGCGCCATATGAAGTTCTTTAAGAATCTCGACGGCCTTCTCGAGCAGATGAAGAAGCATGCGGACATCATCCGTCCGAAATTCGAAGCCGTGGAAAAGACCCTCACCGAGCAGTTCGGCGACAGCGGCGTTGCGGTCTGGAGCAAGCCCAACGGCGGCTACTTCGTCAGCCTGAATGTGCTTGACGGCTGCGCCAAAAAGACGGTTCAGCTCTGCAAGGAAGCCGGCGTGACGCTCACCAATGCCGGTGCGACCTATCCCTACGGCAAAGACCCGAAGGACAGCAATATCCGCATCGCCCCCACATCTCCCACAGTGGATGAACTGATAGAAGCGATGAAGGTGCTGGCCTGCAGCGCAAAGCTCGCCGCCGCCGAAAAGCTGCTTGAAGAGTAAGCCTCCGCTTGAAGGTTTAGGATCAGTTTGTAAAAAATTTGCATTTATTTATAAAAAAGTCGCTTATAATTGTTGACATATCCGTTCAATGATTTTATAATATGTTTGTTACGTCCGTTATCATCGGTGTGATAACGGACTGTTTGCTTATACCGACGGTCCGCTTACGTCGGCATTGGCAAATAATTCATCAAGGAGGAAATCAAATGAAGCGTGTGGGCAAGCCGTGGTTTTTTGTGGTTGCAGCACTGATTTTCGCTCTGGCGTACACCTCGTTTTTCGGCGTATACGAGCAGAACGGTGACCTGCAAACCACCATCATCCGCGGCGCAAAGGATATAAGATGGGGTACCGATATACAGGGCGGCGTTAACGTCATATTCGGCCCGGAAGAAAACATTGATGCCACCGACACACAGATCGACAGCGCCAAGGCAATTCTCGAGATACGTCTTGTCTCCTCAGGCGTAACAGATTACGAGCTGTATGCCGATAAGGACAACGACCGTCTGCTGGTCAGTTTCCCGTGGAAAAACAACGATTCCCAGAATGTCGCAGGCACCATCAAGAGTCTGTCACAGAGCGCCGAGCTGCTCTTTATCGGAGGACAGCCCAGCTCCATACAGATCACTTATAATGAGGACGGCACCAAAACGGTTACCGATGCCAACGGTGAACCCCTGGATGTCGTCATTGAAGGCAAGGACGTCAAGAGAGCCAGCAGCAGCACATCCGGTGAAAAGAACGAGATTGTAGTCAATCTTCAGCTCACCGATTCCCCTGCGGAAGGCGAGGAGCTCAGCGGCTCCGAGAAATTCGCAGCCGCCACCGAGAAGTATCTCAATCAACAGATTTCCATCTGGATGGACAACCAGCTGCTTTCTGCGCCTAGAGTCAACAGCGTCATCGCTGACGGCAATGCGCAGATTTCCGGCAGCTTCACCGTTGCCGAGGCAAAGACGCTTGCCGACAACATCAACGGCGGCGCTCTGCCCTTCAAGCTGGTCACCATCGACTATTCTTCGGTTGACCCGACGCTTGGCACCGATGCTTTGACCGCCATGCTCATCGCAGGCATCATCGCATTCAGCCTTATCTGCGTGTTTATGATTGCTTACTACAGACTGCCCGGATTTGTGGCCTGCATCTGCCTGCTCGGACAGGTGGCTGGAACCATTGCGGCCGTTTCCGGTTATTTCGCAGTGTTCAACAGCTTTACGCTGACGCTGCCCGGTATTGCGGGTATCATTCTGTCGGTCGGTATGGGTGTTGACGCCAACATCATCACCGCCGAGCGTATCCGTGAAGAGCTGCGCAAGGGCAAGACGCTTGACGGCGCCATTAAAGCCGGTTCGGCCAACAGCTTCTCTGCTATCTTCGACTCCAATATCACCAACATCATTGTTTCGGTGATACTCATGGGCGTATTCGGGCCTCCTGACACCGTCTGGAGCACACTGCTCACGCCGTTCCTCTGGATGTTCGGCACATCTACCACAGGCGCTATTTATTCCTTCGGCTACACCCTGCTGGTAGGCGTTATCCTGAACTTCATCATGGGCGTCGCAGCTTCCAGAATCATGATCAGCTCGATTTCCGGCTTAAAATTCATGCGCACAAGAACGCTCTACGGTGATTACAGCGAAAAGAAAAAGCAGGAGCTTTCCGCAGCCAAAGCAGTAAAGGAGGCTTCTGAGAACTAATGGTTAAAAGTTATGTAAACAGAAAAGAATACAAATTTCTTGAGAACCGCAAGACGTTTTTCATCATTGCGCTCTGTGTGATCGCTCTGGGAATCATCTTCAATATTTTCAGAGGCGTCAAGCTCGATATCAAATTTACCGGCGGCGCCATGCTGAAATATTCCTATGCGCTGGATGATACCGTCTCCGCTTCCGATGTATCGGCAAGCGACTATATGAAGCTCGACAAGACCAAGGTAGCGGCCCTGGTCAAGACCGTGACCGAAAAGGACTCCACTATCACCATTGCGCAGAGTGCTTCGGCCGAGAGCGGCGTGAAGAACACCGTTACAGTCGCCATGGGCGACAAGAATACCATTTCCGAGGATACCGGCGAAGTGCTTGCCCAGAAGCTGACAGAGGAATATCCCAAAGTCAATTTCTCACTCATCGAGTCCAACTCGGTTGACGCCACAACGGGCAGCGAATTCTTCGGCAAGTGCCTGGTGGCGGTTGCCTTGGCAGCGGTCTTCATGATCATCTATGTTGCTCTCCGCTTCAAGAAGATCGGCGGTATGTCGGCGGGCGTAACAGCAATTATTGCCATTATTCACGACTGTCTGATTGTCTATTTCACGTTTGTCATTTTCGGATTCTCCATTGACGACAACTTCATTGCCGTGCTGCTGACGATCATCGGTTACTCCATCAACTCGACCATCATCATCTACGACAGAATCCGTGAAAACCGCACCATTATGGGCAGCAAGGCGACATATGCCCAGCTGGCCAACCGAAGCCTCAACGAGACGCTCGGCAGAACCATCAACACCAACCTGACATTGCTGGCCGCCGTGCTGACCATTGTGATCGTGGCCTATATCTATGACATCAGATCCATCATCACCTTTGCGGTGCCTATGATGGCCGGCGTAATCGCGGGCGCCTTTTCGTCCATGTTCATTTCCAATGCTCTCTGGGTCACATGGCGTGAGTACCGTGATGAAAAGCTTGCCCTGAAGAAGGCGCAGTCCTTTGTCAGCGGCAAGAAATCAAAGAAGTAATACCATCAGTCCAAATTGCGCATTACATTCGGTTCGGCTCCGTTCCGGCCGCATGTGACGCATTGAAATCAATAACCCGGCCGGGCGAATTCGGATAACTTAACAGTTAAGAATCGTCCGGCCCTGTTTTTTCATCTGAGGAGGGAATTAATATGACCAAAGAGGAATTCAAAAAGAAACTGGAGGAGGACGATGAGTTCGCTCCCGGCTGGGACGCGGTGGAAGCGGCGTTTGAGGAGCTTTATCCGGGCCAGGAACCGTCCCACTTCGGAACGGATATGCACACCCGGGCCATTTTCGGCGGGGACAATTATCTCGACGGATTTTCCTTCTATCGTTCGCCCAAGGGATATCTTCATCTGGTGAGCTTCGGAATGACGGTGCTTTACGGCGATGAAGAGGCATTCGGCGGAGAATACAACGGCTGGGGCTATGAAATGACCATGAAGCTGAAATCCGATGATCCGAACGAATGTATATGGGCAGCCGATATGATGCTCAATCTCGCAAGGTACACCTATACTTCAGGAAAATGGTTCGAGCATACCCATTACGTCCTTGGCAACGGCGAATCCATCTGCCGCTCGATGCCTGATTCGGCGATGACTTCCCTGTTTATCGTGAACGACACCGAGCTGAAGCCGCAGCAGACGGTCTACGGCGAGACAGCCTTCCTGCAGTTGGTGGGTATTACCTACCACGATGCGGAAAAGCTGAGGGAGGATTGGGTGACCAACGCTCCGCTGCTGTATGAGCGCATCAAGGCCGACAATCCCGACTTTGTGACCGATATGAACAGCACCAAATCCTATCTTTAAATGATCAGGCCGGCAGTATGCAGCACCGCACGCACCGGTTTTTTTCGCATTTTGAGGGAAATATTATTGAATTGTAAATTAATTGATAAGAATAGTTGATGACGCTTTACATATGCTGTTGACTGAGATAGAATATCCCTGAAATATTGCGAAAGCTCCTGCGGGGCAGAGCAATCAATTAATACTCTTTTTTCACGGAAGGATGATTATTATGAAAAAACTGTTCGCACTCATCTTCGCCGCAATGATCGGCATTTCGCTGACCGCCTGCGGCAACGACTCCACCGAAAAGGATGTTTCCGGCAGCGATGTGATCGTGGGCGGCTGGACTGCCACCGAATCGCCTGAGGTCACCGACGAAGTCAAAACCGTTCTGGAAAAGGCCACTGCCGAAATGGTGGGTTC
Source organism: uncultured Clostridia bacterium (assembly GCA_946185345.1). GTDB lineage: Bacteria > Bacillota > Clostridia > Oscillospirales > Acutalibacteraceae > RUG762. Next base: position 14,705 of record CAMHJC010000002.1, read on the forward strand.
CACCTATGAGCCTGTAGCTTATTTGGGCAGCCAGGTGGTCGCCGGAACCAATCACCGCATTCTTTGCAAGTTGACCCCTGCCACTGAGAAGGCCGAATCGACCTACGCAATTGTAACGGTTTACGAGAATCTTGACGGCAAATGCGAGATTACCGAAATCCTCAATTCGGAAGCCAAGGTCAATGTGACGGAGGAAGTCATTGACGGCGGCTGGATCGCACCCGAAACACCCGCAGTGACAGCCGAATCCAAGAAGGCTCTCGAAAGCGCCGTTTCCGAACTGGCCGGCGCAACCTACAGCCCTGTCGCTCTGCTTGCCACCCAGGTTGTCGCAGGCACCAACTACTGCATGCTCTGCGAAGTCACGCCTGTTGTCGAGAATCCTGAGGCCCATTACTCTGTGGTGATTGTGTACGAAGCCGCGGACGGCACCTCTTCCGTTACCGAGATCTTTGATTTCGCCGCCGAGACAGCGGAATAAAGCCGTTTCCTTCAGACATTCTCAGACGGCTGTCAATACGATACGGAACAATAATTGATCATCAAGCCGGAAAATCAACCGCGACGCGGAATTCTCCGGCTTGATTTGTTATCCCGGTAAAGGCTTCAATTGTAAAATAATTGATAAAAATGCGCCCTCAGCCTTTACATTTTAGAGTAATTTGTGTAGAATATATTGGAAGTGCTGCAGCGGAAGAACGGCATAGCTTTCTGTCCGCTGCGGATAAATCAACGAGAGAGGCATGATTGATATGCAGGCTAAATATTCCCGTGTGCTGCTCAAACTGAGCGGCGAAGCCCTCGCCGGAGACAAGCATTTCGGCCTTGACAACGAGGTCGTTCGCAGAATCTGTACGTCGGTCAAAAAGTGCGCCGATCTGGGCGTGCAGATCGGTATTGTGGTTGGCGGCGGCAATTTCTGGAGAGGCAGAAGTTCCGAAGGCATGGACAGAACCAGAGCCGATCACATCGGTATGCTCGCCACCCAGATGAACGCCCTTGCGGTCGGAGATGCCCTTGAACATCTCGGCTGTACGGTCAGAGTTCAGTCTGCGATTCAGATGAACACGATTGCGGAGCCTTATATCCGCAATCGTGCCGTACGTCATCTCGAAAAGGGAAGAATCGTGATATTCGGCTGCGGCACGGGCAATCCTTTCTGTTCCACCGACCTTGCCGCCGCGCTCAGAGCGGCAGAAATTGACGCCGACGTCATTTTCAAGGCGACGATGGTGGACGGCGTTTACGACAGCGATCCCAAGAAGAATCCCGATGCGGTTAAATTTGACACCATCACATTTGAGGAAGTGCTGATCAGAAATCTCCAGGTTATGGACGGCACGGCCGCAACCATGTGCAGGGAAAATAAAATCCCGATCCAGGTGTTCAATCTGGAAAATCCGGACGATATGGTCAGAGCCATGCAGGGCGAGAATGTCGGCACGCTGGTCACTCCGTGAATTCCTTTCCGAAATCAGTGAGAATGAGCCATCCGGCTTGCGGAATACTATACTTATTGAAAAGAAGGTTTGCAACATGAAAAAGACAATTGACGATATGAAGGCAAAAATGGAAAAGACACTCGACGTGCTCGCCGGCGAATTCAAGACCCTTCGCGCAGGCAGAGCCAATCCGGCCATCATCGACAAGGTGAATGTCGATTACTACGGCGTTCCCACACCCATCAATCAGCTTGCGGTGGTGAATGTTCCCGAGGCAAGAACGCTTACCATTCAGCCCTGGGACGCAGGCACTCTCAGAGCCATCGAGAGAGCCATCAACGAAGCCGACATCGGCATTAATCCCCAGAATGACGGCAAGATCATCCGCCTGGTATTTCCTCCTCTCACCGAGGAACGCCGCAAGGAGCTTTCCAAGGATGTTCATAAAATGGGCGAAGACAGCAAGGTGGCCATCCGTTCCATCCGCCGTGACGCCATCGAAAAGCTCAAATCCATGAAAAAAGCCTCTGAAATTACTGAGGACGACCTGAAACAAGGCGAGAAGAAGATTCAGGACACCACCGACAAGTACTGCAAGCAAATTGACACAATGGCGGCAGACAAGACTAAGGAGATAATGGAAATCTGACCTTCCACGCATGGCAGTTCGCGGCTGCGGCGGCCAATACAACGGTGTGCTTCCACATAAATATGAAAGCTCCCTTTACAGCCATTGCCTAAAGGGAGTTTTTTTACGCATAAAGCACGCATAAAGCACGTATAAAGCACGCACAAAGCGGCGTCAATGAGGGATTAACGTTGCTTCGGGAAAAATTATAATGAAAAAGAGAGGACAGCCGTGATATTCAAGAATAAGAAAAAGGAAGAGTCCATTGACCGTTCCAAGCGCATCCTTCCGGTGCATGTAGGCATCATCATGGATGGCAACGGTCGCTGGGCGAAAAAGAGAGGTCTGCCCCGGCAGGCAGGACACAAGGTCGGCGCCGCCACATTCAAAAAGATCACCAGATACGCCAACAGCATAGGCATCAAAAACCTGACGGTTTACGCCTTCTCCACCGAAAACTGGAGACGTCCCAAGGAAGAAATTGATGCCCTGATGGATATTTTTTACGATTACCTCATAGAAGCGCTGCGTGATTTCAGCGAGGAAAACATCCGCACCATCTTTATCGGCGATGTAACGGCTTTCAGTCCGAAGCTCCAGCAGCTCATTCACGAGACCGAGGCGATATCCGCCGACAAGACCGGCATGAGGCTCAATATCGCCATGAATTACGGCGGCAGGGACGAGATTCTCAAGGCGGTGCGTGAGATTTCGGGTGAAGTGGCCGACGGAACGCTGAAGCCGGAGGATATTGACGCCGGACTTTTCTCCAGGCACATGTACACATTCGAGCAGCCTGATCCCGATCTGATTATCCGTCCGAGCGGCGAATACCGCACCTCCAATTTCCTGCTGTGGCAGTCGGCCTACTCCGAATATGTCTTTATGGACGAGATACTCTGGCCGGATTTCACCACAGAGGATTTTGAGCGTGCGCTCGACGAATATTCAAGAAGAAACCGTCGTTTCGGAGGGGTGTGATCAGATGAAAACCAGATTGCTTACCGCTGCGGTCGGAATTCCTGCGGCCATTGCGATATTGGCGGCGTCGGTATTCTATCCGTTTATCCTGAACGGCGCAATGCTTGTTCTCTGCCTTATCGGCATACATGAAGCTCTCAAAACAGCCGGAGCAGGCAAGGTCAGGATTATCTACCTGCCGTGTTTTGCATACGGTACGGCTGTCATGCTGGCGCCGTTCCTCGGCGACGCACTGAAGATGTACGGCGCCATATTGGCTGCCTCACTGATCTTCATCTTTGTGATGTTTGCCATCCTGCTCAAGAAGCACTCGGTACTGCGAATAGAGACGCTCTGCACGACAATGATTCTCACCATGTTTGTTTCACTGCCGTTCATGGTGGTGGAGCTGATTTTCGGCAGTGTGATGAAGAACGCGGACGGCACGCCTTCCTATGCGGGAGGCATCGCTCTTGTGTCCTACTGCCTGTTGGTGGCATGGGTCGCCGACGGAGGAGCCTATTTTGTGGGACGCGCGCTTGGCAGGCACAAGCTTGCCCCGGTGCTCAGTCCGAAGAAAACTATTGAAGGCTCAGTCGGCGGATTTATCATTTCTATGATAATTTCACTCGGCGCCGCGTATGTATATTCCGATGTGCTGGGATATACTGCGGGCGGTCTGAATTACGTCAATCTTTCTGTCATTACGGCGATATGCATCCTGATGTCGATGTTCGGGGATATTTCTTTCTCCACCATCAAGCGTCAGTACGGCATCAAGGATTTCGGCAATCTGCTGCCGGGCCACGGAGGCGTTCTGGACAGATTTGACAGCGTGCTTTTTGTATGCCCGACCTTTTTCCTGCTGAATTTGGTGCTGCCGATTCTTAAATAAGGCACTGTGAGGAAATAAGATGGACAAAGATGGTGCGGGATTTTTTGTCTATGACAAGGCGGAGAAGCGCAGGAATACTTGGTGTATTCCAAGCTTTGACAACGAAGTCATAGGCAAAAAAGACAAGCCAGATTGTTCAGATTATTGTTGAACAGTGCCTAATGCTCACAATTAATAGGATTTATTGATATGACTGAAATAAATAACTACAAAAAAAGGCGGAATATCGCCATCCTCGGCTCGACCGGCTCCATCGGTACACAGGCACTCGATGTGGTGCGGGGAATGGGTCTGCATGTAACGGCACTGTGTGCCAACCGAAGCATTGACCTGCTGGAAAAGCAGGCGAGAGAATTCAGGCCCGATGTGGTGGCCGTCATGGACGCAGCCGCCGCTTCCGAGCTGAAAATCAAATTGGCCGACACGGACATCAAGGTGCTGCAAGGCATGGACGGCTTTATCGAGGCGGCCACGCTTGAGCAGAATGACGTGGTGCTCAATTCGGTTGTCGGCATGGTGGGACTTATCCCGACATTGGCTGTCATTGAGTCGGGCAAGGATCTGGCGCTGGCCAACAAGGAGACGCTGGTCGCTGGCGGTCAGCGGGTGATGAAGGCGGCACGGGAAAAGGGCGTACCGATCCTTCCTGTGGACAGCGAACACTCCGCCATATTCCAGTGTCTGCAAGGATCTCCCGGAGCGCATGCCTTCCGCAGAATTATCCTCACCGCCTCAGGCGGTCCGTTCTTCGGCAAAAAGAGGGAAGAACTGCTCGACGTTACACCCGAACAGGCACTGAAGCATCCGAACTGGAGCATGGGAGCCAAAATCACCATTGATTCCGCCACCCTGATGAACAAGGGCCTGGAGGTTATCGAAGCGGCGTGGCTCTTTGACAAGGGCGTTGACGATATTGAAGTGGTAGTGCAGCGGGAGAGCATCATTCATTCCGCTGTGGAATACTGCGACAATTCGGTGATTGCCCAGCTCGGCACGCCCGACATGAGAATTCCCATTCAATACGCCATCAGCTATCCCGATCGGGTGCCTTCGCCGGCAAAGCCGCTCGATTTGTTTGAAGTGGGCAAGCTGACCTTCTACCGGCCGGACACCGAGACCTTCGTCTGTCTGGAAGCCTGCAAAGAGGCGATGCGTCGGGGCGGTCTTGCTCCGGCAGCCGCCAACGGCGCAAACGAAAAGGCGGTTGAGCTGTTTCTCAGGAAAAAAATCGGATTCCTCGACATCGGAAAATACGTCTGGGAAGCGATGGATCGCCAGCCGAAGGTGGACAGCTTCACGGTTGAGGACGTATTGGCGTGCGATCAGGCGGCACGTGAATATGTGATGTCGGCTTCGGGAATGATATAAGAAATTAATTAGCAGGGAGTGGTCAATATTTCACCAATTTACATTGTTCTGACTGTCATTATCGCCGTTATTCTCTTTGCGATGATTATAGGAATACACGAATTCGGACACTTTATCACAGCAAAAAAATTCGGCGTCAAGGTCAATGAATTCGCACTCGGCATGGGTCCGAAACTTATTTCAAAGCAGGGCAAGGAAACGCTCTATTCGCTCCGACTCATTCCGATCGGCGGCTACTGCGCCATGGAAGGCGAGGATGAGGACAGCGACGATGAACGCGCCCTCAACAACAAAAAATGGTGGCAGCGCGGCATTATTCTGGCGGCAGGCGCACTGATGAATATCATTCTCGGCATCGTGTTCATGTTCATCATTCAGGTGCAGCAGCCTTACTATGCTTCCACCAAGATTGCCTACCTGGTGAGCGATTCCACCAGCGTCAACGCCGGAATTCAGCTGGGTGACGACATTTATTCCATCAACGGATACCGCACCTACTGCGCTACCGATATCAACTTTGCGCTTTCTACCGCCAGGGACGGCGTGCTGGACATAGCCGTTAAGCGCGACGGCAAAAAGCTGGAATTCAACGACCTCAAAATGCAGGTCGAGGAATACAACGGCACATCCTACACCACCATTGATTTCAAAGTCAAGCGGGTGGACAAAAACGTCTGGACGGTGCTTTCCAACACCTTCTCGGAAACATACGCTTATGTGAGGATGATTTACTCCAGCATCATCATGATGGTGACGGGACGAGTCGGATTCAACGAGGTGTCCGGCCCGGTCGGAATGGCATCGGCCATCGGGCAGGTTGCCGAGGCCGGCTTCAAGTACAGCTTCATAGACGGTCTGAATAATATCATCAACTTCATGGCGCTCATTACCGTCAACCTTGGCATCTTCAATCTGCTTCCTCTGCCGGCACTTGACGGCGGACGGCTGCTCTTCGTCATCATCGAGGGCATCAGGCGCAAGCCGATTGACCCGGAGAAGGAAGGAATCGTCCATTTTGTTGGATTTGCGCTCCTGATACTTTTGATGATCATCATCACCATCAAGGATGTCTGGTCGCTCTTCTGATGCGATTATCTATACGCTAAAGAAAAAGGCAATTTGTCCTCACCGGGCAGATTGCCTTTTGGTTAATTCAAAAAAAATAAAGAGCAGGAGAATTCATATGGAGATTGTGGACAAGAGGATAGACGGCGGAAAGGCCTTCGACTGGGGTAGAACGTCGGAGGATTACGCCAGATTCAGGGATATTTATCCTGAACTTTTCTATGAGAAGATTGTTGCCAGAGGACTCTGTGTCAAAGGGCAGAATGTGCTTGACATCGGCACCGGGACAGGCGTGCTTCCGAGAAATATGTTCCGGTTCGGAGCAACGTGGACAGGGACGGATATTTCCCCCGAGCAGATTGCCCAGGCCAAGCGCCTTGCGGGAGAGGCGGGAATGGCTATCGACTTTCTTGCCGTGCCGACGGAAAAACTGGATTTTCCCGAAGAATCCTTTGACGTCATCACCGCCTGCCAGTGCTTCTGGTATTTTGACCACGACAAAGTGATGCCGATGCTCCGCAAAATGCTCAAACCGGGCGGAAAGCTGCTGATTCTCTACATGGCGTGGCTTCCGTATGAGGATGAAATCGCCCGGGCCAGCGAAGAGGTTGTCCTGAAATACAGTCCAAATTGGTCGGGAGCAGGGGAGAGGTTCAAACCGATAGACATTCCGGAGGCGGCCTTTCAGTATTTCGACCTTGTGGAGCACGAGGAGTATTATCTGGATGTGCCTTTCACCAAAGAGAGCTGGCACGGCCGGATGAAGGCCTGCCGGGGTGTAGGCGCGTCGCTGTCGGGCGAAGCGCTTGCCCAGTGGGAGCAGGAGCATTGGCGGATGCTCGGTCAGGAGCTGCCCGAAGGCACAGACGCCTTTACGGTAAGGCATTGCGCCGCACTTGCCGTACTGCGTAGGAAATAATGATTCCGCTCCGTCAACCGCCGGAATTCAGAAAAGCGAGGTCTGTTCAAAGACGTCATCGGGAAATTCACTCAGATAGCCAAATACATCGTGCGGATGATACAAAATGCCGTTTGCACTGCATGCGGCGCGAAAATACTTCATCAGAATCGCACTGTTGGGAGATGGAAGTTCATAGGCATTGCCGTAAGCGGCGATGTATTTTTGCTTGAGTCCTGGAAAATGTCTGTCCAGCGCATCGTAATAATATTCCCTGTCTCCTTCCCGCAGGGTCAGTCCCATACCGAAGCAGACAATTCCTTTGACCTCCGCCTGAATGCAGTCATTCAAAATGCCGGTGAGGTTTTCAATGGTATCGTTGATGAAGGGGAGAATGGGACAGAGCCAGACCACGGTGGGAATCCCGTTGTCCCGCATGGTTTTCAGCACTTCAAACCGTTCCCGGGTGGTGGAGACATTCGGCTCGACAATGCGGCAAAGGTCTTCGGAATAGGTGGTGAGGGTCATCTGGACGACGCATTTGGATTTTTCGTTGATTTTTTTGAGCAGGTCCAGATCACGCAGAATTCTTGCGGATTTGGTCAGAATTGACAGCCCGAAGCCGTACCGTTCTATGATTTCAAGACATTGCCGTGTGAGCCTGAGCTTTTCCTCGATATGAAGATACGGGTCGCACATTGCGCCGGTTGCTATCATGCAGCCGGTTTTCTTTTTGCGAAGCGCTCTTTCAAGCAGCTCAGGGGCGTTGATTTTTACCTCGATATCCTCGAATTCATGGGTCATCCCGTAGCATTTGCTGCGTGAGTCGCAGTAAATGCATCCGTGAGAGCAGCCCCGGTAAATATTCATTCCGTTTTTGGGAGAGAGTATGCTTTGGGCAAAGACCTCATGCATGGGTGAATCATTCCTGTCGGTTCAATCTGATAATTCCATTATACAGTCATTGGCCGCTAAAGTACATAGATCCTACAACTTTTTTTCATGCATGAATGAATTTCCTTGTCATTCGGGTAATTATATGGTATAATGATTTTAAATCATTAAACTCGGATAATTGTACGGTTTTTCCGGAACATCAATAATGAATTTTATGAAAGGACGGATTTTCAATGGAAAGAAGAAAAAGCAGAAAAGTAAAGGTCGGCAATATTTACATAGGCGGAGACGCTCCGATCACCATTCAGTCCATGCTCAACAAGCCTTCCACCGACATCGAAGGCAGCGTGGCACAGGCCAAGGCGCTTGAAGCGGCCGGCTGCGAGATCATCCGCGCGGCAGTGCCGGATATGCCTGCGGTCAAGCTCATTGCGGCATTGAAGGAAGCCGTTTCGGTGCCGATCGTGGCGGACATTCATTTTGACTACAGGCTGGCCATAGAATCCGCCGCGGCGGGTGTGGACAAAATCCGCATCAATCCCGGCAATATCGGGGATGAGAGCCGGGTCAAGGCGGTGGTCGACGTCTGCCGTCAGTGCGGCATTCCCATCAGAGTAGGCGTGAATTCCGGTTCGGTGGAGAAATCCATTCTGGCCAGATACGGCGCGCCGACAGCCGAAGCGCTGGTGGAAAGCGCTCTCTATCATGTTTCGCTGCTGGAAAAATTCGATTTTTATGACACGGTTATTTCCATGAAATCCTCTACCGTTCAGACAATGGTGGAATCCTACCGCATTGCCGCCGAGCGATGCGATTATCCGCTGCATCTCGGCGTGACCGAAGCCGGCACCGAACGCATGGGTCTGATCAAATCCTCGGCAGGTCTGGGTTCGCTGCTGATGGACGGTATAGGCGATACCGTCCGTGTGTCCCTGACAGCCGATCCGGTGCGTGAAGTTTACGCCGCCAAGGATATTCTGAGAGGACTGGACATACGCAAGGGCGGCATTCAGTTTGTCTCCTGTCCGACCTGCGGACGCACGAGAATCGACCTGATCAAGCTGGCCGAGGACGTGCAGGAGGCTTTGAAGGATGTCAATAAGGACATCAAGGTGGCCGTCATGGGATGTGTGGTCAACGGCCCGGGTGAAGCCAGAGAAGCAGATATCGGAGTAGCCGGCGGCGTTGGCTGCGGACTCATCTTCAAAAAAGGCGAGGTGCTTCGCAAGGTGCCGGAGGAGGAGCTTCTCAGCGAGCTGCTGAAGGAAATAGAATTGCTGTGACGCCGGTCATAGTCCCGAATCGGAGAAAAAGCTGATTGATCCGAATCCGCCAATCCCCCGATTTCAGGCATTTTCCGCATGATACAATCGGCAATAGGAAATTCAGCAGGCGATTGTTAAAGAAAACAAAAACAGGAAAGCGCGCAGCGCCAATTAAGCGAGCGAATGCGAGCGCGGGGTGCAGGGGACTGGTTCCCTGCCGGGTCAAGGGCAGCGTCCTTGCGGGGGCGGTGGGGGCAGAGCCACCACGAGCGAAGCGAAGCTGAGCGAGCAAAACGCACTTAGATTAAAACGGGGTCGGGCGAATACGGAAAAGGCAAAAATCAAAAAAACTTCCCAGGACTGGAGAAAAGTCACTCGTATCAAAAAAGCCCAATCCCCAGTATTATCGGCTTTTTCAACTTATACAATCGGCAATAGGAAATTCAGCAAAAGGAGGCGGCAGCATGGCGGCCATCAGACATTACAGGATCCGTACCGGACTGCTCAAAGGAGTCGGTCTGAAAGGCAGGCACAGACGGCTGCTCAGGCGTGAACTGAATAAGACCGTGAGGTCATATATCGGCCGGCCGGCGACGGCTGCCGCACAGACGACAATTTCGCTGGTGAGGCGAAAGATCAAGGCTCTGCCAAAGTAAAGCGATGGTGTGAAGGATGAAAATAACACATGTGCTGGCGCTGAAAGCGATGTCAGAAATGAAAAATGTAAGGCTTTCGAGAAAAAGCAGGCGCAAAATCAGAAAGGCCGCCAACAGTACGGTTGACGCGGCAGTCAGTGTCACCGCCGATTTGCTCAAAAGCATGCGCAGGTCTAAAGAAAAATAAACAGTACGGAGGTTTATCAATATGGCAAAGAAAAAAAAGATTTCCACAGAGGAAAAGATCAAGAAATACAAGAGAAACCGGAAACTGTCAATCGCTCTCAAGATCATGACGGGACTATTGGTGGCGGCGCTGATGGTGCCGACCTGCTATTACGGATATTACTTTGTGGTCTTTTCCATCATGCCCATCGGCAACAATGCCGACAAGAGCGTCGGGGAAGGCTTCAGCCGGCCGCTTCATATGATATCCAAAAACGAGGCTTCCGACAGCTTTATTCTGGCGTATTATTATGACGACTGCTGGCATGTGGTGGACGACGGCAAGAAGCTCAAGGAAAACCGCGATAATTTTACGATATACAAAAAAGACGATGAATGGCACGATGACAAGCATCTGCAGCTGCTTCTGGTCAAAAACGGCTATCTGCTCAACAATGTGCCTCTGAGCGAATTCACCCTGATAGACGACAGATGCTTCAGGGACTGCATGAAAACCATGACGATGGATGAATTTTATGCCTATTGCGAAGAAAAGGATCTTCAGTCAATGTACATTCACTGACGGAAGAAGGTTCCGGGTAAGGAGAACTTGCAGAGAATGACAAGTAAAATCACAGATATATTTTTAGAAGCGGCAGACAGCTACAACGTCAGACAGATCAGCGACGGAGAGATCACCCGCATACGCTTTGCGGACAAATGCTGCGCGATGACGGTGTGGGCGGATTTCTGCGAATACATCGACCGTGAGCTGCTCTTTAAAGCCGAACACGACATACGCGAAAGCTACGGTTTTTCCTCGGTCATGATACGGCCGCATTTTCCCGAAAAGTGCTTCAACAAGTCGGTACTGGGCGATATGGTGATGGAACTGAAGCGGAGAATCTCCACCGTCAACGGCTCGTTCGTCAATTGCAAATGGACGTGGGACAGCGCCAACAGTGTGGTGGAGTGCGAGCTTGCCCACAATGCCTTAGCGCTGCTTGCCGAAAAGCATTTCAGCGATGAATTTGTCAATCTGGTGCGGGAGGAATTCGGAAAAAACGTGGAGATCAGGCTGAGATTTGATGAGACGGCATCCCGGCGTGTCGAATTGCCGGCGCCGCCGCCTGCTCCCGAACCTTCCCAGCCAAGCGCTCCTCCGTCGGGCGATCCTCCTCCGTGGGAGGCGTCGGAACCGGCGCCGCCGCCCATGCCCGACCGTCCGGAATTCACCGGTCAGGCGAGAGTAAAGAAAGTCAAGGTGCAGGAGGGAGCTGCCAATCTGACATTTGAAGGCATCCCTGAGAAATATCACGATCCGGAGATCATTTACGGCACGCCGAAGAACATTCCGGCCGTGCCGATGGTTGATCTCAATCCCAACTACAAAAAGGTTACGGTCTACGGTACGATATTCGGTTACGCCGTCAAGGACACCAAGGCGGGAGACAAAAAGATCATCTCCTTTGCGGTCACCGACAAGACCTCCTCGGTCACGGTCAAGATGATCGCCAAAAAAGACGACTGCGAATTCTTAGGTTCACTCGGAGACGGCAAATGCGTAGCGATTCAGGGCGATTATAAATTTGACGATTTCGACCACGAATTCGCCATACGTCCCCAGTGTATTGCCGCCATGAAGGAGACAAAGCGCACTGACAACGCCGAGGTCAAGCGTGTGGAGCTTCACCTGCATACCAATATGTCGGCCATGGACGCCATGACTCCTACCAAGAAGCTGGTGCAGCGTGCCGCCGAATGGGGCATGCCGGCCATTGCCATTACCGATCACGGTGTGGCGCAGGCCTTCCCGGACGCCATGAACGCCGCAAAAGCATGCAAAAAGGACGGCAAGCCCATCAAGATTCTTTACGGCATTGAAGCCTATTACATCGACGACATGGTGGATATCGTCAAGGGAGAGGACGACCGCCCGATCGACGGCGAATTCATTGTGTTCGACCTGGAAACAACCGGCCTGAGTGCGGCTTCCGAGAGAATCACCGAAATCGGCGCTGTCCGTTATAAGGGCGGCGAGATTCTCGACAAATTCAACACATTTGTCAATCCTCACATATCCATTCCGCAGAAGATTGTGGAGCTGACGGGCATTACCGACGAGATGGTGAAGGACGCTCCCGATGAGAACGAAGCGGTGAGGGCTTTTCTGGAATACAGCGGCGAGAATCCCGTCTTCATCGCCCACAACGCCAATTTCGACATAGGCTTCATGAAGGCGGCCTGCGAGCGCTGCGGGATTGAATTTGACCCGGTGTATATCGACACCGTGCCGCTGGCCCGTGCGCTTCATCCCAGCCTGAAAAATCACAAGCTCGACACGGTGGGCGAATATCTCGAAATTCCGCCCTTTGAGCACCACAGGGCGTGCGACGATGCGCTGGCTCTGGCGCAGATCGTCCAGAAGGAATTTGAGCTGCTGGCCAATGAATATGAAGTGGCCTGCGTCAGGGACATCAACACCAAGGCCAAGTCCACCGATACCACCAAGCTGCGCCCGAATCATCAGATCATCTTAGCCAAAAATCTTGTGGGACTCAAGAATCTCTACAAGCTGATTTCGGCTTCCAACTTAAAGCACTTTCACCGCAAGCCGAGAATTCCCCGCAGCGAGATCATCAAACGCCGTGAGGGACTGATTCTGGGAAGCGCCTGCGAACAGGGAGAGCTGTATCAGGCGATACTCCTCGGCCGCAGCGAAAAGGACATTGAAAATATAGCCTCCTTCTATGATTATCTGGAAGTGCAGCCCCTGGGCAACAATGAATTCATGCTGCGTGACGGCAAAGTCAAGGACAGACAGGCCCTGATCGACATCAACAAGAAGATCATAGCGTTAGGCGACAAACTCAATAAACCGGTCGTCGCCACCTGCGACGTGCATTTCATGGATCCGGAGGATTCCGAATTTCGCAAAGTGCTGATGGTGCAGCAGGGATTCTCAGACGCGGACAAACAGGCTCCGCTCTACCTAAGGACGACCGAGGAAATGTTGGCCGAATTCGACTATCTGCCGCCCGAAAAGGCGTACGAAATCGTCGTCACCAACACCAACAGAATCGCCGATATGGTGGAGGACATCAAACCCATTCCGGACGGTGTTTTTCCGCCGTCCATCGAAGGCGCCGAACAGCAGCTTCGGGATATCTCCACGGCCAGGGCGCATGCGATATACGGCGATCCTCTGCCGGAATACGTGCAGGCGCGTCTTGACAAGGAACTTAATTCCATCATCGGCAACGGCTTTGCGGTCATGTATATGACGGCGCAGAAGCTGATTGCCTATTCCGAGCATAACGGGTATCTGGTCGGTTCGAGAGGATCGGTGGGTTCGTCATTTGTCGCCACCATGTCGGGCATATCGGAGGTTAATCCTCTGGCGCCGCACTACGTCTGCCCGAACTGCAAGTGGAGCCAGTTCTTCGAAAAAAGCCTGGAGTACGGCTCCGGCTTTGACCTGCCGCCCAAAAAATGTCCCGAATGTGGCGCCGAACTGAACCGTGACGGCCACGAGATTCCCTTTGAAACCTTCCTCGGCTTCAACGGAGACAAGCAGCCGGATATCGACCTTAACTTCTCGGGCGAAGTACAGTCGAAGGTTCACAAGTACACCGAGGAATTATTCGGCAAGGACAACGTCTTTAAAGCCGGCACCATTTCCACCGTCGCCGAAAAGACGGCTTACGGCTACGTCAAAGGCTACGAGGAAAAAATGGGACTTCATCTGCCCTCGGCGGAAGTGGAACGTCTCAAGCTGGGCTGTATGGGCGTTAAGTCCACCACGGGCCAGCATCCCGGCGGCATGGTGGTTGTTCCCAGAGACATGGAGGTGGAGGATTTCTGCCCGGTGCAGCACCCTGCCGACAAGAAGGATTCCGACACCATTACCACTCACTTCGACTTCCATTCCATACATGATACCATCCTGAAGCTTGACGAGCTCGGACACGATGTGCCGACCATCTACAAGTACCTTGAGGAATACACCGGCGTGCCTATTTCGGGCATTACCATGAGCGATCCTCAGGTGATGAGTCTCTTTACATCGACCGAGGCGCTGGGAATCACGCCCGAACAGTGCTTCAGCCAGACGGGTACCTTCTCGCTGCCGGAAGTCGGAACCAACTTCGTGCGCCAGATGCTCATTGACACCCAGCCAAAGACTTTTTCCGACCTGCTTCAGATTGCCGGACTTTCTCACGGCACCGACGTTTATCTGGGTAATGCGCAGGAGCTTATCGCCAACGGCACATGTACGATTTCGGAAGTTATCGGTACACGAGACAGCATCATGACCTATCTGATTGCCAAAGGCGTTCCCAACCAGATGTCCTTCAAAATCATGGAAATCGTGCGAAAAGGCAACGCCAAGAAGCTTCTGACCGATGAGCATGTGCAGACGATGAAGGACAACGGGGTGCCGCAGTGGTATATTGATTCCTGCTTCAAGATCAAATATATGTTCCCGAAGGCGCACGCCGCCGCCTATATGATAGCCACCCTTCGTCTGGGATGGTACAAGGTGCATACGCCCGAGGAATATTACGCGGCCTACTTCACGGTGCGTGCCGATGAATTTGACGCGGAGCTTGCCACCTCAGACATGCGTAATCTCAAAGCGGTCATCAGGGAACTTGATGCGAAGGGCAGAGGCGCCACCGTCAAGGAGCAGAATAAGCTTGCCACTCTCCAGATTCTCAATGAAGCCAGGGAGCGCGGCGTGGTGTTTCTTCCGGTCGACCTGTACAAGAGCGCCGCAAAGAAATTCCTGATGGAAGACAAGCAGGTTCGTCTGCCGTTTACCACATTGAAGGGACTGGGCGAAGCGGCGGCCATCAGCCTTGTGGAATCACGGGCCGGCGGCTATCGGTTCATGTCCAAGAGCGACGTGCAGATGCATTCCGGCGTGTCCAAAGGCGTGATGGAAATTCTGGAGGATGCGGGCGTTCTCAAAGGCATGGCGGAGAGCAATCAGGTCAGCCTGTTTGATTTCTGATCCGGCCGGATTTATATAATAAAAGGCGGTATGTACAAAAATTCACATGTCCGCAGGGACTGAATGAAATATTTTGTACCTATCGGCGAAAATGGAATGTGACAGGGTCAAACTGTTGACTTTCTTATAATAGCGTGTTATCATAGTAGCACGCTAAAGCAAACGCTAAATCAAAATCGGAGTTGAGCTTATTTGAGAAAAAATTACAAAATTACTCCTGAAGGAACAGGCGACCTGCTCTTTTCGGAATGTGTGGATCGCCGTGCGGTGGAATCCAAAATCTGCAAAATGTTCGCGCGCGGCGGTTACAATGAGGTGCGCACGCCGTTCCTTGAATTCTACGATGTGTTCAATCTGGGCGATTCCTCCATATCAATGGACAGCATGTACAAGCTCAGCGACAATAAAGGCAGACTGATGGTGCTTCGTCCTGACAACACGCTCCCGATAGCCCGGATGACAGCCACCAAGCTGAGCAATGCGCAGCTTCCCATCAGGGTGTACTATTCACAGACCAGCTTTGCCATCAGCCAGAGTCTGCGGGGAGAGAGCGACCAGACGCCGCAGGCAGGCATTGAACTGATCGGCGCGGGCGGCAGAAAGGCCGATCTTGAGGTGATCGTGATGGCCATCAATTCCCTGAGGGCCAATCTGGAGGACTTCCGGTTTGAGATAGGCCATTCCGGCATATTCAAGGCGCTCGCCGAAAACCTCAATGTTACGGATGAAACCAGGGAAGAGCTGCGTGATTACATCGACTCCAAGAATTACGGCGCACTGGCGGAAGCGCTGGAGACGCTTCCGGACAGCAGCTCGGTCCGGGCGCTTCGCCAGCTTCCAAGAATGTTCGGCGGTGCCGAGGTTCTCAGTCAGGCGTATGAATTGTTTGAAGGCTGCGGCGTGACGGAATATCTCGACTATCTGGGCGACATCTACGGCAGACTGTCGCAGCTGGGATTAGGCGACAAGCTGATCTTCGACTTCGGCATCGTCCACCGCAAGGATTATTACACCGGCGTGGTCTTCACGGCCTATGCGCACGGTTCGGGCAACAAGGTGCTTTCGGGCGGAAGGTACGACGATCTGCTGGAGAAGTTCGGCTTTCCGACGCCTGCCTGCGGCTTTGCGGTCGATCTGAATGAGCTGACCAAGGCATGCAGCCATACACGGAATGTGACCGCCAAGATTCCCCAGATACTTGTCCATTCAGAGGAGGGCTTTGAGATTAAGGCGCTTCAATACGCCGCCAAGCTGGCGGGTGAAAAGCATATTTACGAATATTCCGTCTGCGACACCATAGAAGAAGCCAGGGAATACGCCAAAGCCAAGGGAATATCCCGTGTCGATTATGTCGGGGACGACATTGAGATCATCGTGCTTTGAGAGGAGTGAAAAGATGAAACCTTTGAGAATTGCGCTCACCAAGGGCCGGCTGGAAAGAGACACCGTCGCCTTGTTTGAGAAAATAGGCTACGACTGCACGGCTGTGAAGGAAAAGGGAAGGAAGCTCATTCTCCCGATCGGAGACAGCATAGAAGTCGTGCTTGCTAAGGCTCCCGATGTCATCACCTATGTGGAGAACGGCGTCTGCGATCTCGGTGTGGTAGGCAAGGACACCATCATGGAAAACGGTTCATGCTTTTACGAGATACTGGATCTGGGCTTCGGACGGTGCAAGTTTGCCGTCGCGGGCAAAAAGGGCGTGGATGCGCTTGCGGGATTCAGCACCAAGACCATTGCCACCAAATATCCCAATGTCACCCGCCGGTATTTTGAATCCAAGGGAATGGACGTGCGCGTCATCAAGATAGAAGGCTCCGTGGAGCTTGCTCCGCTTCTGGGGCTGGCGGATGCGATTGTCGACATTGTGGAGACCGGCACGACTCTGCGTGAAAACGGTCTGGAAGTCAAGGAGGATGTCTGCCCGATATCGGCCAGACTGATCTGCAACACGGCGAGCCTCAAGCTTCGCAAGGCGGAGATAGAGGATCTTGCCCAGAAGATGGAAGAGGCGATTTTGGGGTGATGCGGTATGATGAAAAAGATTGTTCCGGATATGCTTGACGAACTGACCGTCCTTTTTACGGATACATTCAACGCTCCGCCGTGGAACGATCTCTGGAGTTTCGATCAGGCACGGACCCGGCTGCGTGATATCATGCGCATGCCGAATTTCTGCGGCGCCGCGGAATACCGTGATGACAGGCTCGTAGGTCTGATCATGGGTCACGGCGAGCAATCCTATGACGGCATGCACTTCCAGATACTGGAGTTCTGCGTTGCCAACGACATGAAGGGTCACGGTATCGGCAGCGCAATGATAAAGGAATTCACCGACTATCTCGACCGCAAAGGCGTGACATGCGTCTACCTGCTGACCATGCGGGGCGCATCGAGCGAGGATTTCTATGCGAGCCAGGGATTTGTTTCCGTCGAAAAAATGTGCGTCATGAGCAGACGGAAAAAAACGAATGCTGAGTGAGAAGCATCACAAACAATAATACCATTGAGGGGTGTATTACTGATGAAAAAAGAAATGCTGAAAAGATTGACCTGCGTCACCAGGAAGGCTGCGCTGCTGCTTGCCGCCGCCATGCTTCTGCCGATGTTCGCCGTAGGCTGTGAATCGGTTCAGGATATGATCAAAAAAAGAGAACGCGCCGATGAAGTGAGCAAACTGGCGGAGCAATACATGCAGGAAAAGTACAAACGAGGATTCAAAGTCAAGAAGTGCGAGGCAGCCGAAGGCGACGAGTACAAGGACGACTTCTTCATCTCGTTCAACAGCGGCGTACACGCCTTTTATGACTCGGAAGAGGACATGTTTTATGACGACCGCCAGTCAGAGCCGATCAACGAAGCGCTGCTGCGTGATGTCTGGCTTCCGATGTTTGAGAAAATGGGCCTCCTTTTTGACTATGTCAACGAATGGTCACAGACCTTCAATATGGTTTACAGATACGAGCGAGGCGGAAAAGAATACAAATACAGCATGTACAACGGCTATTATGACACAACGCCGGAGTATTATGCGGTTCACAATCCCATTTCGGTCACCTCGGACAATCTGATTGTCATCGCTGAAAAAGAGTCTCAGTGCAAAGGCATTTATGACAAAATCAACAGCACGGTGTCAAAGTATTTCAAAAACCAGGCCAAGGGCGATCTGAATGTTTTTGTTGTGACCAGTGAATTGCACGGCAAACAGGATTTTGAACCCAATCAGATCGACGAGACATTTCCCGGTTGTCTCGCCCGAATTCATTTCGGCCAGACCAAATACTGTTCCTTACAGAATTTTGTCAAGGTGACGGACGGCCTGTATGCGATGCTCTGCTGCAATGACAGCGTGTTCAGAAATGAAACCGTCAGCCTTGTGCCTGTCGAGGATTATGACTCGGTAAGCAAAAAGATCGTAGAGAACATGGACAGCAAGGACATCGGATTTTTTGACCAGTACACCTCCAAAAAGAGAGAGATAGACTATGAGAACACCATTTATAAGCTGGAGCTTTCCGACGAGCTGCCCAAGCAGTACTGGGATGAAATCACAGTTGCCTTCGTTATGAAAGACAGCCCTGATCCCATCGGGGAATACGCCGAGATCAACGAAAAATCCCACAGCTTTTTCGGATATGACATGAACGGCAGTGAATACAACGCCACCTGCCTCTGTTCTCCGAACAGCCGGTCGGTATTTTTCACCTTCAGGCACGACTCAGAGGTCTACTTCTGGTTCGGAAGCCAGTCATAATCGGAGGTTGTGAGATATGAAATTAGCCGAAGCATTGCAGGAAAGAGCGGATCTGAACATCCGTATCCAGCAGCTCAAGAGCAGGCTGGAAAATAACGCCTTTGTGCAGGAGGGCGAACATCCGGCGGAGGATCCGAATGACCTGCTCAATGAACTGAATGAAAGCGTAAAAAGGCTGGAATGGCTCATATGCTGTATCAATCAGACAAATTGCGGCATTTCAGTCAACGGTCAGACACTTACCGCAATGATTGCCAAAAAAGACGCGCTGGTTTTAAAAATGTCGGTTTACCGTCAGCTGATCAGTACGGCAAGCAGTACCGCCAGCCGTGCAAGACATTGCGAAATCAAAATTCTTCCCACTGTTTCCGTCAGAGAGCTTCAGAAGGAGACTGACGAAATGGCTAAACAGCTCAGAAACCTGAATAATCTGCTTCAGCAGACCAACTGGACGACCGAGCTTATTGAAAACTGAATTTTTGATGCTTATCACAGAGGTAACGGATGACAGGGCGAATGTCGACGCCACGCAGCGGCGTTAGGCTGCACTTTAAGATGCGTCCGGGGGCAGGATGCAGTACATTCATTGTTATGCCCCGACACCGTATAAACGCATCTTTATTGTTTACTCTTATCACCGTGACATTGACTGGTTTCCGTGAGGGCGGGCAAGGGGCAAGAGCATAGCTTTGTACAAGAGCAAAGCTTTGTACAAGAGCAAAGCTTTGTACAAGAGCAAAGCTTTGTAAACGATTTGCGTTCACAAATTGTTGGCAAAGCTGCCAAGCGAATAGCGAATACTGAATAATGAATAATGACTGAGCGCTTTGCGCCGGATTGTATTTTTTTAGGAGGAAATTGAAAAATGATCAAAATCGTAAAGGCGGACGGTGTTGCCGAGAGGGAGTTTCTTGCAAGGCTCCGGGAGAGAAGCGGCGAGACCGACAGGAAGGTGACGGAGATCGTCTCCGGCATTCTTGCCGACATCAAGGCAAAGGGAGATGAGGCGGTCAAGGCTTACACCGCCAAATTCGACTGCGCCGATCCCGAATATTTTGAGGTGCCGAGGGAAGTCATCGACGGCGCTGAAAAGGAATGTGACGGTGAATTAATCGCTGCCATGAAGAGAGCGGCAGCGAATATAAAAGATTTCCACGAGCGGCAGGTGCAGCAGAGCTGGCTGACCGCCAAGGAAAACGGCGTGATCTTAGGTCAGAGAATACGCGGCCTGCACAGGGTCGGCGTTTATGTTCCCGGCGGCACGGCTGCGCTCTTTTCTTCGGTGCTGATGAATGTCATTCCCGCCAAGATCGCCGGTGTAAAGGAGATCATTATGGCAACGCCTCCCGGCAAAGACGGAAGGGCGAACCGTGAAATTCTTGCGGCTGCGGCGATTGCCGGCGTGGACAGGGTGTTCCTCTGCGGCGGCGCACAGGCCATCGGCGCTCTTGCCTACGGAACAGACTGCATACCGAAGGTGGATAAGATTGTCGGCCCCGGCAATATCTTTGTCGCCACGGCCAAGAAGCTGGTTTACGGCGCGGTCGATATCGACATGATCGCCGGTCCCAGCGAGATACTCATTGTTGCCGATGAAAAGGCCAATCCGAAATTCCTCGCAGCCGACCTCATGAGTCAGGCGGAACACGATAAACTTGCCTCGGCGATACTTGTCACCACAAGCGCCGAGCTTGCCGAAGAGACCGACAAAGAGCTTGTCCGTCAGTGCGCCCTTCTGTCCCGCAGCGAGATCATTGAGGAATCCATCGCCAATTACGGCGGCATCATCGTCTGTCAATCGCTTGACGAGGCGGTGGACATGGCCAACGAGCTGGCGCCGGAACACCTGGAAGTCTGCGTGGAAAATCCCATGGAATACATCGGCAGACTTGACAACGCCGGTTCCGTGTTCCTCGGCAATTACGCCCCCGAACCGCTGGGTGATTACTTTGCAGGCCCGAATCATGTGCTTCCCACCAGCGGCACGGCGAGATTCTTCTCACCGCTTTCGGTGGATACATTCATCAAGAAATCCAGCTTCATCTATTACAATGAGCCGGCGCTCCGGGCCGTGAAGGACGACGTAGTGATCATGGCGGAGAACGAGAGCCTTACCGCTCACGCCAACGCCGTCAGGGTCAGGTTTGAGAATTAATCTGTGCCTGAGAAAAATATTCCGGCGCTGATGAATTAACAAAATCTGTTTTTCAGGGAGTTTGAATAAATGGATAAACCCAAAAGTTCGGCACGTAATGTCAACCTCGATATGGTCAAGATTTTCGCGTGTGTTGCGGTTGTATCTCTTCACACCATGAGACCGGAGATTTCACCCTTCTGCTTTGTCATATACTACCTCAGCGGATTTGCAGTGCCTGTATTTGTCATGTCCGGCGGGTACATCATGCTCAATCGAACGTCGGTGGATTGGCAATACAGCCTTCGAAAGATCGTTTCGGTCATAAAGGTAGTGGCTCTGTGGGGCGGGGTATTGTTTGCCGTCAATCTTACGGGAGATCTGCTGCACCGCACGGTCACAATATCCACATTTTTGTACTATCCCAAGCTCATTGTTAAGGGCATGATTTTTCAAAGGGGCAGGCTGTGGCATTTCTGGTATTTTGGCGCATTGATCATACTGTATGCGTCGCTTCCGCTGCTTTGCCGCGTGAGAAAGCACCTTGCCAGGATTTGGATTGTTCTGATTGTCGCGGGCGGAGTGATTCAGGTAGCCTCGTACGCCGTAGGAACACCGGTTCAGGAGCGGATTTTGCAGGTTTTCCGTCTGTGGACATGGTTTCAGTATTTCATTCTGGGAGGACTTCTCGGAAAAGGGGAATTACCTGCCTTATCAGGCAAAGTATCATGCCTTGGTGTCAAAGCTCACTCGATGGCGTTTTTCCTGCTGACGGCTGTCAATCTGGCATTTCAGATAATGGCCGCCAAACTCCTGCTGCATAATTTGTTTGCGGAATATTTTTACGACAGCCTGCTTCATGCAGCGTGGGTTATGATGCTGTTTACGCTTGTGATGAAGCAGCGTCTCTCTGAAAAAGCTGTCAGACTGATCAGACATCTTGCACCACTCACAATGGGAGTATATATTTTGCATCCGTTGTTGATGAAGATAACTTCTCACTTTATCAACATCAAGGGAATAGTCTATTTCATAGTCATTTTGACAGCTTCCTTTGTCATATCGCTGGCGATAACAAAGATAAAATATCTTAACACGCTGACCAAATTATAAAAATTCAGCAAAAAAAAGAAGTTGTAGAGGAAGTTGGAACGATATGTCCTATACTCTTAATCAAAAGGTAAGCAATCTGGAACCGTACGAGCCTATAAGCGGACATTACGCAATTCGTCTCGACGCCAATGAATCATTCCTTGAAATACCGGAGCATGTCAAGGCGGACATGCTGAGCCGCATAGCCAATCTGCATCTCAACCGATATCCCGATCCTCTTGCCGCAGGCGTGTGCGAACGCGCGGGAAAATATCTGGGGGTCAGACCTGAGCTTATCACGGTCGGCAACGGCTCCGACGAACTGCTCACGCTGCTCACGCAGGTCATGATGAGCAAAGGCGAAAAGCTCGTCTATACAACGCCGGATTTTTCCATGTACAAGTGCTACGGCTATCTTGCAGAGGTCGAATGTATCGAATTCAAAAAGGACGCCAATTACCGTATTGACGTGGATAAGCTTATTGACCTCATTCAGAGTGAAGGCGCCAGAATGGTGATTTTCTCCAATCCCTGCAATCCGACAGGGGTAGGCATTTCCCGTGAGGAGGTGCTTCGTCTGGTGGAAGGCGCTCCTGAATGTCTTGTGGTAGTGGACGAAGCCTATATGGAATTCTGGGATCAGTCGGTGCTTGACTGCGTGGAAAATTACGATAATCTCATGGTGCTGAAGACCTGCTCCAAGTCCTTCCGCATGGCGGGAATCCGCTGCGGCCTTGCGATATCCAATCCGGCGGTGACCAATGCCCTTCGTGCCGCAAAATCCCCGTACAATGTCAATTCCATGACGCAGGCGGCGGCCGAGGCGCTGTTTGACTATCCGCACGAACTGGACAGCGCCACACAGACCGTGGTGGATTCACGGGACGAGCTGTACAAGGCGGTCAAGGCCCTTGCCGGAAAATACCCCGGGAAGCTGTCGCTGCTGCCGACTTCCGCCAATTTTGTCTATATCAGAATGCCGGCCGGCCAGGCCAAGCGGATATTTGAAGCGATGAAGGCGGAAGGCGTCATCGTGCGCTGCATGGGAGACTGTCTCCGTGTCACATGCGGCACGGAATACGAAAATACCGAGGTTGTAAGGCTGTTGGAGGAGAATTTGTGATGAATAGCATGGAACGCAAGGGCGAAGTGATCAGAACAACCAGGGAAACCGACATCAGAATCACATTGCGTCTGGAAGGCGGCGAAGTGTCGGTTGACAGCGGAATAGGTTTTCTCGACCATATGCTGACGGCATTCGGAGTTCACGGAGGATTCGGACTGAGTGTCAGCTGCAAGGGCGACCTGACAGTGGACGGACACCACACGGCGGAGGACATCGGAATTGCTCTCGGGCAGGCGTTTGCCGCTGCCATCGGCGACAAGAAGGGAATTGCCCGATACGGCAGCTTTTACATTCCGATGGATGAAGCGCTGGCATTCTGTTCGCTTGACATCAGCGGCAGACCCTTTCTGGTATTTGATGCGGCGTTTCCGCAGTGGCGCTGCGGAGAATTCGACTGCTGCCTGACGGAGGAATTCTTCCGTGCCTTTGCGATGAATTCAGGGATAACGCTGCATATCCGCTCAATGTACGGCAATAATTCCCATCATATCATCGAGGCCATCTTCAAGGCGGTGGCGCATGCGCTGAAAGCCGCCTGTAAAATCGAATATGAAGGCACGCTGTCTACCAAGGGCGTACTGTGAAGAAACCATACAGGAGTGAATAACACATCTATGATTATTTTTCCAGCAATAGACATCAAGGACGGAAATTGCGTCAGACTGGTAAAGGGAGACTATTCCACGGCGCACAAGGTGGCGGAGAATCCACTCGATACGGCGCGGAAATTTGAAGCGGCCGGAGCGGAGTGGATACACATGGTCGATTTGGACGGAGCAAAGGACGCAGCGCTTGTCAACAAGGAGATTTTTGTCAGCGTCGCCCGTGAAACCGGTCTCAAGGTGGAAGTCGGCGGCGGAATACGCAGTATGGAAGCGGTGGATTATTACCTTTCCAACGGTATTTCCAGAGTCATTCTCGGTTCGGCTGCGGTAAAAAATCCCGAATTTGCCCGGGAAGCGGTCGCACAATACGGCGAAAAAATAGCCATCGGCATTGACGCACGTGACGGCATGGTTGCGGCGGAAGGCTGGTTGGATACGTCGGATGTGTATTTTACCGATCTGGCCGTGGAAATGGAAAAAATCGGCGTCAAAACCATCATATTTACGGATATTTCCAGGGACGGAACGCTCACCGGGCCGAATCTCAGGCAGCTCAACGAAATCAACAGCGCCGTTTCCTGTGACATTATCGCAAGCGGCGGCGTTTCGGGCATTGATGATATCATTGCGCTTCGAAATGCGGGGCTGTACGGAGCGATCGCCGGCAAAGCCGTTTATACCGGAGCGCTCGATGTGGCGCAGGCCATTGAGGAAGGCGGCAAGCCGAGAGACCTGTCAAGGTATTTTGCCAAATCCGAGCTGATACCGGCCGTTGTTCAGGAGGCTTCAACCGGAGAAGTGCTCATGCTGGCCTACATGAACGAACAGTCTCTCAGACTCACTCTGGAAACGGGAATGACCTGGTTCTGGAGCCGATCCCGAGGCGAACTGTGGAATAAAGGCGCAACCTCCGGCCATTACCAGAGGGTTGTTTCGATCAGCGGCGACTGCGATGACGATACGCTTCTGATCCGGGTGGAACAGACCGGCGCCGCCTGTCATACCGGCAACCATTCCTGCTTCTTCCAACCGATCGGATTCAAGAAACATATATGAAGTGTATATAAATTAGATTGTAAAACAAAAAAGAAAAAAAGCATAGCGTAGTGCCATAACTAGCGAGCGTTTTTTCCCAAAGCAGCGCCCCTCGCTGCAACGCACCATGACAAGCAACAGACCCGGGCGCCATAGATAGGGTAAAAGTAAATAATTTGCCTTGCTCCGAATGGAGAAAAGCCTGGTTTTGCAAATTCTGTAAAGCCCACGATTTACGCTATTCCTACACTTTTACAATTACCTGGTATATAATTGAAAAGGAGTTTACCCAGATGTCAAACGAAACAAATGAAACAATTGAAAATATCGATGTACTCGGCGCGCTTTACGATACGGTAATAGAGCGCCGTGACAATCCTCAGGAGAAATCATATACCTGCTACCTGCTGGACACCGGCCTTGACAAGATTCTCAAGAAGGTGGGGGAGGAATGTTCCGAAACCATTATTGCGGCAAAAAACGACAGCGACAGCGATCTTGTGGGAGAGATAAGCGATCTGCTTTATCATCTCATGGTACTGATGGTAAAACGCGGCATACCGCTTGAGGACGTTTACGCCGAGCTTGCCAAGCGCAGCCTCAAGAGCGGCAATTTAAAGACATTCAAACAGGTTGACAAGAACACCTGATTGACGAAATCAGATGGTTTTGTGATGAATTCCGTATCTATCGGCCAGGGCTGATAGATACGGAATTTTTTTGTCAAAATAACTAACGACTTTCAAATGTTATCCCCTGAAAGCGGATGGCGGTCACTTGAAAATATGCGGCGGAAAGTGAATTTTTCTCTGAAATAATGAAATAATTAATAACTTAGACAGCATTAACCTTCTTCTGATCCTTGTAAAGGACACAATAGAATATAATAACATTGCCAAACCATATTATTATGTGGAAAAACATCATTTGAATGATTGTGCAAACTTACTAATATAAAATTGTTCGATATAGAAAATAAACAAATATTATAAATAATTAAAAAAACTTATTGTACTTTTTTATAAAAGGTGCTATACTGGGTTTATATAAAGGGAACAATACGATGATGATATTGTGATGAAATAATGTCTGAAGAATCTGCTTTGCAGAAGGAGGCTGTATAATGATGAATAAAAGCTGTAATCCGGTCAGAACCAGGCATAAACCGTACTCCTGGATTCGCTTTAAAAGAAAACACGAAAAATCCACCAAGATGATCGCTGTCAGTCTGGCGTTTCTGATGGCAATTTCTGCTTTTAGCGCCAACATTTCATCATTTATCAATCTGTTTGATGCCTATGCCAAGACCATCAAGGAAGGCAATGTGACCTATTATCCCGCCACGGTTGATTTCTACGATTATTACACCGACAACGAGATAAAAAACGGCTTAGGCAATGACAACAACCTCTACAACGGCGAAAACGTCAATTCTCTGTTCAACAGCGCTCTGTATGAGTCGGGCTATACGGCTGGCGCAGGTGCGTGGAACAGTCTGAATTATTATCCCCTGTATCTCGGCTTGCAGTACCCGGATCAGCTTGCCGGCAAAGGCAACCAGATGCTTCACAACGCCGATACCTACAAATACAGCATGACGGTCAACTCCGAGGCTGCGTCCGGCACTTCGGCCGCTTCTCTTGGCCTGGTTGACCGGGAGCTTTATGCGGGCGAAATTACGCAGGGCAACGGCAGGGTAGTGCTGCCGTACTTTGACCGTGAGTTTCTGGAAGCGCCTCTTTCGACGGTGCTTTCCTCTGCGTCAATGCCTTCCAGCCATGCGCTGAACTCGGTTGGCAGCTACGGCGGCCAGCACAAGTTTTATTTCTATAAAAACAGCAGCGGCTATTATCAGTACGACAGCTCCAAGGAAAAGGACGGTCTGAGCTATTCGGGCGGAGTCTTCCGGTCATCTCAGGGAGGCAGCCAGGTGGATGATCTTCTGGGCGGAAAGGGTTTCTTCCCATATGTCACCAAGAGCAGCTCGACTTATCCCAAGAATTTCGGTTTCGGAGCGAAATTCACGATTCCCTTCAGCATGTCCGCCAACGGCTACACAATTCCCCGTAATTCCAGCGGCGTGCCTATCAGCGGAACCGGTACTCCCATTACCTTTGAATTCAGCGGTGATGATGACGTTTGGGTATTCATTGACGGACATCTTGTTCTTGACGTAGGCGGCGCTCACGGCAAGGTCGGCGGCAGCATACACTTCGCCTATGATGCTTCCCACAATGTGTATCCCTATGCGCAGACGGATTGCGTCAAATCCGGCACTGCGTCCGACTACTTTGGAACCGGCAGTTATTACAATCATTCTTCCGCTGTGGGAACAAACGGTTCCAGAACCACTACCCATACAGCGCAGTATCATGAACTCCTTGATGTCTTCAATGATATCGGTCTGTACAATGATACCAGTGTAGAGCATACCCTTACGGTATTCTACATCGAGAGAGGTTCTCTTGAATCCAACTGCAAGATTACATTCAATTTCCAGATCAGCGACATGCTCACCGTGAAAAATACGCTTGACACCTCGCTGGTCAATGACGCTCTTCTTCCCGAGACGAAAGCGGCGGCAGCCAAAGAGGCCGTGGAATACGTCATGGCTTCCGACTCCGCCACATCGGTCAATGCGGTCAGCCCTGAAGCGGGCAAAGAACCGACCGTCATTGAGCCTAGCTCTCCTTCTACGGTGACGGTCAATTTCAACACCGGCGGACACGGCAGCGTTGCGGGAAAAACGGTCAAAAAAGGCAGCAGCTTCGTGCTGCCCAGAGGATATGCCCTCAGCAATCCGGGTTATTATCTGTCGGGCTGGAATTACAACGGTTCCACCTATTCCGGACGGTATGATGTTCCTGAGCTATTTGAAGGCAGCAGCATGACCTTTACTGCCAATTGGGTAGAGAAGCCTATCTCGCCGCTGGAGCCTCCGACTCCTCCGATCATCGTTTTTGTCAAATCCAATTGGCCGATCAATTACTTCAACCGCCATAGCACCGATAAGGAAATCAAAGGTCGTTACACCGATTCACACGGCAATAATCGTCCGAATGAACTGCTGGGTATTTTTGCCAATATCACGGGTTTTGTATGTCCCAATTCGCCTTATGTCACGAATCTTCAGGTGTCGTATTACAACAGATACGACGGATATGAAATCAGACAGCACCCGATGACGGTAGAGAATCCTGAAGGAAGCGGAAATTATACAAGTGCGTACGGAAAATTCGATTCCAACCTGACTTATCCTTATACACCGTATATATCCTTCGGCAACAGAGAGATAAAAATTCACGCATATCCGGGTTATTATGTGTGGACAGTGGATCAGGAAGAACACTCCCGTCTTGACAAATATAATGTTTTCGATGCGGTCGCTGAAAATACCACAGTCCCGTTGCCGGACGACAGCAGCGTGGTTCAATGGCTGAAGGATTACACCAGTCTGTACCAAACGCTTTATGATTTCGCGGTCAATAACACCGCTTCCACCGATCCCGTTAAACGTGAGGCTTATTTTGAAGCGGTGAAGAAATATAAAGACCTTACCGTGGGCGGCGAAACAACTCCGTCAAGTGTTGAGGGTACATTCAACGGTAAGATTTCTCACACTGTCACTCATGCATACAGCAGCACGGAGCAGACCTTCTACATCTATGCGCAGAGCGCTCCCACCGTTGCCTCCTGCAATTCCTACCAGTCCATGACAGGAGACAACACGCAGTCATATACCGTGACGGAATACACGCCCGATTCCTCTTCGCTTCCGGTCGGTGAAAGCGAAGGCGGCACCTACTACGCTGTCACTGTTCCGAAGTATGTAGTCAAGACCGATGTCGATGCGTCGGTCACTCCCAATACGACCACCACCGAGAATCTGCCCAATACAATTCTCATTACGGTGGACGGCGTTGAGAAGACCGTTACCGCTGCCG
Organism: uncultured Clostridia bacterium; assembly: GCA_946185345.1. Classification (GTDB taxonomy): domain Bacteria; phylum Bacillota; class Clostridia; order Oscillospirales; family Acutalibacteraceae; genus RUG762. Next base: position 43,651 of record CAMHJC010000002.1, read on the forward strand.
AGATGGATCTTGATCCGATTACAGACATTTCCGATGAACCCTGCTTCTATTTCCAGACAGAAAATAAGAAGCACATAGGCGACAACACCAGCTACAGCTTTTCGGATTACAAGGTGCTGTGGTTCTACAAAACAGGCGGCGCACCTAATGTTTCCTTCACCTATGACGGCAAATCGCAGAACGTGTCACTGACGGCTGACAGTGTTTCGGGCTACTATTATGCCAAGGTTCCCACAAAATTCACCTGTACACGGGGCAGCACCACGAGCGAGCCTGCCAGCGTGGCATTCAAGTATAATTCCACCGTTGACATCAACTGGACATCCTCCAGTACGGGAACCGTTCCGTGTTTCTTTGTGGAGTATGACCCCAACGGCGACAATATCATCGAACCGATGGAGCTGCATACCATCGTCCTCGAACGTCCTAATTACCCGGACGCCGGCAACGGCAACAAACTGAACGGCTGGGACGGCTGGACGGACACCCATCTTTATATTCAGCAGGGTGCCAGTCATCCGCTCGCCTGCGGCGCATGGCCTGACACCAACCTGAAGATGGTTCCTACAGATGTATTATTTGAAGGAAACAGCAAGGTTCGGTATGATTATTTCTACATGCCTTCAATCAGCGGATACAATCTTGTATTCAAGGTTTATTCAGGCAACGGCGACACGGGCAACCAGTGGTGGCGCAGCAGAGACGCCTATCAGCCGACTGTCAACGGCGATACATTCTTTGATTACGGAGGACAGGACGGTTCGAGCGGAAACAACAGGGTCTACTTTAATGCGTCGTCTACTCTTCCCGAAGAAGTGAGCGACATCACGGCTTCCTGTAAAACAGCCGCCGCCATGTCGCGCAGTCGTTCGATGAGGATGGATCCTTCCGATGAGGAACCCGATGCCGGTAATCCTGACGATACAGGAGAACCGGAGGAAACGCCGGACGATAATCCGGATCTGTCACCGGCGGAGCCTTCCAATGACACCCCGGCGGATAATCCGGATGACACTCCGGAAGATAATCCGGATGACACCCCTGCGGATAATCCGGATGACATCCCTGCGCAGACGCAGCAAGAACCCGAACAGACGCCGTCCGATCCGGCAGCGCTTCCTGCGGATCCGGAAGGAAGCGGCGAAGACAATCCTTCTCCGAATTCCGGCAGCAGCGGAGTGAACGGTCAGTTCCAGGGAACCGGAACAGGCACGGGAACCAAATTCACCGAGGTAGGCGATACGGGATTCAAGCTGTTTGATCCGGTATTCAGTGAGATCACAAACGGCAATCAGGATTATGCGGTCAGACTTACATCCAATGACGGCACCTACAACCTGATGTTTGATCAGTCTGCGAGATTTACCTATCAGTTCAACAGAGGTTCCCATATCAAAATCGCCCAGACCGGCGGTTCCTACAAATATTCCCAGGCGGATAGAGAAAGCGGCTCCACGGTCAACGGCGGAACAACCGTCATCAGTTCCGTCAAAGAGGCCTATCCGAATTCTCCCGCACTGTATCAGCGTTACAGAACAACCTACACGGTGACCGATGAAGCCACCTCCGGCAGGATCGACGGTATCGGCGCTAATGTCGTTACCGGCTCCTATGAGGAGAACGGTTCCGGTACGGGTGATCCTACCATGACGGTTACGGCTCCCTATATCACACTGCAAAACCTGGACAGCCAGTATGCTTCTCCCGCTGACGACGGTGTTCACGTTCAGGTTGAATTCACCAATCAGGTGCGTGTGAGAGACATTGTCCTGAAGAAGGAGCTGACGGATGACGCATTTGAGCTGGCGGCTTCCAGAATGGACAGCGGTACAGACACCTCCTTCTTCTTCCGTGTGTCCTTCTCCAAAATATTCGGAGAACCCGTTGTCACTCAGACCGGAGAGGCAACCACCAAGGTTTACGACGGTCTGTATGATGAAGTGACGGTTATCGGAGGTCCCCTTGGAAGCAGCTGCCTGACTGTTTCAACCGACAATGAACTTTCCTCCGACAATCTGATTGAGATGAAATTTTCACAGCTTTACAGCAAGGATTCACAAAATAATTGGCAGCCGACAGGATACGGCGTGCGTATCAACCGTGTTCCTGTATTCTCGGTCTACACTGTGGAGGAACTGATCGAGAATAATTCCGGTTTCGTACTGTCCGATGTGAAGGATGAATCCGGTTCCTCCTCACTGAGCCGTTTCAACGCCAGGTATCAGTACCTGTACAACGGACTTGAGACCTTCAAGGAAAACTGGATAGCGGCTCACGGTGAAGGCTCCGACACGACAGAGGAATATCGCGCGGCCTACAGCAATGAACTGGCACGTCTGGAGAGCGTCTATGTCGAGCCGGGCAATTCTCTGATGGAAGGCAACCAGATCAAGCCGGTGACAGTTGATTCTCCCGCAATGTACCTCAAGGACTGGGAGACCGACTACTACAGCCAGGTGCAGAATTCGGGGAACGAATCCGGATCGAGTCTGAAGGATGACAACGGCAATACCATGGATTATTACACCCAGAAGTCAGTTGATCTGGCAAAGCCGGAAGGCGCAGATTATTTCTCCAACGACGCTACTGTGTTGGCGTATGCCTACGATGTGAATAACGATGCGGGTGATTCGGAGATTGTATTCCTGAACGACGCAGTAGGTGTCTATCTGGTCATCACCAAAGAGATCGACAATCCGTATTACTACGCCAATGTCCAGAACGGGGAAAACGCTCAGAAGAGCGACAATCCTGCGGGACTGCTCGAGATGGGAGGCACGGTAGGCGGAGCAGAATCCACCCCCGATGACTACAACGGATACCAGGGCGCAACCAAAGCGACACAGGCATTCCTCTTCACCATCGAGGAGTACAATTCGCCTGTGTATGCCAACGGCGCTCCCTCCTCTCAGAACAGCGTTGCCAGCACGAAGGAGTACATCAGCTTCGGGCCGGAGGAATTCAATGCCGACACACCGGTACTGCGCAAGAGCGTAATATTCCGCGTCAATCCCGGCAAGAGCTACCTGGTCAGAGAAAATACCGACTGGTCATGGAAATACGACCAGACAGGCGCCCGGGTGATCAACCAGGGCAGCGAGGCTGGCGGCATCAACGGTCACAACCTGATTCACACCTACACCGCCAACGGCGTCACCCGTTATACCGCTCAGGTGGACACCTTCAATCGGTCGTACACCTACCTGCCGTCGGATTATACCAGGAGCGAATGTTCCGTCGGCACCGGCACGGTCACTCTCAAGAATGCGGCTGTGGTTGTCTTTACCAACCATAAAGCCACGGACAATCGCAAAGACGTGGAAGGCGATACCACAGTGGCGGATAACAGCTGCTCGGTGGAGGATCATACCGTCAGCGGCGACAACAATTATCTCGCAGGAGACTAAGAAGATCGTTAGTAGGGAGGTACAGCAAAATGAATTCAATCAGATCAGTCATCAATGGCGTTGTGGCAGTGACGGTTTCGCTGCTTGCGGCCATCTTCCTGCTTCCGAGATTCTTCGGATATCAGCCCTACATGGTAGTCAGTGCTTCCATGCAGCAGAGCTTCCCGGTGGGAAGTCTGATATTTGTCACCAAGGCAGAACCTGAGGAAATCAAGGTGGGCGACCCGATCACATTTAAATCGGGTACGCTCACCATCACCCACAGAGTCATCGCCATTGACGATCATTACCGCAAATTCACCACCAAGGGCGACAACAACGACTCATCGGAGCGCATCTCCTTCGACGCGCTTCAGGGCAAAGCGCTCGATTTTTCGATTCCCTATATGGGATACTTTGCGGCGTGGTTCATCACGCTGCAAGGCAAAATCATATCAGCCATTATCATTTTGTGTCTGATTATGCTGAGCATTACCCTGGGGAAGATGGCAGAATCAGACGACGAAGAGTCAGAAGGTAAAAAAGGCCGAAAGAAGGTGAGCTAGATGTGCGACAATCCTGATGAAGTTCGCAGCAGTCGCAAGATTTACGAGAGAATACCTGTACTCACTGCGTTTTTCTTTGTAATAGTCGTATCGATGACGACGGTACTTATTGTCAGGGCATTGCTGACCGACTTTACACAGCTCAGAACGAATGAGTTTGCCTCAATGACCTACACCAATATAGAAATTGACGAGCCGAATGTCACCTATACGGTATCCTTTAATTCTTCCAATTCCTCCGATCATGGAGGCTATGTCAAGAAGGACGCCGTGATCAGCAATATTTCGGGTAAAGACAAAAAACCGGTATATGTACGGGCAACCGTTATAACCACCATCTACAACAGCAAAGGCGAGAATATTTCTATCAAGTACCCTGAGGTAGGCGCATATTTCGAAAACAACCGGCAGGATATCATTCCCTACAGCAGCAGCTCTTACAACTGGACAAAACGGAGCGACGGATATTACTATTACAACAGGATTCTCCTTCCGGGTGAGTCGACAGATCAGTTGTTCCAGAATCAAGAAAGAACCGGCTACAATCTGAAAATAAGCAACGCAGATCAGCTTCCCAACGACTGTACGGTGCATATTGATATTTTAGCCGATGCGGTTCAGGCGGTCTCGGACGATTCCGTCAGATGGACGGTCAAGGATTATTTCAAAGATTCCGCCATGTCCGAAGCGATTGACGAGGTGTCAACAGCGTGGCACTGCAAGCCGTCGCTGCCAAAGCCGGATGCCGGGAATTCGTCGAGTCTGTCCAATATCCTTTATGACAACGCCAATCATTCATGGAGCGATCTGCCGTCGTCAGATGTTGCGGAATTCCTCAACGGGCAGCATACGCTTCCATGCAATTGGAGCAGTTGACCGCCTGCATAGCAAAAGGCAAAATCACAATACTCAGCAACTTAAGCGGCAGCAGCTCAAAGCCGCTTGAAGATAAAAAACTTCTAGGAGGATTTTTCAATGAAATTAAAGAAAATCAGAAACGCATTGCTTGTAGTGCTGACTCTGGCTCTTGTATCGGCAACCACCGTTGCCATCACATGGGCTCTCGCTACCAAAGACATTTCCCCTGTCACCAACAAGTTTACGTCCAATCCGGAAATCAAGCTGGAATTCCAGGAGCCTACTTTTGATGCCAAGACCTGGGGCGAGGAAAGAACGCCCACAGATTCTTCTGTACCCACGGGTGCCACTACAAATGATTGGCCGACAGGTTCCGATGCTCCGGCAAAACCGGAACTTCCCGACGGTAGTACGATCGACATTCCCGATAATCTCGGCTACAACAAGGCCCGTAAATACACATCCGAATCGATTATTCCCAAGAATCCCCAGCTTAGAAATTCTACAAACGTCACGTTTACAACCGATAATTATCAACAGAACGGCACTACTTCCGATGAATGGGTCGCTCTGAAGGTTAAGTACAGTCTCACAGTCACTGCTTCGACTTTTAAGGCAACCTCCGGAAACACAGGTACCGGGGATGACAAGTCCGATCCGATTTTGGTGGAGGCATTTACTCCTACCGGCACCCTTGTATTCGATACCTATGATGATTTCTCCCATGCCATCGCCAGCGTCGGATACATTCCGGCAGGTGCGACCGCAGCAAACAAAGCGCTTGATAAAGCCTTGGACGATCAGAGAATCGGTACGACCGGCGATACTTGGAGAGATATTTCCGACGGCAAGGGTACGCTCTTTATGTACAACAGAAAGCTGACAACAGCCAGCGATGCTACACGTAAAACAGACACGCTCTTCGACTGTGTAAGAATTAACGAGATGACTCAGAAATGGGTTAAAAGCGGCGAAGCAACCCCTGAACTGTACTATGTGTTTGAACTCAGAGGCAAGATCGGCGAATCAACCGTCGGTGTATTGGGCAATTCGGGTTCCTATCAGACAGTCTATATGCAGAACCTGCCTGATTTTGATATCAGCATGAGCGGCTATGCCGTACAGGGCGACAATCTGTATCTCCCCGGCACATCAGGCCAGACCGATTTCGCTGACGATGCGCTCAAGACATTTGCAAGCAAAAACTAATCAATCGTGAAACTTCGATTGGTAATATTCACAACTTTTATAAAAAATCAGTTTATTCCAAGGAGGATAAAACACTATGAAAGAAAAGAAATCCAAAGGCTTGCGCAAGGTGTTTCTTATGGCAGTGGCAACGGCGCTTGTCATTGCGATCAGCGTCAGCGCAACACTCGCTTTCCTGACTGACAGTACCCAGCAGAGAGATAACGTCTTCACTGGCGCCAATGCAAAGCTTTCCGGTGAGATTATCGAGCCGCGTTTCGAAGAAAATGACACCTATTACTTTAGCCCGGGTAAAGAAACACCCAAGGATCCGATGGTTCACAATACCACCACAGGTACGGATGCAATGGCTATGTACACCGGCGTCAAGATTGAGTTTTTGATTCAGACAGATGAAGCTGTAACGCCTTTCGTTCCGGTTGACTATGCGGTTTTCAAAAAGTATGTTGCCTTGAAGGGCTTGAATATTGACTTCACAGGTTCTTCCAATACAACCAATGCGGCAGAAGGCACCTCTACTTCCAATAAGTGGGGATATATCGGCGAGAAAGATAAGGCACTGTATCTCTACTATAAGAAATCTATCGGGGCTGATGATGGTGCAGAGCCATCATCATCTAACAGCTATGCACCGGGTACAGATACAACCGAAGCGATTTTCACCAGCGTCGATATGAGTGAGTTTATCCATATACCCAAGACTACGCCGACTGTTGCCGGCGGTAACGATGCCGCTACCGTTGTAGGCTCGAATTATACTGCTATTCAGGGAGCAGCGAATAATTTGAATGTGGATCGTCAGTACGACCAGCAATTCAAAGTCTGCAACATCCAGATTAAGATCACAGGCTTTGGTGTTGAAGCTGCTTCCGCAGGTACCGATCTTTCTACTGCGGCTGATTCAACGGAATACACCCGTATTAAGCAGGGTCTCGGCTTCTCTGCCTAATTGATTTGTCTTCCTGATTGATTCGTCTTTCTGAAACCGGATACCGATCGTACCGAAGACAAAATTTCTTTAAATAAGCAGTCGGAGGTGATTGCTCTGAAAAAACGTAAAAAAATATATTTAACGGGCTTCTGCGTACTGCTTGTTGCGATTGCAATAGTAAGTGTGAAAATCACATTGGCACTTAATACAGTTAAACAGCCGATTTCGACCAACGTGGCAACCATAGGCGAGATTAAAATCAAGCTGATTGATGAGTACTACGAAGCCTCCGATATGACAAAAAACCACCAGACCTATGACAAGGATCATCCGCCGGTATTTAAACGGGGTGATGATGTTACCAAGACGGTCTACGTTCAGAATGTAGGAGAACATCCCTGCTACGTCCGACTCCTGGTCAGAAAAGAGTGGGTGTATCAGGATCCCGACACTTTGGCGCTGTTCGATCTGGATAATCCCACGGGTGATGCGGAGGAAGAAGATCAGATTATCACATGGACAGTCAATGACGAGTGGGTGAGAGGCAAGCCTTCAGATGATTATCCGGATTACTACATCTATTATTACAAAACCCCACTGTCGGCTCGGGGCGGTAAGACGCAGTCTCTTTTCAAAGACAACCAGTTCCATATAGGCAGGTATGACCTGGACTACGGCAACAAAGCCGTCGCTCATATCTATGTTATGGCGCAGGCTGTACAGTCGGACAGCACGAAAGGATTTTTTTGATACCAGCATTCCTCTTCCTCAGGACATTGTTTTTGAAACCAACGACCAGGGCTTTGTTGACAACTGGGTAGGACTCTACTTCAGAGAACGGGAGGCTGATTGATTTGAAAAAAACAAAACTCAAAAAAGTCATTGCCTCTGTTGCAATATGCGGACTGACTGTTCTGACCGGTTACTTCAGTATCATGGCGGTAACCCATACCCCGACCATACTGGGCCAGAAGACATATGCCGGAGGACACGTTTATATCGACAGTGAGGGTGATGATTTTGGCATTACCGAACTGACTGAAAACTTCTTCGGCCCGTACGGCTATGGCGATGAGGCCAACGATATTCTCATTCCGGGCAGTAAACGGGAAGGTAATATCAAGGTAAAAAACTACAGTGATACCAATCAGTTTAATGTATTTATGTTTGCCAAAAGTACGGACGTGCAGGGAACCCCGGGCGATGATAATTACAGCAACCCGTATGAGGACTACAGGAATGCCAATTCCGGTTCCTACTACAGTGCCGATAAGCTTAAGGCAGCATCGGATGAGCTTGTCAACAGGTATCTTGATCTGGAGATTTATGATGAAAACGGCTCCCCGGTCTATATTGGCAAGCTCAACGGTAAAGGCGACGGCACCGTTGATCCTCCGTATTTGATGGATGTGGAAAACGCAATCTACATGGGAAAGCTCAAACCGGGCGAGGAGGTAGAATATACCTTTAAACTGTCGGTTCCTGCCTATGAGGTAATGAGCGTAGCGCGTCCCGGCTCCAATGAAGCCAGGCTGGGTCTGGACCATGGCTACGACAAAACCGTTGCGATGATTGACTGGGTGTTTGTACTTTCCTATGTGCTGCCTGAGGCAGTTTCGACATCACAGGATGAGTCTCAAAAGCCGACACCTGTTTCTCCCGGAACAGGTGAAGCCCCGAATCTGTATATCTATGCGGCGGCAGCCTGCGGCTTCAGCGCACTGGCCATCTTCTTTGTCACTTTCGGCGGCAGACGCAGAAGGAAAGAAGACGACTGAGTTTCCTGACAGATTCACCAACATGTGAATAACAATTAAACCACATTGACCAAAGAGGATATGTCTATCAAAAGGCATGTCCTCTTTTTCTCTGTTTCTGTTGCAAATTCATGGGAGATGATGTAAAATATAATTATCAGTACGCAAAATAAAACGGAGGAATCAACTTTGGTAAGAAGCGATATTGAAACATTTTTGCTGAGCGTGGAAAAACCGGGACGATATGTCGGCGGAGAACCCAACAGCGTGGTAAAAGACAAGTCGGAGGTCAATATCCGGTTTGCGTTTTGTTTTCCTGACGTATACGAAATCGGCATGTCGCACCTCGGCATGAAGATACTCTACGGGCTGTACAATTCCGTGCCGGATGTCTGGTGTGAGAGAGTGTTTGCGCCCTGGCCGGATATGGAGGCAAAAATGCGTGAACATTCCGTTCCGCTCTACGGTCTGGAAAGCGGCGATTCTCTCAGGGAATTCGACTTTGTGGGCTTCACGCTGCAATATGAACTCAGCTATTCCAACATCTTCACCATGCTCGATCTGTCGGGTGTTCCGTTCCTGTCGGCTGACAGAGCCAATGATGATCCGCTGGTGATTCTGGGCGGTCCCTGTGTCTGCAATCCCGAACCGCTTGCCGACCTTGCCGACATCGTTTCTCTCGGCGAAGGCGAAGAAGTAAGCATTGAGCTGTTCGACCTTTACCGGGAGCATAAGAAGCAGGGCTTTGACCGCAAAAAATTCCTGCGTGAGGCGGCGAACATTCCCGGCCTTTACATTCCCTCTCTCTATGAAGTCACCTACCGTCCGGACGGAACGATTGCTTCCGTTCAGCCCAGGGACGGCGCGCCGGGAACGGTTCAGAAGCGCATCATTCAGGATATGAGCAAGGTGTATTATCCCGAAAACTTTGTTGTCCCGATCATCGAGATTGTTCATGACCGTGCGGTGACCGAGATATTCCGCGGCTGCATACGTGGATGCCGGTTCTGTCAGGCGGGCTACATCTACCGTCCCAACCGCGAAAAGGATTATTCCACCGTGGATCACCAGAGCCGCAGCCTTTGCGACACTACGGGATACGATGAAGTGTCGCTTTCATCGCTCAGTTCGAGCGATTACACCGAGCTGCCGGAACTGCTGGACAATATGCTCAACTGGACGGAACAGAGCAAGGTGAGCATTTCGCTGCCTTCGCTCAGAATAGACGGATTCAGCGACGAACTGACCGAAAAGCTCAAAAAGGTTCGCCGCGGAGGACTTACCTTTGCGCCGGAAGCCGGAACACAGCGCCTGAGGGACACTATCAACAAAAATGTGACCGAGGAAGAAGTGCTGGGAACCTGCCGCACGGCCTTCAACGGCGGCTGGACGAATGTCAAGCTCTACTTCATGCTGGGACTTCCGACCGAAACGCTTGAGGACGTGGAGGGAATCGGCGAGCTTTCGCAGAAGGTGGTGGACGAATTCTACCGCAACCCGAACAAGCCGAAGGGAAAGGGCGTGAATGTCACCTCGAGTGCGTCGACCTTTGTGCCGAAGCCGTTTACACCTTTTCAATGGGAGCCTCAGGACGATATCGACACCATTCACATGAAGCAGCAGCACCTTCGTGACAGCGTGCGCAGCCGAAAAATCACGCTGAACTGGCACGACGCCGACACCAGCTTCCTGGAAGCGGTGTTTGCCCGGGGAGACCGCAAACTCATCAATGTATTGATTTGCGCTTTTCATAAGGGCTGCCGTTTTGACGGCTGGGATGAATACTTCCGACTGCCGGTGTGGCTCGAAGCATTCGCCGAATGTGGTCTCGATCCGGCATTTTACGCCAATCGCCGCCGCAGCTACGAGGAGATTCTCCCGTGGGATCATCTCGATTACGGCATAACCAAGGAATTTCTCATCAGGGAACACAAAAAGGCGCTTGCCGCCGAAACCACTCCGCATTGCCGCCGGAAATGCGCCAATTGCGGAGCAAGCAAGCTGACAGGAGGTGTGTGCAGTGTCTTTAAGAATCGGAATGAAAAACGTGGTTGACATTCAAGGCACGCTGTGTCTGCCTGTCAGGGTGTTTTTTGTCAAGGAAGGCCCTTCAAAATACATGTCCCATCTCGATCTCATGCGCTGCATGACCCGGACGATCCGCCGCGCCGGAGTGCCGATCTGGTACACCGAAGGCTTCAATCCTCATCCCTTTATGACCTTTGCCATGCCTTTGTCGCTGGGAACATCAGGTCTTTGCGAGACAATGGACGTGCGCCTTACGGTGGACATGCCCTTTGAGGAAGTCAAAAGCCGCCTGAATGCAGCGCTGTGTGAGGGAATATATGTCACAAAGGTGGATTATCAGTTGGAGAAGGCAACTGCCATTCAGTCGGCAGTGTACTGTGTCACGCTGGCGGCGGAAGGCTGTTCCGGCGGTCAGCTGGCCGCCGGGATGGAAAAATACCTTTCCCAGGATACGATAACCGTTCAGAAGAAGAACAAAAAGAAGCAGCTTGTCGATATGGATGTGAAGCCTCACATCATGGCGTACAGTGTTTCAGCTGAGGGAGAATGTGCGGTTCTGCGCATACGGCTTCCCGCCGGAACCAGTCTCAACGTCAACCCGGGCATCATTCTCAAGGGATATGAAGCGGCCGAGAGCGTTACATTTGACAGATGCGACATTGTGAGAGAGCGTATTCTCACTGAGAGCGGAGAGGATTTTCAATAAGAGCCTGTTCAGTATCTCTCCACGCACGTCTGGCTTGCATCTTTTCCGCCATATTTTGCCAAAATCCTCGTTAATACACAAAGTATTGCCTGCGGTTTTGGCTTCATCTGGCGAAAAATCTGACTTCGCCATCCGCACATGCGGAGATACTGAACAGGCTATAAGAAAGGATTGAATGGAATTGAGAAACAGTATCAGACAGATTCTTGCCATATCACTGATGTGCGCAATGCTTTTAGCCGTGTCATGCGGTAAGAGTGAGGGAAAAGAAGCGGTTTCCTCCGAAACGGCCCCCGTTTCTTCCGAGGAGGTTTCCTCTGCGGAAGAACAAGGCTACAGGCTGGTGCCGGACGATTTTACCATTGAAGGCCTAAAAATCGGAATGACAGCGGACGAGGTCATGGGAGTACTCGGCAAGCCGGACCGCAGGTATGACTGCGAGGCGACCCTGACGCACGGCGCCTTTACCAGCCTGAGCTACGACGGATTTTCGCTGTGGTTCGATTCTGAGAATGCTGATGAACCCTTCAAATTGAATCATATTTATATCACAGGTGAGCAGATTCAGCTTGTCAACGGCGTGCATGTCGGCAGCACCCTGGATGAAGTCTTCAGCGCATTTGATCATCCGGCTGGCGAACAGTTCGATTACAACGTTGACGAGGGTGACTTTGGCTGGAAATGGCTTTACAAAGACTGTGACATCGAACCGGACGGATTTAAAAGCGACTGGCCGGATGAGGTCATACAAGCCGCCTATTACTGCAATTATAAGGACTATGCCAATCCGATTCATTACATGTATTTTGAACCTCCGGTGTGGAACGAGGAAAAAACAGAACTGACCGTTTTCAGATACGACATGTCATTCACCATCGTTCCGGGAGAAAAAACCGTCAACGAAATCGTCATCTCCGCCATGCCGGAGATCTATACCGAATATTAGTGGAGGAGTCAGATGACAATGAAAATGAAGATAATCAGCCTTTTGCTTGCCATCGCTCTGGCGGCGGTTTTTCTTATGGGATGCAGTACCGACAGCTGTAGCGGCGTCGCTCCCGTACGGAACGGAGGCGCCTCGTCGGAGGCCTATGTACCTCACAAATTCGGCGTTGACGCCGCTGCCGTCAACGGAGCGAAAATCGGCATGACGCAGGAGCAGGTGAAATCCATACTCGGTGAGCCGGACGAAGTGAGAGACGTTCCGAATGACAACTTTATTTACGGCAAATATGTCGATATGACCTATGGCGGACTGACGATGTCGTTCTACGATGTCAATGAAGGCGATGAACTCACGCTGGGATCGTTTTCCACCGGTTCGCCTGACGTGAAATTCGTCAACGGTCTGCATGTCGGCTCCACAAAGGACGATGTGCTTGCGACATTTACACATGAAGAAAATCCCCAGTCCCTGTATTTTTCCACTACGGAGGAATGCTGCGGAGAATACATCTACGGCAATTACAACATTGAGGAATTCCTAGCGGAAACGCCCAAGGGGGAAATTCAGTACGCCTACATCAACCGTTACAGCGAGGAAATCGACCAGACCTACACGATGGAGTACTATTATTATCCTCCGCTGGTCTGGAACGAGGATGAGGACGATTATACAGGCGAATGTTACTCCATGGTATTTTACATGGAGAGCGGAACCGATATCGTCACAGGAATAAGAATCAGCTTTGATCTCGCCTTGCATTAACCCATTCAACATGATGAGGCGAGTGAAAAATTCAACGGCATTGGGAGGAAATCATGGAGAATCAAAATCAATCGGCTGACAAACAGGCGGCCGAAAAGCAAAAGACGACCTTTTCCGGCAATCTGGGGTATATTCTGGCCGTTGCCGGATCGGCAGTCGGACTGGGGAATATCTGGCGGTTCCCTTATCTGGCGGCCAAATACGGCGGAGGCATCTTCCTGCTGGTCTACCTGATACTGATGATGACGTTCGGTTACGCAATGATCGTCTCCGAAACGGCCATCGGACGAATGACCGGCAAAAGTCCGGTCGGCGCCTTCGAGTCATTCGGCAAAAAGAAATGGCTCAAATTCGGCGGCTGGATCAACGCAGTGATTCCGATGCTCATTCTGCCGTATTACAGCGTCATCGGCGGCTGGGTAGTCAAATATGTCTTTGAATACGTCAGAGGCAACGCCGACGTCCTTTCGAGTGACGAATTCTTTGGCGGCTTCATCGGAAATTCCTTTGTTTCCGAAATCTGCTTTGTGGTCTTTGTGCTGCTGGCGTTCCTGGTAATCGCGGCCGGCGTCAAGAACGGCATTGAAGCTGTCAGCAAGATCATCATGCCGCTGCTGGTGATTCTTGCGCTGATCACGGCCGTCTATTCGGTCACAAGGCCGGGCGCGCTGGCCGGCGTCAAATACTTCCTGGTGCCGAATTTCAAGGACTTTTCACCAATGACAGTGGTGGCGGCAATGGGACAGATGTTCTACTCGCTGTCGCTCGCAATGGGAATTCTTATCACCTACGGCTCCTATCTCAAGAAGGATTCCGACATCGAAAAGAACACCACCGAGGTGGAATTCTTCGATACAGGCATAGCGATCCTCGCCGGCCTGATGATCATACCGGCGGTCTTTGCCTTTACGGACGGCAATATGGATACCCTCAAGGCCGGTCCGTCGCTCATGTTCATTACCCTGCCCAAGGTTTTTGACAGCATGGGCATGGCGAATATCATCGGCAGCGTGTTCTTCTTTATGGTGCTGTTTGCGGCGCTGACCAGCGCCATTTCCCTGTTTGAAACCAGTACCGCCACCATTTCGGAGGAACTGGGATTGAATCGGATTCTGAGCAGCGTCATAGTGCTTGCGGTGTCGCTGCTGCTTGGCACGGCGAGCGTATTCGGCTACGGAATATGGAGCTTTGTGGAAATATTTGGCATGCAGATCCTCGATTTCTTTGACTTCCTCACCAATTCGCTGATGATGCCGATATCGGCCTTCTTCACCTGTATTCTTGTCATCAAGGTGATTGGCTTTGACTCAATCACAAAGGAAGTCAGGCTTTCCTCGAAATTCAGACGGCAGCCGATGTATTATGTGGTGACCAAATACATCGCTCCCTTTTTCCTGTTGATCATTCTGGCAAGCTCCATCGCAAGCGCCTTTGGATTTATCACCATCTGACATTCAATGAGGCTATTCACCCGTGGATTTTGGAGAATTTCCCGAATCTGCGGGTTTTTCCTGTTTTTATTGAGATATTGCCGTTAACGCACTTGAATTACAACGCAAAAAATGCTATAATCAATGTGTATACGATTAATACAAATTTTCAGTTAAAATCAGACATTCTTTGCGGCCTATTTTGCGCCCTGCGGCGTCGTCCTGCTGTCGACGAGTCGACAGCTATTCATTACAGAACACAAAATATTCTCGCAAATAATTGTCTACTTTCAACCGAAAATTAGTATAAAACGGAGGTGCATTCACTGTGGACGTAAGAGTGGGCGATATTCTCGAAATGAAAAAGCCACATCCGTGCGGCAGCAAGCAATTCGATGTGCTGCGAGTGGGAATGGATTTCAAGATAAAGTGCCGTGGCTGCGGACACGAAGTCATGGTGGCCCGGGTCAAGATTGAAAAGAATATAAAAAAAATCATTCGTGATTTACCTGAAATTCCGGAATCCAAGGAGTAGAACAGCGATCCGGTTGATAGAATGTGAAAAATTCAAGATAAAAGGATTGAAATGAATTTATGTTTGACAAACTTTCAGCGGCAGAGGTAAGATATGAGGAGCTCAGCAAGAAGCTGTGCGATCCCGATCTGATTAACGACAACGCACTCTATCGGGATACCATGCGGGAATACAAGAATCTCACTCCGCTGGTAGAAAAATACCGTGAATACAAGAGCGCAAAGGACATCGAGGAGGAGTCGAAAGTACTGCTTGATGAAGGCATTGCCGATAAGGATTTCCGTGAACTGGTGGAAAGTGAGCTTGACGACGCAAGGGAAAAGCTGGAAAAGATTTCCGATGAGCTGAAAATTCTTCTCCTTCCGAAAGACCCGAACGATGACCGGAATGTCGTCATTGAAATCAGAGGCGGCGCAGGCGGCGAAGAAGCGGCGCTTTTTGCGGGTGTGCTTTTCCGCATGTATTCCATGTACGCCGAGCGCAACGGCTGGAAAATTGAGGTTGTCAATGCCAACGAGACCGAGCTGGGCGGATACAAGGAAATCAGCTTCATTGTCAACGGCGAAGCGGCGTATTCCAAGCTGAAATACGAGAGCGGCGTTCACCGTGTGCAGCGTGTTCCGGAGACCGAGACACAGGGCAGAATTCACACTTCCACCGCCACGGTTGCCGTCATGCCTGAGGTGGACGAGGTTGACGTGGAAATCAATCCGACAGACCTCAAAATCGACACCTTCTGTTCCAGCGGCGCAGGCGGACAGCACGTCAACAAGACCGAATCCGCCATTCGCATTACACACCTTCCGACCGGCATTGTGGTAGAATGTCAGGACGAACGCAGCCAGTACAAAAACAAAGACCGTGCGATGAAGATACTCCGTTCCCGTATTTATGAAGCGGCGATGGAGGAGCAGAACAGCAAGATTGCCGCCGAGCGCAAGCTTCAGGTCGGCACAGGCGACCGTTCAGAGCGAATCCGCACCTACAATTATCCGCAGGGACGCATGACCGATCACCGCATCGGACTGACGCTCTACAAGCTGGACGCCATTCTCAACGGCGATCTGGACGAAATATTTGATGCGCTCATCACATCGGCAAGAGCCGAGCAGCTCAAGGCGTCGATTGACGAGAACGCCAAGCAGTAAAAGAAAAAAAGGAAAGTGCGCAGCGCCAATTAGCGAGCGTTTTTTTCCAGGCGAGCGTGGAAGTCGAGGAGGTCAAGGGCAGCGTCCTCGAGAGCGAGACGAAGTATTGCGAGCAAGACCGGTTCGGAACTACGAAGGGGTCAGGCGAATGCCGTATCACTCCCGACCGCCGGCAAAAGAAGCCCGATACACAACAAGCAAGGAGGTTTTACAAATGAAGAAAATCTTTCTGATCGCAGCGACCATCCTTCTCATCACAGCCATTTTCTGTTCGTGCAATAAAAAGTCACTAAGCGGCACCTATACCTTCGGTGAGGGTGTCAATTCCTCAGAGGTAACACTAAACGAAGACGGCTCCTTTGAATTTGTCTTTTCTCCGATCAGCAGCTATCTGGGAGTAGGGAAATTTACCGTCAGCGGCGACAGGCTGACACTCAGAACCTCGGACGGCCAATACCATTATGTATTCAGAATTACCGACAGCGGTCTCGTATTCGATGCGGACGCTTCTTCTGATATGCTTTGGTTCGGGGAATTTGCCGACGGCGCATTATTTAATTGAGTGTACTTTATACAGGAGCTACAAACGAAAAAACATGGAAACAATACTTTTGCAAAATACAGAAAAAGACATAGTCCGTGCCGGAGAGATACTTTGCGGCGGCGGATTGGTGGCCATACCGACCGAGACGGTCTACGGACTTGCCGCCAATGCTCTTGACGGAAGCGCCGTGGCAAAAATCTTCGCCGCAAAGGGCAGACCGCAGGACAATCCGCTTATCGTACATATTTCAGAGCTGAGCCAGTGGAAAGAGCTGGTTCGTGAGATTCCTCCAATGGCGATGGCTCTTGCACAGGCATATTGGCCGGGGCCGCTGACCATCATTCTGCCCAAGAGCGGCATCATTCCCGATGAAGTATCCGCCGGACTGGAGACGGTTGCGGTCAGATTTCCTTCCATGCGCACGACACGCAGAATCATTGATGCGGCAGGAGTGCCGTTGGCGGCGCCATCCGCCAATCTTTCGGGCAGTCCGAGTCCGACCTGCGCAAGGCATACAATGGAGGATATGAGGGGCAGAATTGACGCTGTTCTGGACGGCGGAGAATGTAATTTCGGCGTGGAATCCACCGTTGTCACGCTTGCCACCGAAATACCTCGGCTGCTTCGTCCCGGAGCGGTCACGCCGGAGGAATTGCGTGAAGTGCTGGGCGAAATCGAAATTGACGACGCCGTCATGGGCCGGCTCAGGGAAGGCGTGAAGGCGGCTTCTCCCGGAATGAAGTACAAGCATTACAGCCCGAAAGCCGAGATCACCATTGTGAGGGGAACCCTTGAAGAATTCATCCGATACGTGAGCAGGGCGGGGGAGAGCAGTCAGACATTTGCCCTCTGCTTTGACGGCGAAGAAAGCGAAATACCGTTGGAATGTGTCACCTACGGCCGATCAGACGATTCCCTTACCCAGTCGCACCGATTATTCACTGCCCTTCGTGAGCTTGACGAAAAAGGCGCGAAGAAGGTCTATGCCCGCTGTCCATCGACCGAAGGCGTCGGAATGGCGGTTTACAACCGGCTGCTGCGAGCGGCAGGATTCAGCGTCATAGATGCGAAAACAATACGGATCAGCTGATACTAATTTTCGGCTAAAATCAGACTTTCTTTGCGGCCTATTTTGCGCCCT
>CAMHJC010000003.1 GCA_946185345.1 uncultured Clostridia bacterium
AGGACGATGACGCCGCAGGGCGCAAAATAGGCCGCAAAGAAGGTCTGATTTTAGCTGAAAATTAGTATTACTCCATTCGCCGTACCTGTACCGCCAAACCGAGAATCTGAATGTCAGACGCTTCCAGTTCCTCGGTAGTGTAATACAGCTCTTCCATCCTGCGGTCAAGCGGAATAATGGACTTGCCGCAGCGCTTTCTGATGATATGGCAGAGAAAAGCGTCTTTGCCGTCTATGCTGACCAGCGCCACACGTTCACGCTGTACCTTGTTTCTCCTCTCGAATACGATCACATCGCCGTCGTAATACCTGGGGGCGTATTCGCTTCCTGTTACCCGTAAAGCAAAAAATTCATGTCCGCCTACAAGCCATTGGGAAGGGATTAATTCAACCGATCCTTTTTCGACTTCACCGCCGTCCGAGGGATTATACCGGGTGAAGATTTTTAGCACCTGACCCGGGCCGTCCTGCTGACACCGGTTTTCTTCTGTGCGCATTTCCTCCGACCTGCACATCAGATAATCGGCCGACACGCCGAATATCTGTGCCATACAATGAATTGTTCCGGCCGACGGCTCGTGAATACCGTTTTCATACTTTGAAATCATGCCTTTGTTGACATTGGCGTTAAAATCACGGTTAAGCCTGTCTGCGATCTCCTGCATCGAAAGGCCTGCTTCTTTGCGGATTTTTTTCAGACGTGCGCCGATTAACACTGCTTCCTGTTTTTTTGACTCGTTTTTTGGAGTTCTCAAAATACCGACCTCCCTGAAAAACCGGATTACGATATCTTCATAGAAATATCAAAGGCCTGCACCGAATGGGTGAGAGCGCCGATGGAAATAATATCCACGCCGGTTTCAGCCACCTCCCGAAGCGTGTCATGCGTGATGCCGCCCGAAGCTTCCAGCAAGGCCTTGCCGTCAACCATTTCAACGGCCGTTTTCATAGTGGCACAATCCATATTATCCAGCATAATGATGTCCGCACCCGACTCAAGGGCCTGCTTTACTTCGTCAAGATCTCTTGTCTCGACTTCGATCTTGACCATGTGACCAAGCTTGGCACGCAAAGCTTTCACCGCTCCATCAATACCTCCGCAGGCGTCAATATGATTGTCCTTGAGCATGGCGCCGTCACTGAGATTGTAACGGTGATTCTTGCCGCCGCCGACTGTGACGGCATATTTTTGAATGACTCTCAGGCCGGGAAGCGTTTTGCGTGTATCGGTGATAGCGGCATTGGTTCCTTTGACTATTTCAACGCACCGAGCTGTCTCAGTGGCAATGCCTGACATATGCTGAATCAGGTTGAGCGAGGTGCGTTCTCCCTTAAGCAGACAGCGCATGTTGCCGGAAAATTCGCAAATCACATCGCCCTTGCGGAGCGTATCGCCGTCATGGAAATGAACCGTACACTCAAAGCTGTTGTCCAGCAGCCTGAACACTCTCATGGCAGCGTCAATTCCGCAGAGCACACCGGAAGCTTTTGCCACGAAATAGGCGTTTCCTCTCTGCTGTTCAGGAATGACCAGATCGGCTGTGGTATCTATATAATTGATGTCCTCTTTAAGGGCATTCTTAATCAAATCGTCCAAATAAAAATCCAAAACCATTGTGACATCTCCGATCAGTTGTTGTTTTTTGCGTTCTCAATATCTTCATTCAGCACGATGAAAGCAACCGTCACGGCGCTCCGGGCTTCGATAAGATCCTTGCACATCGCCAGATCGTCGGCATAAACCTCGCTCAGCAATTCCTTGATCACGGGCATATTCTCCATCGCCTTATCGGTGTTGAGGGTGACAAAATGGGCTTCCTGGAGGATATTGCGAATGGCGGTGCGAATGCCTTTGCGCATCGGTCTGCCGTTGGTGCTGGGCATGGAAGGCTCGTCCTTCGGCTTTACACAGCCGTTGACACAGATGTTCAGGATAATATCTGTCGCAGCACGCCTTGAAAAGACAAGCGCTTCAAGCAGGGAATTGCTGGCCAGACGGTTTTTGCCGTGAATTCCCGTGTGAGAACATTCTCCCACAGCGTAAAGGCCCGGGATATTGGTTCTCGCCTTGGTATCGACATTGATTCCGCCCATCAGATAATGCTGCGTAGGATAGATCGGAATCCAGTCCTTGGTCATATCAATGCCCTCTTCAAGGCATTTTTCATAAATCATCGGGAATCTGCTGCGCACAAAATCCGGTTCTTCATGGGTGATATCCAGATAGAATTTGTCGCTGCCGAGCTTCTGACCCTCCTGAATGATGATACGGGATACCACGTCACGGGGCGCAAGTTCTCCGCGATAATCGTAATTCTCGACAAATCGCTCACCGTTGACATTCCTCAGCACGGCGCCTTCGCCTCTGACGGCTTCCGAAATGAGGAAGCGTTCGTGCGAGTCGTCCTTGGGGGCAAATCCGGTCGGGTGAAACTGAATGTAAGAGAGATTCTTGATTTTTGCGCCGAGATTGTAGGCCATGGTGATGCCGTCACCGGTGGCAATAGCGGAATTGGTGGTGTATTTGAATACCCTGCCGATGCCGCCTGTACCGAGAATGACATACGGCGCAAATACAGGCTTGATGTCACCGTCCTGACTCATAATACCCAGCCAGAATCCGCCGCCGCTGTCCTTCTGGAGCGAACAGAGCATGGTGTTCTCAAGCAGCTCTACATTGGGTTTCGCCGCGACAAGTTCCAGCAGCTGACGAACAATCTCACGGCCGGTGGAATCCTTGTGATGGGCGATTCTGTGGCGGCTGTGACCGCCTTCCAGCGTCATTTGCAGATTGCCCTGACTGTCACTGTCAAATTGAACGCCCAGTTCCCTGAGCTTGAGAACATCGGAAGGACCCTCGGTGACAAGCACCTCCAGTGCGGAAAGATCGTTCTTGTAACCTCCGGCAATCAGCGTATCGGCAATGTGCAGCTTATAATTATCATTATCCTTGTCGATCACGGCGGCCACGCCGCCCTGAGCAAGCGAGCTGTTGGACAGCGAAAGCTCACGCTTACTGATAACCAGCACACTGATATCTTTGCCGAACTGAAGGGCTGCGTACAGACCCGAAACACCGGAACCTACAATCACTACGTCATAATTATCCTTCATAATAATACGACCGTCCTAATCTATGGAATAATATTGATGCGGAAGTTGAGCAACTCAGCCGCCGTATTTGAGCATATTGTCAATGCTGCGCTTCGCCTTGAGACGCAGCTCCTCCTCAATTTCAATGACATCGCCGAATTCGCCCAGCAATGCCTTGTAGACATTTTCAAGTGTGGTCATCTTCATATTCGGGCAGACCAGCTTATTCGGAGCAAGCTGATAAAATCCGCGCTCGGGATAATCTCTGCTCAGCTTGTCGCAGACGCCTCGCTCTGTGGCGATGAGTACGTCCTCCTCACAGTTCTTGCAGAAATCAATGATCTCTGAAGTTGAACCGATGAAATCGCACAAATCCACTACTTCCTTGCGGCATTCCGGATGAACGGCGATCTTTGCGCCGGGATGCTTCGCCTTTGCATCAAGTACATCCTTGACTGAAACGCTGTGGTGCGTCGGACAGCAGCCATCCCAGAGAATAATCTCTTTTTCCGGAACAAATTTTGCCACATATCCGCCTAAATTCTGATCGGGGATAAACAGCACCTTTTGGGAAGGCAGAGAAGAGACGATTTTCACGGCTGTCGAAGACGTCACGCAGACGTCACATTCCGCCTTCAGTTCTGTGGAAGTATTGATGTAAGCGCATACGCACACA
Organism: uncultured Clostridia bacterium; assembly: GCA_946185345.1. Lineage (GTDB taxonomy): Bacteria > Bacillota > Clostridia > Oscillospirales > Acutalibacteraceae > RUG762. Next base: position 3,769 of record CAMHJC010000003.1, read on the forward strand.
TCCGGATTCTCCTCACGGAATGCCCTCACACGTTCGGGCGCAATCTGCTCAGCCATCGGGCATGTTGCGCTTTTGTGGGAAAGGACAACCTCTTTTTCAGGCGAGAGAATTTTTACCGTATCGGCCATAAAACGCACACCGCAGAGCAGCACGCGCTTTTTGTCGGTCATCTTTGCGGCAGCCTTCGAAAGAGCAAAGCTGTCGCCGGTAATGTCGGCAATGTCTATGATTTCAGGCGCCTGATAGGTGTGTGCCAGCACAAGCGTGTCGGTTTCTTTTTTCGCCTGAATAATCGCCTGCTTCAGTTCAGTTGTATTCATGAAATCAAATCCTTTCGGGTAGAATATGATGCAGCGGATTATTGAATAATAATTATATTAATTTTAGCACAAATTGAAACTCTTTTCAAGTATTTTGCCAACTATATTATGACATTTCATTTCAAAAATTTCATCAAAACAGTTGCGGCAAGAGCTTCGGAATGGTATAATGAATTGAATGAAAATCCAACTTGGGAGAGAAAACCTATGGCTGAAACAAAAGTAGAAATATACACCGACGGAGCCTGCTCCGGCAATCCCGGCCCCGGCGGATGGGGAGCCGTGCTGATCTACGGAGCGCATGAAAAGCAGCTTTCCGGAGGAGAACCGGAAACCACCAACAACCGTATGGAGCTGACCGCTGTCATCGAGGCGCTTTCGCTGCTCAAACGCCCCTGCCAAGTCACACTTACAACCGATTCCAAATATGTATCGGACAGTGTGACAAAAGGCTGGGTGTACGGCTGGAAAAAAAGAGGCTGGAAAAAAGGGGACGGAAAGCCTGCCCTGAACGCCGATCTCTGGGAGAAACTGCTGCCCCTGCTGGAGAGGCATGAAGTCAGATTTGTCTGGATAAAAGGACACGCAGGTCACAAATACAACGAGATTTGCGACAGTCTGGCCGTCGCCGAGTGGCAGAAATTCAAGAAATAATCCGCCAATGAATAAATCGCCTCTTTCCGTACCATAATAATCATCGGAAAGGGGCAGAAAATTAATGAGCAACAAACGAAAGACAAACAAATACAATATTCAGCAGACAGATGAATACGGCCAGCTGGAAGGCATGAGCACTATGAATGTCGCTTCCGGCACTGAATGTACCGGGATGGTTACGACACCTCCGCTTGGCAGCGATGACGTGGATTCGCTGCGCGAGATATACGATATTCCGGTCGAACAGTCCCGTGTCAACACACCTTCGCACGACAGGAATAAACAGCAGTAAAAAAACAATACCTCTTCTCATTCAGATTCTCAGGAGAAAATGAACAGGGAAGAGGTATTGCTTTATTTAACCGGCCGAATCATTCAGAACGAATTACTCAGCGAGCTTTGCTTCGAGTGTGTCAAGCTCCGCCTGAAGCTTTGCGGGCAGCTTGTCGCCGAACTTGGCGTAGAATTCCTTGATGCCGGGAATCTCTGCTGTCCAGAGATCCTTGTCAACATTGAGTATGCCGGCAAGCGCTTCCTTGGAGAAGTCAAGACCTTCAAGGTTGATGTCGTCCACTTCGGGAACATATCCGATGGCGGTTTCCTTGGCGCCGACCTTGCCTTCACATCTCTTGATCATCCAGTCGAGGACACGGAGGTTGTCACCGAAGCCCGGCCAGATGAAGTGGCCTTCTTCGTCGGTACGGAACCAGTTGACGTGGAAGATCTTGGGAGCCTTGTCGCCGAGCTTTTCGCCCATGTCAATCCAATGCTGCCAGTAGTCAGCCATGTTGTAGCCGCAGAAGGGAATCATTGCCATCGGGTCACGGCGGACAACGCCAACCTTACCGGTTGCCGCGGCTGTTGTCTCGGAAGCCATTGTGGAGCCTACAAATACGCCGTGGTTCCAGTCTCTGGACTGATATACCAGCGGAGCGGTCTTTGCACGGCGGCCGCCGAAGATGATAGCGCTGATCGGAACGCCTGTGGTGGAGTTGAATTCAGCCGAAACACAGGGGCAGTTCTTTGCGGGAGCAGTGAAGCGGGAATTGGGATGAGCGAGCTTGTTGCCGGCTGCTGTGTACTCAACACCGTTGACCTTTTCACCCTTCCACTCAACAGCGTTGACAGGAGGATTCTTGTCGAGACCTTCCCACCATACGGTGTTGTCGTCGAGATTGAGTGCCACATTGGTGAAGATGGTACCCTTTCTTGTAGAGGCGAGAGCGTTGGGATTGGACTTCTGGTTGGTACCGGGAGCAACACCGAAGAAGCCGTTTTCAGGATTGATGGCCCAGAGTCTGCCGTCGGGACCGATTCTCAGCCAGCTGATATCGTCACCGACACACCATACCTTGTAGCCCTTATTCTTGTAAACTTCAGGCGGAATCATCATGGCGAGGTTGGTCTTGCCGCAGGCAGACGGGAACGCGGCGCAGACGTACTTGATTTCGCCTTCGGGATTCTCAAGACCGAGAATAAGCATATGCTCAGCCATCCAGCCTTCCTTCCAGCCCTGATAGGAAGCAATGCGCAGAGCAAAGCACTTCTTGCCGAGCAGAACATTTCCGCCGTATGCGGAATTGACAGAGATAATGGTGTTGTCCTGCGGGAACTGGCAGATGTATCTCTTTTCCTCGTCAACATCGCACTTTGCGTGCAGGCCCTTAACCCAGTCGGTATTTTCATCGCCGAAAGAATCGAGAACAGCCTTGCCGCAACGGGTCATAATGGCCATGTTGAGAACAACGTAGATGGAGTCGGTTACTTCAAGACCTACCTTGGAGAACTGAGAGCCGATCGGTCCCATGGAATAGGGAATAATGTACATGGTTCTGCCCGCATAAGTACCTCTTGCGATATCGTAGAGCATCTTGTATGCCTCGGCAGGATCCTTCCAGTTGTTGGTAGGACCGGCTTCTTCCTTGGAGTTGGCACAGATGAATGTGCGAGCCTCAACACGGGCCACATCATTCGGCTTTGTGCGGTGCAGATAACAGCCGGGAAGCTTTTCCTCGTTGAGCTTGATCATTTCGCCGGTTTCGCAGGCTTCCTTGCGGAGAGCCTCGAGCTGTTCCTCGGAACCGTCGATCCATACGATCTGGTCAGGCTTGAGAAGATCTTTCATCTCATCGAGCCATGCGAGCATTGACTTGTTTGCAGTTAATGCCATAATAAAATATCTCCTTTCACATTCGGGTAAGTCGGACAAACTACCCAAAAAGGTACAATCTTTTGTACTTGGTATTATTATACTATACATGATATGCTTATTTCAATTGATAAACTGTTAATTATTTTTCCCTTTCAATTATTTTTTTGACTTAATTGCATAATCGGATTGCGAATCATTCAAAAAAAGAGGATTTATCCCTTGTCACAACCAATTTTCAGGGGAATTTTGCAGTCGGAAATCAGAATCCAAGCAAAAAAGGAATTGGCATATTATTTTTTTGCCAATCCCTTTTTCAAGCTGATTTTCGGTTGTAACGGAGGTCAATCGTTGGGAACAGCGGTAGCAAAGTAGAAAATATCGCTCATCTCACGCGTTCCGGTATAGGCCGGCTCATTGACGACTTCCTTGTTGAACATGATGGTTCCCGTCTGACCGCCGTCAAGCGCATAGGCAAGACGCACGCCTTTCTTTTGTATCTCTTTGGCAAAGGTTTCGAGGTTGCATCCTTTTTCACCGATTCTGCAAAGCAGATAGTGCTTGTCATAATCAAACTGGCAGACAGCGGCTCGAGGAAAGGCTTTGCCGGGAGATCCGTTCTGATAGCTGTAGAGTTTGTCTTTTCTTGTCGAAACTTTGTAGTCATCTATCAGCATCGGTCCGAAAGCAAATGTGTGAATTATCTCGCCGTTTTTGAAGACATCGGTATTAAAGAAATCCTTTGTCGATTCATAAATAGAGAAATTGCCGTTGATATCGTACACCAGAATGTCCATTTTCGGAGTCAGATGGCTGCCGACTTTATCCCTGATCACTTTTCCGTACTGTATTTCAATTCCATACGGTCTGAAAGCGCAGTAATCACCTGACATTCCTAGCACGCCGTTGGTTTTTCTGAAAATATTTTCGGGAAAATCCTTGTGCTTCTTGCTGATAACATTGTCCACAATGACCCTTCTGAATTGGCTGGGATGAGCGATCCACACTTCGGCATAAGTCACAATACCGTACTTTGTTTTTTCTTTCCAGCACTTGACCTCGATGGTGGCGTCCTTGTAGTAATCAATCGGAGAGCCGTCAAAGTTTTTGCGATCTTCGTCCATGATCTTGGCATATTTACTCTGATCGGGGACAGGCGTTGGAGTGTCGCTCAATTCAAGCACATAGGTGCGGGGAATTTCATGGACATTGCCAAGAACGTCTATCAGCAGGTTTTCTGAGGCGGTCTGAAAGAATGTCGCTCTGTCCTTGGTCGAGAGAGAAACCGATTGCAGATTCATCACGTTGCCGGAAGGAAGGAGCCACATCATCAAAACGACCGACAATACCAGAGCAGCTAATTTCCAGTAAATGTACGGATCCGCTTTTAATTCATTAGCCTTTGTTTCGTGAACGGCAGGCTTGTTTTCACGTTCCCGGGCAGGTGCCGGCTTTTTATGGCTTTGCGCCGGCGGTTGTCTGTGGCCGCTCTGAGCGTTGGACTGTCCGCCTCCGGAACGGGCGTTGAATCTTGACCTGGAGACAGCAGAATCGCCCCGGCCCTCATTTGATTCCGTAACAGGCCTTGCCGCAGGCTGCGAGTGATCATCTTGGGAATGAGCGCTGAACCTTGATTTCCGTTCAGACGGTTCATTGCTTTTTCTTGCGCCGTCGTCTCCGGAGGATCGGTTAATCGATGAAGGCCTGTTCCCGACATCAGGACGATTTCTTTGTGAAGGCTGATCGTCACGATCGGTCTTGAATGACCTGAAAGACCTTGTCAGATCTTTGGCATCTTCGTCGGAAATCAGCTTGTTGATCTCCTTTTCACCGGTACCGGACATCCTTCTGCGGAAATCGGCGTTCCGGTTCTCGGCTTCGAGCGTTCTCCTGCGGAAATCGGCGTTCCGGTTCTCGGCTTCGAGCGTTCTCCTGCGGAATTCGGTGCTCCGGCTGTCGGCTTCGGGCGTTCTCCTGCGGAATTCGGTGCTCCGGCTGTCGGCTTCGGGCGTTCTCCTGTGGAATTCCGTGCTCCGGCTGTCGGCTTCGGGCGTTCTTCTGCGAAATTCGGCGTTTCTTCCTTCGGAACCGGTATTTCTATTATCGGATGCAGTAAATCTCCTGTTGTTATTCATGGTAATTTAATCATCAATCCCTTCATAAATGCATTGTCGGATTGCATGGCATGCTGTAAAATACGCCAAAAGGAGCCCACGAAAAAAACGTCCGCAGACTCCATAAAAAACTAACTTACTGCCTTGTTGCCGTTGTTGAGCGTGGTGCGATAAATCATTATTCCGTTGATTGCCTCACCTAACATGCAAATAAATATGACGCTGTAATTTCTGATGAAATTATGATAGGAAATTCTGTTCAACTCCATTGCAAGCGTAATTCCCACAGCAGCCAGAGCAATTAAGGGAGACACGATGACATACCACTTCAGCCCGTTTTTCTTTTTGGAGCGAATCGCAAACAGGACGGTAATCACCGTAAAGAAGACCGCTCCGAAGATCTGCTGCATTCTGACAAAGGAGTTATTCATAAAATACAGGGCATCGACGTGCATGCTGTCAAACACGCCCTGGGAACAGCCGTGCATCAGCAAAAACAGCAGCGCAATATCGCCATGTCGTCCCGACATCCCCTTTTTTTCATTGCTGTATTTCGCAAAGAAAATGCAGACCGCAACGAAAATCACCGCCGCAAAGGCCGCCTCATAGCTGAAAACAGCGAGCACCCATTCATCCTTTTGAGAATGATACACTGCGAGCGGAAAAAAATGATGCTTCGGATTTTTGACAACCAGTCCGAAATTGTCACCCGAAAAATAAGAGGACATTCTTCCTATTATAATTCCCAGAGCACTGCCGGCCGCGATGCAGTCGCAAGTGGAACCGGCGTTGAAAGACGGGTTGATTTTCTTCAGAATCAACGCGGAAATCAGTACGCCGAAAATCACTCCGTAAAGAGAATATCCGCCTCTAAGGAAGTTAAAATGATCTCCGATGCTCTCATATTCCTCCAGATTGCAAAGCATGTAAACCAGTCTCGAAAAAACAAATCCGATAGGCATGGAGAGAAGAATACAGTTCATCAGATCATTTTTTCCGCCCTTTTTAAATACCGTACAAAACACGAATGAAGCGATAACAGCCAGAGCAATGGCAATCGCCATAAAGACTCCGTGCCAGTAAATATAGATGCCGCCCAGCAGCAGGGCAAGATTATCCATTAACGTATAACATCCTTTCTGTTAATCAATCGTTGGGAACTGCGGTTGCGAAATACAGTATATCGCTCATATCACGGGGGCCGCCGTAAGCTACAATGTTGATGATCTCTTTGTTATACAAGAGCGTGGCGGTCTGGCCTCCATCAAGATTGTAAGCAAAACGCACACCTGTAGTCTGTATTTCCTTCGCAAAATCCAGCATGGTAATTCCCGGAGCATCAACCGTACAGAGCAGGTAATGCTTGTCATAATCAAACTGACAAATTGCCGCTCTCGGGTCATGACGCGTAGGCTCACCCTGCGCCCTTGGATTGGTGAGCAGCGTGGAATCGTTGACCGTGTAATTGTCAACCAGCATCGGCCCAAAAGCAAACGTGTGAATAATATCTCCGTTTTTGTAAATGTCACTTTCAAAAAAATCCGGATTATCCTTCAGTGTGCTGAAGTTGCCGTTTTTGTCATACACGGCTATGTCCATAAATCCGCTTGTTTTGGTGCGGATGACGTTTCCGAACTGAATGACGATACCGTACGCTCTGAAAGCGCAGTAATCCGCCGACATTCCGACAACACCGTTGGTTCTTCCAAAAATATTCTGCGGAAAATCCCTGTGTTTTTTGCTGATGACATTGTCAACCAGTGTTCTTCTGAGCTGACTGGGGTGCGAAATCCACACCTCCGAGAAATTGAAAACAGCGCCCTGTCTCATTTCCTTCCAGCATTTGACCTCGATGGAATCATCTTTATAATATCGGATGGGTGTATCATCGTAGTTTTTGCGTACTTCATCCATCCTCTCGGTGAAGCTGCTCTCATCGGGAGCAGGCGTCAGAACATCGCTCAATTCCAGCACATAAGAACGGGGAATCCTGTGTATCTCATTGAGAGAATCGCTCAGCAATCCGTTGGAGGCATTCTGAAAAAATGTAAAACGGTCTTTCGAGGAGGAGGAGGTAGTCTGAAGATTCATGACATTTCCGGACGGAAGCAGCCATGTCATCAGCAAAACGCATAAAATAACCGCACCGACCTTCCGTCCCGCGGAGGAAATAGTGTTTTTGCTGTCGGCTCCGTTTTTGTCACGGGTGATATTCTTACCGCCTTCACTGACAAATGTCTGTTCCGGAAAATCATACCCGGCTTCTGAATCAGGCCCAGAAATGGCGGCTGAATCATCGGAGCTTGTCGAAAAAACCTCATGCTGCCGATCATCCTCGCCGTAATAATGACCGTCGTGACTGAAACTGTCCTTTGGATTGAAATCCTGATCATTAATGCCGGTAGATTGAGTTGCCTGTCCAAACTGGCGTATGAGTTCATCTGCTTCGTCATCAGATATCAGGTGCAGCTTATCTTTCATTAATTGTTACTCATCCTTTGCATTATTATTTCATTCATTGATAATCCAACTCAATCATTCGTTTCAAATCCGCCGGATATCGCTTCAAATAAATCGTCCGTCATATAAATAAGCCATTTTCCGAAACTGTATTTCATTCTCATCTTGAATGTTTTGGTTGAATAATACTTTTCCGGAGTAGCCATCAGGCTGTCCAGCGCTTCCGCGGCTATTTTTTCCGCGCCTTCATCGGTCAGCGAAATGGCATCATCTTTCTTCTCGACATAGCCTTCCTTGGCTTCTGAGATGTAAGACTTTCCTATTTTGGTAGAAAGATTTTTCAGATCTTCGTTGAGCAGATTCAGATCCAGATAGGTAAAATCAACAGCGCACTCCGCATCAAGGCCATCCGATTTGACAGGCCCCTTAAGCTGATAACTGTAGCTTTTCAGAAGATAATCATACAACTTCTGAGAAAACACACCCGTTACCTTATCTCTCATAGACAGAGAAACACCGCTGAGGTACTCATCCGCCCCTTCAAAGTCGCCTTCGCATACGCTGTCAAAAAAACAGGTGACCGTTTCCTCCGGTTCGGGCAGATCGCCAACAATTGACATGGGCATATCGCATGCGCTCAATGATACCATCGCGGCCAGGGCAATCAGGAGGCAAAAGGTTCTTTTTACTATCGTCATAACGCAATCTCCTTTTCAAACTAGAAAATCGGTAAATTACATAATTGCTGTCAGCAATTTTTTGTCAAAAAAGCATTAAATTCACCTGTCATCTTCAACACAACACTAATCATTCTATAACATGTTTTATTAAAAGTCAACTAAAAGATAATTAATATTGTTTTACCAAAAAATTTACAAATCAAGCGGCTGTAAAAACTATAATATTCAGTAGATTTTGTATGAGTGATATGTTATAATTACTTATAATCGCTTAAAGATCACAGATCTTTTTAATAAAGGCGGACAGATTGATTCATAAAGAAGGTAATGCGATGCTGAAGCTGTACCGTACAGACAACAAGGTTCTGCAGGAAATTAATCAAATAAAAGACGGCTGCTGGGTGAATATGGTGGATCCTTCCTATAACGAAGTGGCTGAGATCGCCGGCCAGTTCAACATTGACGAAGCGGATATCATGGCCGCACTCGACGATGAGGAAAGCTCCCGTATTGAACTGGAAGACGGCTATACCCTCATTCTGATAGATATTCCGTCCGTTGAAGTCAGACATGATAAAAACCGTCACACCACCATTCCTCTGGGCATACTCATTACCCAGACCGCCATCATCACGGTATGCACCGTGGAAACGCCGATTCTCAATGATTTCATCAATAAGCGCATCAAGGATTTCAGCACCAAGAAAAAAATGCGGTTTATTTATCAAATCATCGCACGCACCATTTCGTTTTATCAGACGACGCTTCGCACTATCGACAAAATGCGCACCGAAATAGAAGAACGTGTAGGGGAGGATACCACCGATATCGACCTTATTGACCTGCACGAGCTGGAGTCAACGCTGGTGTATTTTGCCACTTCACTCAACGCCAACAGCGGCGTGCTGAACCGTCTAACCCGTTACACAAGGCTGGAGCAGTATCCGGACGATCAGGAACTTCTGGACGATCTGATCGTTGAGAACCGCCAGGCTATCGAAATGACCGCCATTTACCGGGATATCCTCAACGGCACGCGCGAATTGATTTCATCCATCATTGACAGCAAGCTGAATAATGTGATGAAGTATCTTACTTCCATTACATTGGTGATGGCTATTCCGACCATCATCTCGGGCCTTTACGGAATGAATGTGCCTTCGTCAGGCATGCCGTTTGGTGAATCACGCTTCGGTTTTGCCATTGTATGCGTTATTACGCTGGTGATATGCGTCGCTGCAATGGTTGTCATGAAGAAAAAAAGAATGCTGTAAGATAAGGAGTCGTATCAATGGATAATTTTTTAAAGATACTCAGCGATAATCCCAGGCTTTCTAACGCACAGATAGCCGCTATGACAGGACTTTCAGAAGATGAAGTCGGTGAACGCATTGCCTCGCTGGAAAGAGAAGGGGTTATTTGCGGATACAAAACCGTGATCAACTGGGAAAAACTGGAACAGACCGACAAGGTCACCGCCATCATCGAACTGAAAGTAACTCCGCGCAAGGACACAGGCTTTGAAGCAATCGCAGAGGAAATTATGTCATTTGACGAAGTGGAATCGGTCAGCCTGATGAGCGGAGGATATGACTTTTCCGTATGCGTAACAGGACGCACCTTCCAGGAAATAGCTTTGTTTGTCGCAAAAAGGCTCGCTCCCATTGATTCGGTCACATCGACCACCACCACCTTTATTTTGAAAAAATACAAAGAGGACGGAATGATACTGTCGGCTCAGAGCGACGAAAGAGGAGCTGACGTCCTGTGATGAATTACAATGACCTCATCAACCGCACCGCACATGCGATTCCTCCGTCTGGAATCAGAAGGTTTTTTGACATTGCGGCTGAAATGGAGGAAGTCATTTCGCTTTCGGTCGGCGAGCCTGACTTCCTGACGCCGTGGCATGTCCGTGACGTGGCGATAGATTCACTGCAAAAAGGACGTACGGGATATTCACCCAACAGAGGATTTACCGCCCTGTGCAGAGAAATCTGCCATTATTACAAAAGGAAGTTCGATCTTGATTATGATTTCAGTACCGATGTCATTGTGACTGTCGGAGGCTCGGAGGCAATTGATCTGGCCGTCCGCGCCCTGATTAATCCGGGTGACGAGGTGCTGGTGCCACAGCCGAGCTTTGTATGCTACGATCCGATTGCCCGTCTGGCAGGCGCCAAGGCGGTACCGATTGTAACCCACAGAGAGGATGAATTCCGTCTGACAGCCGAGGCGCTCCGGGAGTGCATTACAGAGCGCACCAAGCTGCTTATTCTGCCGTTTCCCAATAATCCGACAGGAGCTGTCATGCGCCGGGAACATCTGGAAAAAATTGCGGATGTTTTACGTGAAACAAACATTTTGGTGCTTGCGGACGAAATCTATTCCGAACTGACCTACAACGGCCAGCCGCACGTCTCCATCGCCTCCATCGCCGGAATGAAAGAGCGCACCATTGTGGTCAACGGTTTCTCCAAATCATACGCCATGACCGGATGGCGGCTGGGATACGCTCTCGGCCCTAAAGAAATCATCTCAATCATGACAAAAATCCATCAATATGCCATCATGTGCGCTCCTACAACATCGCAGCATGCGGCAATTGAAGCATTGCGAAACGGCGATGAGGATATTGCCAAAATGAGAGAGGAATATGACCTGCGCAGAAAACTGGTTGTCAGGGGATTCCGGGAACTCGGCCTTGACTGCTTCGAACCGGAGGGAGCTTTTTATGTATTTCCGAGCATTTCTTCGACCGGCATGACATCGGAGGAATTTTGCGAAAAGCTGCTGAAAGAGAAACACGTTGCCGTTGTTCCGGGCAATGCCTTCGGAGAGTGCGGCGAAGGATATATCCGGGTTTCCTACGCCTATTCCACGGCTCACATCAACGAGGCACTGAGAAGAATCGGACAGTTTCTTAAAGAGGAAAACAATTCACAGCAGTTAGTCTGATAAAGGAGTGATTGGCTTGGAAATCCACGCTTACGCAAAGATTAATCTTACGCTCGATATTCTTGGAAAGAGAGCTGACGGGTATCACGATCTGGTGATGGTGATGCAGTCGGTTGATCTATATGACGCAGTAAATGTAAAGCTGAAAGAGAATACATCGATCAGCGTGAAAAGTTCATCGGCTTTACTGGTTGACGACGAAAGCAATACGGCTTACAAAGCGGCAAAGAGTTTTTTTGAATATGCGCATATTACCGATAAAGGCGCGGAAATTGAAATAGAAAAGAATATTCCCATGGAAGCCGGCATGGCAGGCGGAAGCGCCGATGCGGCCGCTGTCATCATCGCACTAGACAGGCTGTGCGGTACGGGATTTTCCGATCATCAGCTTTGGGAAATAGGCCAAAAAGTAGGCGCCGACGTTCCTTTCTGCATTACCGGCGGAACGATGCTTGCCGAAGGCAAGGGCGAAATTCTCAGTCAATTGCCCCCATTGGCCTGTTTTTCACCGGCTCCGGCTATTTTACTCTGCAAACCTGACATCGGTGTCTCCACTGGCAGAGCTTATTCCGCAGTAGACGGCTGTGATGTATCTTCACTGGACCGGCCTGACGCTGAAGCAATGAGAACAGCTCTTTCCCGTCAGGACATTACCGGAGTGGCGGAAAACCTTGGCAATGTTTTCGAGCAGGTTCTCAGAATCAATGAGTGTGAATCCATCAAAAACGCAATGACGGATGGCGGCGCACTCGGTGCCTGCATGACCGGAAGCGGAACAACCGTATTCGGAATATTCTGTGATCAAACTCTTGCACAGCAAACTTGCTTTACACTCTCTGATACCTACAAGAATACTTTTGTCACGCATGCCGTGGACTGCGGCTGTCGGATTATTTCAGATAATTAATCATACGGTGAATAAAACAATATCCTCCGTCAATAATTATTGCGAATCGATTCGGATAATTACTTATCGGAGGATATTGTTTTATGAGTCATAGTAAAAGAATTGAAATCTCACTGCTTGCGGCAATTGTATTCTCAGTGGTGCTGAGCATTTGTACGCTCAATGTAGAATGCGGAGAAATCCGCAGCAGAGTGCTTCGGCTGCATGTGCTGGCCAATTCCGACAGTCAGACCGACCAGGAGCTGAAGATTCAGGTACGGGACAGACTGCTTGAAGTCAGTCAGGAACTCTATTCCGACACTGAAACCAAGGAGGATGCCGTGAGAGCTACTTGGGAAAACATGGATTTGCTTCAAAGAGAAGCCGAAAGCGTCATCAGGGCCAACGGCTTTGACTATCCTGTGAGTGTGACTCTCGAGGACTGTTACTTCAACACCCGGACTTACGGAGATATTACCCTGCCTGCGGGAAAATATCAGGCGCTCAGGGTTGTCATCGGTGAAGGCGCAGGTCACAACTGGTGGTGCGTGATGTTTCCTCCTCTCTGTATTTCCGCCGCTTCGGAAAACGAACCGAAGCTTGAAGATGTGCTCAGCAAAGAACAGATGGAGCTCGTTGAGTCTGACGGATACGAAATCAGATTCAAGTGCGTAGAGTTGTACGAGGAATTTATGCAGTTAATTTCCGGTTAGTCCCAATAATGTCATGCTGTCAAATAATTGATTGCATTTTTGACCGAAATATGAGATAATGAAACCATCAACAGAGGTGAGAATATCCACATGAGCATAAAATTTATCACAGGAACAGCAGGCAGCGGAAAAACAACCTACGCCAGGAACCGAGCCGGACAGCTCGCCTCCGAAGGTCGGAAAACAGCGCTGCTCGTTCCGGAACAGTTTTCATTTGAAACCGAGCGCGCCATGCTTCAGCTGCTTCCGGCAAGGCTTGCAGACAATGTAGAGGTGTTCAGCTTTACACGACTTGCAAATAAAATTGCCCGTGAAACAGGCGGCATTGCCGGCAAGCGACTTGACAATTCCGGACGCGCCGCTGTAATGAATGTTGCCATGACCCAGGTGCAGGATCATCTTTCGCTCTATGCCGGGCTCAGAAAACGTCAGGACCTTATCAAAAATATGCTCTCAGCGATATCTGAATTCAAAAGCTGTGCGATAAGTCCCGATTTGCTTTATCAGATATCCCAAAAGACCGAGGAGAACATTCTGTCCCAGAAGCTGAGAGAACTGTCCTTGATTTATGGAGCGTACAATGCGGTCATCGCCAATATTCAGTCCATAGATCCGCTTGATGATCTTACTAGACTCGCCAAAAATCTGGAACAATCCGATTTCTTCAGCGATATGGTTGTAATTGCGGATAGCTTTACAGGCTTCACGGGTCAGGAATTAGCCGTATTAAAGCAGATCATTCGTCAATGCGATGAATTTGAGATAACGCTTTGCTGTGATTCTCCGAGTAATCACCGAAAGCAAAAGACCTATGATGATCTGTTCGCTGGAGTTTATAAAACCATTGACTCACTGAGTCAGTTTGACAGCGACATTGAATGGCTTACACTGGAGAATCACTGCCGTTTTTCCTCGGAAACATTGAAATACGTGGAAGCCGGCCTTTTCCGAACGAAACAAAGCCAGCCATACATAGGCGCAGCTGACAGCATTGTGATCTACTCTGCGGAGGATAAATATGATGAAGCGGAATTCACCGCACGGGAGATCAGGCGGCTGGTTCGTGAAAAAGGTATGCGGTGGCGAGATTTTGCCGTCATTTGCCGCACCGATTCCGACTACCGGAATCATATTCTGAGAGCGCTGGGATTGCAGGGAATTCCCTGTTTCTGTGATCGTCGCTCACCTGTAACGGATCTGCCGCTTGTACGGTTTGTGATGTCGGCGCTCGATATTGTCAACGGACACTGGCGCAGCGAAGATATTATGCGCTGGATCAAAACCGGCATGCTTCGTGAGATCAGCTTGGTTGACGCAGCAAGGCTTGAAAATTACTGCTTCGTATGGAGCATCAGCGGAAAGCAATGGAAACAGGAATTCAATCAGTCTCCCTACGGTTACACAGACAAAACCGATGATGACGAAAATGAGATTCTGGAAAACATCAACGCCGCCAAGAAGTGTATAGTTGATTTGCTTAACACATTTGAAGCATCGGTGAAGGCGCCGGATGTCACCGGCAAAGAAATGGCGGCCGCCATTTACGGACTCATCGAATCGGCAGGGTGTTCGGAATGTATTGAGCGAATGCTTCCAAAGCTCACACCGCAGGACGCCCAAGCGCAGGGGCAGGTCTGGAACCTGCTGATGAATATTCTGGACCAGCTGGCAGAAATTCTCGGAGATTCAAATATTTCATTCCGGGAATTTTCCGATCTGCTTGTCCTCATGCTTGGTTTGTGCGATGTGGGGGAGATTCCACAGAGTATGGACGAAGTGGTATTCGGCGCTGCCGACCGAATCCGCACCTCCGGAATTAAAGCGGTGTTTATAGTGGGAGCCAATGAAGGAGTATTTCCCATTGTGCCGGAACAGAGCGGTGTATTTACGGAAAACGAAAGAAAGCAGCTGATCAGTCTGAACCTTCCGCTTCCCGGAGATTTGAATGATACGGCCCTCAACGAACAATTCCTGGCCTATTCCGCCATGACCTGTGCTTCTGAAAAGCTGTATGTGACATTCAGCAAAACGTGTAACGGCGAACAGCTTTACAGCTCTGAAATTGTCACCGAACTGAACCGTATCGTTCTGAACTGCCCTTTCAAGACTCGCGGCAACGGTGTATCCCTTGATATGATTGAAAGTGAAGAAGCAGGTTTCTTGCTTGCCGCAGAGGCACTTGGCAGTCAAACGGCTCTTTCAAAAGCACTTGAATCCTCGTTTTCAAGGCGTGAAAAATACACCGACAAGATCAATGTGGTAAGGGAGGCCATAGCCCGTTCCTCTTATCTGCAAACCAATATGGCTTTACATGAAAAAAAATTGGCTGTCTCCCTGTTCGGGAAAAACATCCGTATTTCCGCTTCCAAGTCGGAATGTTTTTACAGCTGCAGGTTCAAATACTTCTGTCAATACGGCATGAAGGCGACTCCCCGGCGCAAAGCAGCTCTTGATCTGCTGGAATACGGCAGTGTAGTGCATTATGTTCTTGAAAACATGCTGCGTGACAACGACATCGGCGTACTGGCGGAGAAGGACGATCTTAGCGAATGGATCGGCAAATATCTCAGGAAATATCTTGACGATGTGATGGGCGGAACTGACATGAAATCCGCCCGGTTTATCTATCTTTTCAAGCGACTCTCCCAGTCGCTCTCCATTCTCATACGGCAGCTCAGCGAAGAATTTGCCAAAAGCCTCTTTGTACCGCAGTCATTTGAATTAAAAATTGACGGAGAATCCGTAAAGCCTCTTAACATTACACTTTCTGACGGTTCACACATCAGTGTAGGAGGAAAAATAGACAGGGTCGATATTTACGAAAAGGACGGAACTCGCTACATCAGGGTAGTGGATTACAAAACAGGCTCCAAGGAATTCGTACTCAGCGATGTTTTATCCGGCTTGAATATGCAGATGCTTATTTACCTGGATATTATCTGTGATAAAGAACTGAGCGGAAAGGATTATTCGCCGGCCGGAGTGATTTATTCACCTGCTTCCATAGGAAAAATCAACCTTGAAAAAGGCAAATCCTCAGTCGAAAAAGAGCGAAAGGAATTGCTCAAAAACAACGGCCTAATTGTTGACAATTCCGATGTAATCAACGCTATGGAAATCGGTATGGAAAAAAACGTCAAAAAAAATTCAGACGTCAATATCAAAGGCGCAGAATCATTTAAATCAGGCGCAACATATGTAGCCGATTCCGAACAGTTTAGCGTGATCCGAAGCTACATCCGGCATCTTCTCCGTGAAATGGGGGAAACGCTGCACCGAGGTGAAATAGGTTGCCGGCCGGTCAAGGGAACTTATGACGCCTGCGAATACTGCGATTACAGGATTCTTTGCTCTCAGGAGCAGAAGTGCAGCGGCATTAACATCAGCAAAAAAAACATGTCAGAAACCCTGGCATTAATGCAGGAGGAGAACAATGGGTGATAGAAACTGGACTGAACAGCAGCGCAGCGCAATTGACGCCCAGGGCGGCACGCTGCTTGTCTCTGCCGCGGCCGGCTCAGGAAAAACCGCAGTACTGGTTCAAAGGGTGATCGAAAAACTCACGACCGATGATCCGCAGAAATACTGTGACGCTGACAGACTGCTTATCGTCACATTCACTAGGGCGGCCGCAGCAGAAATGAAGGAACGGATTACCGCCGAACTTCAGAAAAAACTTGAGCAGAATCCGTGGGACACACGAATGCGCCGTCAAATGATTCTTCTGAAAAAAGCTCCCATCTGTACGATTGATTCTTTTTGCGGCAAATTGGTTCGTGACAATTATTATAAACTGAATATAGCCCCTGATTTTCGCATCGCCGACGATTCGGAGCTGAATATCCTGCGCGAGGAATGTATTAACGATGTCCTGGAGCGAAATTACGCTGAGGGAGACACCGACTTCTTCGAATTGGTGGAACAGCTGATCGGAGACAAAAACGACAACGAACTTTCTGAGCTGATCAAGAAGCTTGACTTTTACATACGCTCTTTTCCATTTCCGGAAGACATGATGACAAGTCTTGAGACGGTCTATGCATCAGATAATCCCACAGAGACAGTCTGGGCGGATGCGGTTTTCGGATTCGTGATAAAAGCATCTGAATACGGCCTTGCCTGCAATGCAGTAGCCTGCGAGGTTGCAGAATCAAACGAAAAGCTCACGGAGAAATACCTTCCTTCATTTGAACAGGACGCATCCATTCTTGAAGGACTGCATGCGGCGGCTGTTTCACACGATTGGAACGCCCTTTACCAAAAAGCTTCCCAAGCAGCCATCACTCCTCTCGGAAAAACAACCCGGCTCCCTTATGAAGCCACGATTGCCAAAGCGGCACGTTCTGTGGTTGACCAGACGATGAAAGACATACGGGCCTGTGTCGTTTCTACCCAGGAAGAGTTTGAAAAGGAATTATCCTTTACATGCAGAATGGTCTGCAAACTCATGCAGCTTCTCAGAGAATACTACGCCGCTATGGCGGAAGCCAAGGAACACCGCCGGATTCTGGACTTTGTCGACCTTGAACATATGGCGGTCACTCTGCTGCTGGAAAGGAAAAAAGATTTACATGATGACAAGTCGGTTTCATCGCCGGATTATTACAGCGGCATCTATCGCAAGACCGACACGGCCATTGCCCTTACAGAGCAGTTCGATGAAATCATGCTGGACGAGTACCAGGACACCAATGCCATACAGAGCCTTATCTTCTCCGCTATCGCAAAAAATCCGGATTCTTCCGACAAACAATCTCTTACCGACGGCATCAACATGTTCATGGTCGGTGACATGAAGCAGAGCATATACCGATTCCGCAAGGCGGTTCCGGAATTGTTCATGGATAAATTCAACCGATATTCCCGTTACACGCCTGAGAACACGTCTTTCCCTGCGCTCATTACGCTGGGAGCCAATTTCCGCAGCCGCAGCGAAGTGACCAGCGTCATCAACTTCATTTTCCGTCAGATCATGTCACCTGAGATGGGCGGTGTACTTTACGATGAGACGCAGGAGCTGACTGCGCGTGCGGTTTATCCCGATTCGGGTGATATGGCGGCGGAATTGCATTTTCTCAATGGCAAAGCCGATTTTGAGGCGGAATATATTGCTTCGCTTATTTCAAAAATGCTCTCCGAAGGCTTTAAGGTTACAGACAAGGCAACCGGCGAGCTTCGGCCTGCCAGGTGCAGCGATTTCTGCATATTGCGGCGAAGCATGAGCAGCAGAGGCCTCAGCTACGCCGATGCCCTCGAAATCAAGGGAATCCCCGCATGGATTTCCACCGACGGCGGACTGCTGGATACGGATGAATCGAATGTCATACTGTCATTCCTCAGAGTCATCAACAATCCGCTGCTCGACATTCCTCTGATGTGCGTGATGATGTCGCCCATTTTCGGATTCACACCCGACGATATGGCTCAGATCAGGCTGAAGGACCGTTCCGCCTCTCTCTTTGGAGCGGTCATGTCCATGGCTAAAGAAGGAAACGAAAAGTGTGCTGCCTTTCTCGAAAGAATGGATCAATTCAGGCTGCTTGCCTCAACGCAGCCGACAGACAAGCTGATGGAGGAAATCTGCTATTCCACCGGATATCTCGCCGCTGTGGGAGCCATGCCGAACGGCGGCATCCGCAAGGCCAATCTCAGACTCCTCTGCGAATTCGCCGCCAGGTGCGAAGGCTCGGGCGCCTTTGGAATCGGTGCGTTTATTTCCACAGTGGATCGAATGATGGAACAGGGGGAAGATCTGCCGGGTGCCGTTTCGGTCACGGAAAATTCCAATGTGGTCAGAATCATGACCATTCACAAATCCAAGGGACTGGAATTTCCGGTCTGCATCATTGCAGGACTCGGCACCCAGTTCAAAAATGACGGAGACGCAGGCGGCGTGATTACCCACAACGACCTCGGAATCGGCATGAAAATCAAGGAAAACGGCGCATTGTACGAAACGCAGATTCGCAAGGCTATCACGGAACGTGCGCATGAGGAGAGCCTGAGTGAGGAAATGCGCATCCTATATGTTGCTCTCACTCGCGCCAAGGAAAAGCTGATCATGGTAGCAACTCCGCCGTCTGTCAAGACCTGTGTCAACAACGCTGCCATTGCCGTTTATCATCCCGATGACAAAGGACGCATCATGCCCTTTGCGCTGCTTCATTGCAATTCATTCGCCGGATGGCTCGCTATGGCCGCCATCCGGCACCCGGACTGCGGCAATCTCAGAGAATTGGCCGATATTGGCGTCGACCCCCTGAACACTCCTGATTGCAGATTAAAGACCGTTATTTACAACGGAGAGAATTCTACTGAAACGGAAGAAACGGCAACAGAAGTCGAACCGGCACCTGAGGTGGATAATGTTCAGCCAGATAGCGCATTGGTTGCCGAAATTGAAAGCCGGTTCAACTTTAAGTATCCTTACGACTTCCTGGACGGAATTCCGACAAAAGTGACCGCTTCCGAACTGACCAAACAGGCGATTTCCGGCGAGTCGATCAATCTTCTGCGCCCTTCATTTATGATGAGTGGAGGACTGACACCGACCGAAAGGGGAAAGGCGCTCCACAAATTCATGGAATTCGCCAATTTTCCGGCAGCCGCCGAATCTCCGGAAAAAGAACTGAAACGTCTCGAAAAATACGGATTCCTCACCGAAACCGAAGCCAATGCGGTGGACACCGCCAAGGTCGCCATGTTTTTCAGGCAATTGCAGCCCATGCTGTCCGGCGCCGACGAAATCCTGAGAGAGCGTGAATTCTCGGTGATTCTCGACAGAGAACACACCGGAATCGTCACGGATGCGGACATAGGCAGCGAGCCGATTGTACTGGAAGGCGAATGTGACTGCGTGCTTGTTTACAAAGACGGCTCGGTGATTCTGGACTACAAGACAGACAGAATCGGCGACCCGGATAAGCTTGTGGAGCATTACGGCACCCAGCTCAGGCTGTATCGCTACGCCATGGAGCAGGTGCTTGACAAGCCTGTCAAAGGAATCTATCTCTACTCCTTCTATCTTGACAAACTGATAGAAGTTAAATAATTTCACATAATTAGATATCAGGTGATGATTGAATGTATCATAATTTTGATGAACTGAAAAAAGAATGTCTCCAATGTACGAAATGCGGACTCTGTTCCACCCGGCACAATGTGGTATTCGGCGTAGGCAATCCGAATGCCAAGGTGCTGTTCGTAGGCGAAGGCCCGGGCGAAAACGAAGATTTGCAGGGAGAGCCTTTTGTGGGACGGGCAGGCAAACTGCTTGACACCATGCTCGATGCCGTAGATCTTTCCCGCAGCAGGAACATCTACATCGCCAATATTGTCAAATGCCGTCCGCCGCAGAACCGTGATCCTCTTCCGGAGGAGCAGGAGGCCTGCATAGGCTGGCTCCGCAATCAGTTTGCCATCATGCGGCCGAAAATCATTGTGTGCCTCGGCAGAATTGCCGGAATGAAACTGATGGATCCCAATATGAAAATCACCCGCCAGCACGGTCAGTTCATCGACAAAAAAGGCACCCTGATGATGGCGACCCTTCATCCTGCCGCACTGCTTCGCAATCCCAACCAGAAGCCGGATGCTTTTAACGACTTCCTGCTGCTTCGTGACAAGATAATGGAAGTATGTCCCGAAACATACGACATGTAAACACACCAATCATTCCCTCCGGAAAGACTGCCGCCTGTTTCCGGAGGGAATCAGTCAGTTGATCGAACTTTCGGTATTCTCTGTATGATCTGACCGGTTGATTTCGATAGGCCGCTCCTCGGAAATTTCCTTGAGGAAGGTGACGTATCTTGTGACCCGTACCCCTGTGTTTGTCTCGTTGACGGTGCGTTCGCTGCTTGCGATTTCAAGGAAGCCGGTGTTTTTGATTCTTTTGTCAATCTTCTCCTCGGCCTGTGCGACACATTCTTCGGAGGACAGTTCCTTTTCCGTGTAACACAGCTCATGCCACTGCTCTCGGCGCAGCACTATGGGAAACGCAAAGCCGTACAGATTCAGCGGATATTCTTCGTAAGACCTGCTGTAGTTTCCTTCGGGCAGCGAACCGAAAAGGGGAATCTCTATGCCAAACGCCATGATCCGGCTGATATTGATGATTCTTCCGGTTGGTTCCGTCACAATCTGGCTGTAATTGACACTCTCGGAAAAGGTGCCGTCCACCAGCGCCGTGACTTTTCCGCAGGAATGTACCATCGTAACATTCTCGCCCTGCGCGGTAAACACTCCGCTCACCAGCACATCTCCCGGAATGACAATATCGCCTTCCGCGGCAAACGGAATTCCCTGCGAAGCGGTCACTGATACAATCTGTCCCTTTTCTGAAGCCACCAGATCACACGGATCATTTTTTTCAACCTGTTTTCTGACAGGCTTTGTAGCGCTGAACTGAACCCTCGCATTGCATCCCATACACGAAACGGCGATTATGTCAAACTGAGGAAGTCTGTTTTCCAGCTCGTATTCGAGCAGCTTTCCGTCAATAGAGGATACCAGCACACCTGTTCTGATACCGGTTTCGTAGAGAACATCGGATACGCTCACGGCGTATTGCTCGGGAAGATTGACGATCTCCACAGACCATACAAAGAGGGACAGAAACCACAGCATAAAGCAGAATACAGCGAATCCTGCCGCAAATCCGATTCTTCTCCGGTAGTTTCTGAGCCTGTAAGAAAGTCCGTATCGTGTAATGACTTCCAGATTGGTGCCGCATTTGGCGGCAACCTGGGACAGCATATTGAATTCCGACGCTGCGCAGAAGGCCAGTACCCTGTCATTCTCTTTTTTTACATTGAAAACAGAGAGCCCCCGACGATTGGCAATATTCAAAAATCTTTCCGGAGAGTTTCCGGTTATCTCAAAGCAAACCGTTTCCTTCCATGCGCCAGACATGTATTCATCCTCCTTTACGCAAAGCTCACTGACAAGATATTCCCGCATATGACGATGGATTTCTGAAGCATTCTGCAAATGCACAGACAGCTTCCTTCCACTATGACGCTTCTGGAATAGGTTGAAATGATAATCCGCTGGTCACTGTAATCGCATACGCTTCTGAATCCCTCTATCAGCAGTCCTCTGCCGACTTCCAATGTAATCCGGCAATCGCCGCGGCTGAGATCGGGAGATGTATTCATCAGCTTCCTGAGGAATTTTTCCGACAAGCCGTTGCCCACAGACGGAGTATTCTCCTTATTGTTGTTATTCATCGCTTTCACTCCTGTCGGAACATCTATATGCACATTCCATTTAAAATATCACGTTATTTATTTCGCCATTTTCTCATATCCATTGCCTGAAAGGGTGATATTTTTGAAACGGTACAAAACGTATAAACGGGATTTGTTTCCTCTGGCGGCAGCCGCCATTTCCGCCGCAGCCTGCGCCGCATTTCTGATCTATTCGGGAGAAGCGGCCGAAGCGGTACGCAGAGGGATCAATATTTGCGGCGTAAGCGTAATTCCTTCGCTCTTTCCCATGATGTTTCTTGCACAATACATGATTAAAAGCGGAGCTGCAGAACTTGCGGGAAGCCTGCTGGAAAAACCGACCCGAGCGCTGTTCGGATTGCCGGGAATCTGCGGCATTGCCCTGATGACCGCCTTCATCGGCGGATATCCAGCCGGAGCAAGAGCCGCCGAATCCCTTACCGATTGCGGAGCCATCAGCCGCAGGGAAGGAGAGCGCCTTGCCAACATCGCCTTTTGCTCCGGCCCCGGATTTGCCATCGGCATGGTCGGCGCCGGTCTCTACAACAATCAATCTGTCGGAATGTTGATATTGACAGCGCAGGCAATTTCCTGTATAATGATTGGAATAGTGTACAATATTGCCTGCGGCCTTCGCCATTCCTCACCTCACAAAAGAACCGAGGACGACATTCGTCATACCGCTATCGCCCGAAGCCATGACGCCTTTGTCACGGCGGCAGCGGATACGGCTTCCACCATGCTCGGCATGTGCAGCTTTATTATATTGTTTCAGGTGATAACGTCCGTTCTGGACGCAGCAGGCATCAATCAGGCACTCGGCAGACTGTCTCAGTCCGCTCATTTCGGAGACACAGGGGAATATCTGCTCCCGTGCATCACGGAAGTGACCGGAGGGAGCATCATTTCAGTCAAAGCCGGACTGCCTTTGACCGCTTTTGTAATGGGATTCGGCGGTTTATCGGTGCATTTTCAGAATTTCGCCCTTTGCCGCACGATTCGTCCGAGAAAGTGGCTGTATATTCTCACAAGGCTTGTTCAGGGAATACTTTGCAGCCTTCTTGTCTCACTTGCGCTCAGACTGCCCTGCTTTGCTTCGGTATCTGTCCCTGCCGCAAAGACGGTTATTGACAGTGTGCCGGCTGAATTCTCACAAGTATCCACAGGCTTCGGCTGCACGATGCTTGTCATGTGCCTGATGAGCGTTATCTGCCTGCCGCAAAGCCGGAAGGAGAGTTATTGACAATGAATTTATCAAAGCTTTTCGGAAAAAACATTATTCCATCATGCAAATATTGCTTTTATTACGTTGACAGTCCGGATCAATCTGGTAAAATGATATGTGAAAAAGGCAAGGATTGCGAAAACAGCTCCGGCTGCGGAGCGTTCCGTTACGAACCTACCCTGCGTGAGCCTAGGGAGCTGCCCCTGATGGCTGAATTCAACCCAGAGGATTTCAGGATTTAACTATTTCCGGACAGGAGCCACTGAATCATGAATATTTTTGTAAGAGAATACACCCCCACGGATATTGACGCAATGAGGGACATCTGGAATTACGTCGTCCGTGAGGCAAACGCCTTTCCTCAGACCGACGAGCTGAATTCAGAGACGGCACGGAACTTCTTTGAACAGCAGACCTTCTGCGGCGTTGCGGTTGACACGGACAGCGGTGAAGTGCTGGGGATGTACATTCTTCACCCGAACAACGTCGGAAGATGCGGCCATATCTGCAACGCCAGCTACGCAGTGAAGCCCGGCATGAGAGGCCGTCACATCGGTGAGCGGCTTGTCACTCACTGCATGGAACAGGGAAGGAAAGAGGGCTTCGGCCTATTGCAGTTCAACGCCGTGGTAAGTACCAATTACGGCGCGCGTCATCTGTACGAAAAGCTCGGATTTGTTCCCCTTGGTACCATCCCAAAGGGATTCCGGCTTGACAGCGGAGAGTATGAGGATATAGTGGTTTATTACCACACTCTCTGATCAATACCCGCGAACGGAAGGATTTTATTAAAAATGAAACTGATACTTGCATCCGGCTCACCCAGACGCAGAGAGCTTCTGGAAATGACGGGACTAAAATTTGAAGTTGTCACAAGCGATGCCGACGAGAATATTCCGGAAGGAACCGACCCGGGCATCGCCGCACTTGAAATCAGCCAAAGAAAGGCGCTGGCGGTTGCCCGTCTTGACAGGTGCAAAGGAAGCGTTGTAATAGGAGCCGACACTATTGTAAGTCTTGACGGCAGAAAATTCGGCAAACCGAAGGATGCGGAAGATGCCTACCGCATGCTTTCGGCGTTATCGAACAGAACCCACACCGTATACACCGGCGTTTCCATTGTCAACAGCGACCTGACCGTCAACAAGTTTGTGGAAAGTACCGAGGTGCATTTTTATCCTCTAAGTGAAAGGCAGATCAATGATTACATTGCCACCGGAGAATATTCCGACAAAGCCGGCGGATATGCCATTCAAGGCGGAGGAGCTGTATTCGTCAGCGGAATTATAGGCGATTACTACAACGTTATGGGCCTTCCTATCGGAAGGCTTATGCAGGAAATACGCAAGATACATTGAATAAAGGAAAGTGAAGCAAGTGAAAATTAAAGATATTATCAGAGAAAACCACGCCATCTTCTCGTGCGAGATTTTCCCTCCGAAAAGCTACATGAATATTGACAAAACCAAGGCGGTTGCCAAATCCATCTGCGAGCTGAATCCCGATTTTGTGAGTGTGACATACGGTGCGGGAGGAGGAACTTCTCAGCAGACGGTTGAGATTGCCCGTTACATAAACGAAAACGGCAACACGGCGCTGGCGCATCTCACCTGCGCTTCTTCCAACCGCCAGGAGGTTGCCGCCGCCATAGAAAAGCTGAAGGCCTACGGCATTGAGAATATTCTCGCCCTTCGGGGAGATATTCTGGAAGAAAACAGGGACAAGCCCCGTGACTTCACCTTCGCAAGCGAGCTTGTCACCGAGATCAAGCAGCACGGCGATTTCTGCATCGGCGCGGCATGCTATCCGGAAGGTCATGTGGAATGTGAAAGCATGGAACAGGATCTCAACAACCTCAAAGCGAAGGTTGACTGCGGCGTGGACTTTCTCACCACGCAGATGTTTTTTGACAACACCGCCTTTTACAGCTTCATGTTCCGGGCGTTGAAGAAGAACATCAACGTGCCGATTATTGCGGGAATTATGCCCATGACCAATTCTGCGCAGATCGTGCGGAGCTGCAAGCTGTCCGGCGCCACCCTTCCGACACGATTCCGCAGAATCGCCGACAAATTCGGAGACAATCCCGAGGCGATGAAGCAGGCCGGCATTGCCTACGCCACTGAACAGATCATCGACCTGATCGCCAACGGTGTCAAGGGAATTCATCTCTACACGATGAACAAGCCTGACGTGGCGGAAAAAATCATGTCCAATCTTTCCTTTATCGTGGGAGCCGACAGGATATGCATGAAATAAACTCCGGCAAATGGTACAGCCAGGCAAGTATTGACGAAGTGCTGCGTTATTCCGGCATCCGCAGCGCAGAAAACTGCGGAGAAGGGTTGATTTCCGAAGCGGTCAACGCCGTGAATCAGATAGGGGAGTCATCTTTGCCCAAGGTGATCACCCGTGAATGTCTGCTGCATTTGAGCGGTCATGTGTGTTCTGTTGACGGCATTCCATTCACCAGTCAATCGCTTGCATCCCACCTCAGGGACTGCGACAGGGTACTGCTGTTTGCCGCAACGCTCGGCAGCGGCGTGGATATGCTTATCGGACGTTATTCGGCGGTCAGAATGAGCTACGCAGTCATGCTTCAAGGCGCTGCCGCCGCTCTCATCGAACTGTATTGTGATAACGAATGTGCCGTACTGGAAAAAAAATACGGGAAAAGCGGCTATTATCTCCGCCCTCGTTTCAGTCCCGGATACGGTGACTTTCCGCTTGAAAGCCAGCATGTCCTGACCGATTATCTCAGCGCATACAAATACACCGGCATCACCGTCAGCGGCAGCGGACAAATGACTCCCATGAAGTCCGTCACCGCCGTTATCGGTCTGTCCCGAACGCCGGGAAGCAGACGAGGCAGCTGCGCAAGCGGCAAATGCGCCGATTGTCCCAATACGGGCTGTCAGTTCAGACGTGCCTGATTCATATATTATTTATCATTTTTATACAATAAAAGACGGGTGAAATCTCAATGAAGAATATTACCGCATTGCTCGGAAAAAGGATATTGTTTTTTGACGGCGGCATGGGAACCATGCTTCAGGGCAGCGGACTCAAGGCGGGAGAACTGCCGGAACTGCTCAATATAACCAACCCCGGGCTTATCACCTCGATTCACAAAAAATATTATGACGCAGGCTGCAACATCGCCACGGTCAACACGTTCGGGGCCAACGCCTGCAAGCTAAAAGACACCGGCTATTCCGTCGAACAGATTGTTTCGGCCGCCATAGCTTGCGCAAAGGAGGCAAGAGCGCCGTACGATTCCTCCGAGGATCTTTTCATTGCCATGGACATGGGTCCGATAGGCAGACTCATTGAGCCTATGGGCGATCTGAGCTTTGATGAAGCCTACTCACTGTTTGCGGAAATGGCTTCGGCAGGCGAAAAAGCCGGAGCGGATCTTATTCTGATCGAAACCATGGGGGCTACCTATGAGGTGAAGGCCGCCGTGCTCGCCGCAAAGGAAAACACTTCGCTCCCCGTATTTGTCACATGTGCCTACGACGCTTCGGGCAAAACCTTTACCGGTGCGGATTATGAAGCGGTTACAGCTTTGCTGGAAGGACTGCGTGTTGACGCATTCGGCTTAAACTGCGGACTTGGCCCCGATGAACTGTATCCAGTGATCAAGTCGCTTTCAGAAATTTCCTCCCTTCCTCTCATATTCAATCCCAATGCCGGACTGCCAAAACAGAAGGACGGTGCGACTTACTTCGACGTCAATCCTGAGGACTTTGCACGTTCCATGCAAAAAGCCGCAAAACTCGGTCTGAGCATAATGGGCGGATGCTGCGGCACAACGCCGGAACATATGAGTGCCATGATCAGTCTATGCCGCGATATGCCTGCGCAAAGTGTTTCCGACAAAGGCATTACCATGGTATCCTCTTACACACACGCCGTCAGAATCGGCAGGGAGCCGCTCATCGTAGGCGAGAGAATCAATCCCACCGGCAAAAAACGATTCAAGGAAGCTCTCAAAAACGACGAAATTTCCTACATTCTCGGTGAAGGAATCGCACAGCAGGACGCCGGCGCTCATATTCTGGATGTCAATGTCGGCATGCCCGGCATTGACGAACCGGCCATGCTGGTTAAGGCAGTCACAAAGCTTCAAGCGGTCATTGATCTTCCGCTTCAGATAGACACTTCCAACGCCGAAGCGATGGAACGTGCGCTTCGCCGCTACAACGGCAAACCGCTCATCAATTCGGTCAGCGGAAAAGAAGAATCCATGCGGGCGGTATTTCCTCTTGTGAGCAAATACGGCGGAACCGTGGTTGGACTTGCCCTTGACGACAGCGGCATTCCCGCTACAGCCGAAGGTCGTGTCGCCATCGCACGCAAAATCATCGATACCGCCGCCGAATACGGCATCAGCCGCAAGGATATTATCATAGACGGCCTTACCCTCACCGTAAGCGCAGAGCCGGAGTCGGCCAATATTACCCTCGAAACGCTCCGCCGTGTCAAGAGCGAACTCGGCGTATGCACTACCCTTGGCGTGTCGAATATTTCATTCGGACTGCCGAAAAGGGAAATCATCAATTCGGTCTTTTACACGAGCGCACTCAATGCGGGACTCGACTGCGCCATCATCAATCCGAAATCCGAAGCCATGATGAATTCCTACTATTCGTACCGGGCTCTGTGCGGATACGACCCCGCATGCGGCGAATATATCGCCAAATACAGCGCCATGAGCGATACTGCCGCCCCGAAGCCGGCGCAGTCAATTTCTCTGAAATCCGCCATCATTTCCGGACTCAGTCAGGAATCCGCCTCCATCGTCCGCACCAAACTTACTTCCGGCTGCGCTGATGATCCTATGGATATCATTAAAAATGAGCTGATTCCCGCATTGAATGAGGTCGGCGACGGATTTGAAAAGGGAACGGTATTCCTTCCTCAGCTGCTCATGAGTGCAGAAGCCGCCAAAGCTTCATTTGAAGTGCTCAAGGAAGTGCTGGCCGACACCGGCTCCGATGAGAAAATCGGAAGGGTTATTCTCGCAACGGTAAAAGACGATATTCACGACATTGGAAAAAATATCGTCAAAGTGCTGCTTGAAAATTACCGCTTTGATGTGATCGACCTCGGCAGGGATGTTCCCGCCGAAATGGTACTGGAAAACGTACGCAAATACAACATAAAAGCCGTCGGACTCAGCGCTCTGATGACCACCACCGTTGTACGCATGGAGGAGACAATCCGGCTGCTCAACCGGGAGACTCCCGATGTAAAGATTTTCGTCGGCGGTGCGGTGCTGACCGAAGATTATGCCATGCAGATCGGCGCGGACGCTTACTGCCGTGACGCCATGGCCTCGGTTCGCTATTGCCAGAAGCTATTTGAAGCTAATTGAATTTTCCCAGTCTGCACAGCATTTGCCTTTGTGTGAATGCTGTGTTTTTTGGTTGGATTGGCCTGATTAAAATTGTTTTTGCGCTATACAAAAAAAATGATATTTTTATTGAATTGCAGATAATTGTATGATATAATTTAAGGGTATAAATTTTTTCGCCTGTCAAATAATATAACAAGCGTCAGACGCATTATATTTAGAAGGGCGATGTATGCAGGTATGAGCGTTTTTACACCTGAAAGCACGGATTTCCGGAGCAGCGATGAATTGACCGAAGCGGAAAACGACTGTTCTTCGGGAGAAGGTTTTTCCAAAGACGAACTGAGCCAGATCGAACAGACAGGTACAATTACTTCCGCCAAAGGAAAACACACCATTCACTGTCTGTCAATCATCGGCCAGATAGAAGGTCATCAGGAACTTCCCGCACCGGCCAAAACCACCAAATACGAGCACATCATGCCGCAGCTTGTGGCTGTGGAGGAATCAGAGGAAATCGAAGGGCTTATCATTCTGCTCAACACCGTGGGCGGAGACGTTGAAGCCGGCCTTGCTCTTGCCGAGCTGATTTCAGGCATGAAAACCCCGACCGTTTCGCTTGTTCTGGGCGGAGGACATTCCATTGGTGTTCCGCTTGCGGTCTCGGCCAGGCGTTCGTTCATTGTACCGTCAGCCACGATGACCATTCATCCTGTTCGAATGAGCGGTCTGGTGATTGGCGTACCCCAGACAATGACTTATTTTGAAAAAATGCAGGAGCGCATCAGCAAATTTGTCGAAACAAATTCGCACATGACCGCCGCCCGCTTCAATGAGCTTTCACGCAACACTAACGAACTTGTAATGGACATCGGCACAGTGCTTGACGGCGATCAGGCAGTCAGTGAAGGACTTATCGACGAACTGGGCTCGCTCAGCAGTGCCATTGCCTGCCTTTATCAAATGATTGAGCAGAGCGGAAGCGGTAAAAAAACGGTAAAAGAAGATAACTAATCCATTTAAATCCTCGTGGCAACTACGGTATTTGCTCACGGGATTTACATAAAAAAATAATCGCAGCACGAGAAAGAGGTACATAATTTATGAACATCTGGGAAGCAATCATTCAGGGCATCGTGCAGGGACTTACTGAATTCCTGCCGGTATCCAGCAGCGGTCACCTGTCGCTGGTTCAGCACATCCTGCCCTCAACATCCAGCGGAAACAACGATGTCGGCAATCAGACGGTGTCACTGTTTTTGCACTTCGGCACTCTGCTGGCTGTCTTTATTGTCTACAGGGAAGTCATCTGGAAGATGATCCTTGAATTTTTCAGCATGTGCAAAGAGATTTTCACAAAAAAATTCGTATGGAAACTCGATCAGATGAACAAGGAACGCAGAATGGTTATTTTTGTGGTAGTGGCCTCGGCGTTTGCCATCCTTCTCTTCCTGCCGGTATTTGGCTGGCTTGGCCTGGAAACAGGCGGTGAACCTGTCAAAAAGCTCTCCGATCTTGCGGAATACTTCTCAAACGACAGCGACATCATGGCGGAAGGAATCTTCTTCACCTTTACCGGAATGCTGATTCTGCTTGCCACCGTCTTTGAGGTCCGCATCGGTAATTCTCCCAAACAGAAGGACAGCGTCATCACCATGAGAAACGCCTGCGCCATGGGTCTGGGACAGTGCATCGCCGCCATGCCCGGTATCAGCCGCTCCGGCACCACCACCACAATGGGCATGCTGACCGGCGCAGAAAAAAACACCGCCCTGGAATTCTCATTCATTATGGGTATTCCGGCCGTACTGGCTGCCAATCTGCTCGAATTCAAGGACACTGACTGGAGCGTCGTAAGAGGTTCCACCATTGTCGCTATCGTGGTGGGAATCGTGGTATCAGCCGTAGTCGGTGTATTGGCTATCAAATTCCTGAAGTGGATCGTATCCAATGATAAATTCCATTATTTCGGCTACTACTGTCTTGTCCTGGGAGTCGTGGTAATCGTTGTTGCCACTATCGAAAGTGTGACAGGCGTAAGATTTTCCTTTGGAAGCTGAAAACTCTGACCTATAATCAATCAGGATCACTGCATTGCGCAGTTATCCTGATTGTGTTTATAGGCTTTATTTAGTTAATGCACCATCACAGTTATTCATTAAGAGGTAATTAATCAATATGTCAGAAACTACAGGCAAAAAAAAGAAACCTGTCTCCGGCCAGAAAGGCGGTCATAAACCGAAATCCGCCAGACCAACAGGTTCACAGGCCGACAAAGGCCAGGGAGTCAGTCTGCAAAAGAAAAAGGGACTTGCCGGCAGGACTGTCGAAATGTCATCCGGCAATCAGATCAGCATCGACGATGTAATGAAAGACAACGACAACAAGGAACCTGCACCCTCAGGAAATCCTCCCCGTCCCAGGAACCAAGCACCCAAAGAAAAAGCCCCCGAACATGACGGCTTTGCGGAATCGAAGGAAGCGGATGACGAAAGCGACCTATCCGAACAGATTGAATGGAGCAAGCAGGTCGGTTCGATTGCCATCTGGATTGTATCCATCATCCTGATCGCCCTCACTTTCTTTCCGGGTGAAAGCCTTTGGACCCTGATACATAATTTCATTCTGGGGATTCTGGGCTTCAAAGCCTATCTGTGGGCGGCGCTGCTGATTTTTCTGGGCTATCTGCTGACCAAGCAGAAAAACGAAACCATGGTAATGGATATTATCCGTCCGACCGCCGGATTAATCGTGTTGTCGGACGTTCTCAGTTATATTCTTATTCAGTCAAACGGATATCGCAATGTTTATAATGAGATATCTCTTGGCTTTTTTCAGCTGCTCGGACAGATATTCTACGACGGTTCCAAAATCGGCGGAACCGGCTTGCTGGGCGGTTCCATCGGAGAAATTCTGATCGCCATAGCCGGCAGAAACGGCGCCGCTATCATCACCTGTATACTCCTGACGGCTTTAATCATGCTGGTATCTCACACCGGGCCGGTGTCTTTGCTTGACGATTTCAAGAGGAAGGTCAAAGCCGTTTTTCAACCGGGAGCTCTCCACCGCGGCATCAAAAATGGCTTTTCGGAATTATTCGGCAGAGAGCAGTATGAAAAATACGAGTCTTTTGACGACGATTTCGAAGAATATGATGACTTTCAGGAAGAAATTGACGTCGAGACGGAAGAACCCGAACCTCAGCCCGAACAGGAAGAGGCCGATTCCGGGGAGAGTCATCCGAACGACGGCCAGGACGGCAATCTGGATGAAATCATAAAAAAGGCTTCGCTCAAAAAGAAAAAGAAAAAACTCACAAAAGCCGAAGAGATCCAAGCCGAGAGTGAAGAATTTTCCAAGCAGGTGGCTTCCGAAGAAACATCCCAGAGTGAATCAGACGAAAAGGAGTACAAATTCCCTCCGGTCCGTCTGCTTATCGCACCCAAAAACAGCAGCAGCGCCGATGACATGCAGGAACTCAGCGAAACCGCCGAAATGCTTATCCGCACACTGGACGAGTACGGCGTCAAAGCCTCCATTTCAGATATCAGTCGAGGCCCGACTGTAACACGTTATGAAATCAAGCCGGCTCCGGGTGTCAAAATCAATAAAATCACCAATCTTTCCAATGACATCGCGCTTCGTCTTGCGGCACAGTCCATCAGAATTGAGGCGCCGATTCCCGGCAAGGCGGCAGTCGGCATTGAGATTCCCAACCAGAGCAAGCAAATGGTCCGTATCAGGGAGATCCTTGGCTCCAGGGAATTTGCCGAAGCCAAGGGAGCGCTTACCGTCGCACTGGGCAAGGATATTGAGGGCAACATTATTCTTTGCGACCTGAGCAAAATGCCTCACCTGCTGATTGCCGGATCGACCGGTTCGGGTAAATCGGTTTGTGTCAATTCCATGCTCATGAGTATTCTGTACAAGTATTCCCCCGAAAACGTGCGAATGGTTCTGATCGACCCGAAATCGGTTGAATTTGATATGTACAACGGCATTCCGCACCTGCTGGTCCCCGTTGTCTGCGAACCCAAAAAAGCGGCAGGCGCCCTGCAATGGGCCGTAAGTGAAATGCTCAAGCGTTACGGCATGCTCAAGGAACACGGCGCAAGAAATATTGACAATTACAACCGGCTGGCGGAACAGACGGGTGAGTTTGAAAAACTCTGCCGCATTATCATTGTAATTGATGAAATGGCAGACCTTATGATCGCTTCTCCCAAAGAAGTGGAAGACGCCATCGCCAGACTGGCCGCTATGGCACGCGCGGCAGGAATGTACATGGTGCTTGCCACGCAGCGTCCTTCGGTCGATGTCATTACCGGTACCATCAAAAACAACATTCCCAGCCGAATCGCCCTTGCCGTTTCCTCTCAGGTGGATTCCAGAACCATTCTTGACGAGGGAGGAGCGGAAAACCTCATCGGCTACGGCGATATGTTGTATCATCCTATGGGTTCAAGCAAACACATTCGTGTACAGGGCTGTTTTGTCGACGACAGCGAGGTGGAAAGAGTCATCCGATTTGTCAAACAGAACGGTCAGGCGGAATACGATGACAGCATTGCGGATGAAATCGAGCGCAATTCCCTTGACGGCGCAGGAGAAGGCGCGACCGAATTCGAGGGAAAAGACGAATTCTTCGAAAAGGCGGTGGAAGTGGTCACCGAAGCGGGACAGGCCTCAACCTCTATGCTTCAGCGCCGTCTGGGAGTCGGTTATGCCAGAGCCGGAAGAATCATCGATCAGCTTGAAGAACAGGGCATTATCGGCCCCTATGAAGGTTCCAAGCCGCGTGCGGTGCTTATTACCAGGACGCAATGGCTCGAGATGACCATGAGCCGGACTTCCGCCGGCAAAAACGATCCGCTTGTGAGGAGCCACAGCGAATTTGCCGCCCAGACACTTGACAACGGACACGAGGAAATTACCGCAAGACAGTCGGAATTCTTCAACGCCGAGCAGGCCGATGACTATGACGACGAAACGGACGAGCAGGAAGCGGCGGAGATTTCATCCGATGAAACCGATGAAACGGAAGAATTTGAGGATTATGAAGAGGATGCCGAATCGGAAGAATACACCGACTCTCCGCAGACTGAGTCTAAGCAGGAGATTGACGTGGAAATCATGGACGAAGAATCCGAACCCGGCCCAGATGCCGATGACGAAACAGATTCGGATATTGTCACAAATCGTTCCGGGCCTGTGTCGTCCGTAAAGGATTTTACCCGATTCATTGACAAGCCGGAATCCGCCGTGACCGAAGCGCCACCTGAAAGAAAACCGAATAAAATAAACATCCAAAAACAGGAAAAACATCCATACAAGCCGGCATCCGACAATCGCAAACCAAAGCCCAAAGCGGCGGCGCCCAGGGATTTCTCCATATTCTTTGAAGATGAGGACGACAGCGACGATCTGTTTGAGTTCGTTCCCGAGCATGTGACTGCCAGCGACAGCGCTCCCGGAAAAAACACTGTCCCCGAGGACATTCCTCCGTGGGAGGATGAACCTGCCGTGGATGATTCATCACAAAGCGGCAGTCTGTCTTCTCCGGCGCAGGAAACAACTTCTCCTGACCCGTCCGCAACCGAATCTGTCTTTTCTGACGATGATGACGATGAGGAGGATATTCTCTCCTCGTCATGGATTAAAAGGCTTTAATGCCAGTACAAATGAAGTGGAGATGATGCTTTGTCATTTTTACCTGTTTCAAAAAACGATATTGATAAGCTGGGCTGGGAATATGTTGATTTTGTGTATGTTTCCGGCGATGCGTATGTTGACCATCCGAGCTTCGGCGTTGCGATCATCTCACGTATTCTTGAAGCAAAAGGCTATCGTGTGGCGATTCTCGCTCAGCCCGACATCAGGAACATTGATGAGTTCCGGCAGTTCGGCAGGCCCAGATTAGGCTTCCTGGTGACGGCCGGAAATATCGATTCCATGGTGGCTCATTACACCGCCGCAAAAAAGAAACGCAGCGAGGACTCTTTTTCGCCCGGCGGCAGACCCGGCAGGCGTCCCGACCGCGCCACCATTGTATACAGCCGGCTTTGCCGCAAGGCTTATCCCGATGTTCCGATCGTTATCGGAGGACTTGAAGCGTCACTCAGACGGTTTGCCAATTATGACTATTGGGATGATGCGGTCAGACCTTCCATCCTGATTGAATCCGGGGCGGATATTCTCTCGTACGGTATGGGCGAGTACTCGATGATGGAAATCGCAGAGAGACTCGCTGGGGGAGAGGATGTATCCTCCATAACCGATGTGCGCGGAACCTGCGTTGCCATTCCGGTGGAACAGTATGTGCCTTCATCGGTGGCGGAATGTCCTTCGTATGAACAGGTCTGCGACTCCAAAAGGGAGTACGCTATCTCCTGCCGCATTGAACAGGACGAGCAGGATGCGGTCCACGGCAAAAAGATCATTCAACGCCACGGGAACGTCATTCTGGTTCAGAATCCTCCCATGCGGCCCATTTCCACCGAGGATTTCGACTGGGTCTATGAACTCCCCTACGAAAGGGCTTATCATCCGATGTATGAGCCTTTGGGCGGAGTTCCTGCCATCAAGGAGGTGGAATTCTCCATCATCCACAACCGAGGCTGTTTCGGAGCATGCGCTTTCTGTTCGCTTGCCTTTCATCAGGGAAGGCAGATTTCCACCCGCAGCATTGATTCGGTTGTCCGTGAAGCAGAAATGCTTACCCGCAAGCCAAATTTCAAGGGATATATTCACGATGTCGGCGGCCCTACCGCCAATTTCCGCATACATTCCTGCAAAAAGCAGGACAAGGCCGGAATGTGCAGGGGAGGACGGAGATGTCTGGCACCGCAGCCCTGTCCTGCGCTTCAGGTGGATCACAGCGAATTCCTCGAAATGCTGCGGCGTGTCAGAGCGCTGCCTAAGGTCAAAAAGGTGTTTGTGCGCTCGGGCATCCGCTTTGACTACCTGATCCTTGAGAAAGATCCTCAGGTCATGCGTGAGCTGATCGAATTCCACGTGAGCGGTCAGCTTAAAGTGGCGCCGGAACACTGTTCCACGCAGGTGCTTGACCGCATGGGAAAACCTCATTTTGAGGTGTACAAAAAATTTGCCAAGGAATTTTACGGAATCACCGAGGAAATAGGGAAGAAGCAGTTTCTGGTGCCTTATCTGATGAGTTCGCACCCCGGCAGCACCGTCAATGACGCCATTGAACTGTCGCTGTTTCTGAAAAAAGAGCATCTTCATCCGGAACAGGTGCAGGATTTTTATCCTACCCCCGGCACGATTTCCACATGTATTTTTTACACCGGACTTGACCCGTACACCCTGGAAAAGGTGTACGTTCCCCGGACACCGCAGGAAAAAGCGCTTCAAAGGGCCTTGCTTCAGTATTTCCGCCCTGAAAATCACGACATTGTGGAACAGGCACTCATCAAGGCCGGACGAACCGACCTTATCGGAAATTCACCTTCCTGCCTGATCCGTCCGTCGCAAAAGTACCGTCAGGCACAGTTGTCAGGTGCAAAACCCGGCAGGAACGGCGGTCAGCAGTCAAAAGCTGCCGGCAAAAAAAGTCCCATTCGCAGCATCAACAAAAAGAAAGGCAAGAAAAAATGATATTTCCAAACAGCAAAACTACATTCCGCTCGGTGATCAGCCTGGTTCTGTCGGCTGCCATATTCATCTCCGCTGTATTATTCACCGGATGCACAGAAGAAGACGCCGACAAAATGCTCAACGAGATTTTCGGCTGGTTGAATTACGAAATACAGGGCGATACTCTCGACGGCGAGGCAAAGCTTAAAATGCACGTCATTGACGTCGGTCAGGGAGATTCCATACTGATGCAGTGCGGGGAGTGCAATGTCCTCATAGACTGCGGTGAAAACGGAATGGGCGATACGGTGCTGAGTTATCTGCGCAAAGCAGGCGTTTCACATCTCGACTGGATCATCGGCACGCATCCTCATTCAGATCACATCGGCGGGATGGATACCGTCATCAAGAGCCGTGACATTACAATAGATCACGTCATGATGCCGCAGACTTCTAAAAGCATGACTCCGACCACCATGACCTATACTGAGGTACTCTCCGCCATCAAAAAGAAGAAGCTCAAAATCACCCGGCCTGTTCCCGGCACCGAATACGACCTTGACGGTGTGACAATGCTGGTGCTTTCTCCCCAGAAGGGTGCCAATTACAACGATCTCAACGATTATTCCATCGTGCTGAAGTTCACCTATGAGGACGTTTCCGTTCTGACGGGCGGTGACGCCTCGAAAAAGATAGAACGTCAGTTGATTACACTGGATTACGATCTGAGCGCAGATATTTACAAGGTATCCCATCACGGCGGCAGAGACGGCAACTCAAGTGCCTTTCTCAATGAAGTCAACCCGAAGTACGCCGCTATTTCAGTCGGTGACGACAACAAATACGGGCATCCTTCACAGGAAGTACTGAATATTCTCAACAAAGTCAATTGTGAAGCGTATCGCACCGATCTGGACGGAGATATTATTTTCGAGTCTGACGGCAAAAACATTTCCATCGCCATATCAAAAGACAACTGATTTTTTTAGAAAATTAACCGATAATAAGGAGCATGATTTTATGAGACATTTAACCGTTGACAGGACAGACGGCATTTACGTCATTTGCGAGGATAAGGATCGAAAGATGTTCGCCATACCCAAAGCAGAGCTTTCGGTTACTGTTCGTGAAGGAGACAAACTGGATATTGACAATGACGGCATTATCTGGGTAAACGGCAAAGCTACGTCCGCCGCCAGAACGGATGTAAGACAAAAAGAGGACGAGCTGTTTGAAAACTGAAAATACACCACATTCCGC
This sequence comes from uncultured Clostridia bacterium, assembly GCA_946185345.1. Lineage (GTDB taxonomy): Bacteria > Bacillota > Clostridia > Oscillospirales > Acutalibacteraceae > RUG762. The sequence goes on from CAMHJC010000003.1 coordinate 41,376, forward strand.
ACCGAAATAAAAAAAGTTTTCCACGGGCGACAGCGCTGTACTATTCGGCTCTGCCGCCTGTTTTGCACAGTAAAAGTTTTCCTAAAAAATCAATATATAGTAAAAAAACTCTTGCAATTACATATATGTTGTGTTATAATAGGCAAGAGCCACGAGAAAACGCATCATATTGCGGCGGCAGGGCCATACCTGTACCCGACAGCTGCCGTGCATATATTCAGAAATTTATCAGGAGTTGATTGTTTTGTCGGAAAGCCCCGAATATATTGTCAAGCGTAGCGGACAGACCGTCAGATTTAACGCTGCCAAAATCCGCAACGCCATCAGAAAAGCAGGAAACGCAGTTGCAGACGAAGAAATTACAGAGGAAAAAGTGCTCAGCCTCACGAATCAGGTGCTTGATAAAATTCCGTCTGATAGCATTCCTACTGTTGAACAGGTACAGGATATCGTGGAGGAAGTGCTGATTGCCAACGATCTTCCCAGAACGTCAAAGGCCTATATCCTTTACCGCGCCGAGAGAAGCAAACTGCGCCAGACCGAGAAGGATCTTATGGACATATTCAAGTCCCTGACCTTCGTTGATGCAAAGGATTCAAACATCAAGCGTGAAAACGCCAACATCGACACCGATACCGCAATGGGTACCATGCTCAAATACGGCTCGGAAAGCGCCAAATACTTCGTCGACAACAACATTCTCGACAAAGACATCGCCGATGCCCACAACGGCGGCGATATTCACATACACGACAAGGATTTCTATCTGCTCACAGAGACCTGCTGCCAGATTGATCTGCTCAAGCTGTTCAAGGACGGTTTTTCCACCGGACACGGCCACCTGCGTGAGCCTATGAGCATACAGAGCTATTCAGCGCTGGCCTGCATTGCCATTCAGGCCAACCAGAATGAAATGCACGGCGGTCAGTCGGTGCCGAATTTCGATTATTCCATGGCTCCCGGCGTTGCCAAGACCTTTATCAAGGAGTACTTCAAGGCACTGGGACTTTATCTGGAATACCGCTATGATATCTCAACAAGTGCGGCGGAAGAAACCGTGATATTCCTTGAAAAGGAAATGCCGAGAGACATCGTGCGTCTTTCCAACAAAGAAGGCATGGAGAAGCGTTTTATTGAACTCAAGTCGGAAGGCAAGCTTCCCGAGGTCATTGCCGCGTTTACCCAGGAAGAACTTATCAAGCTCAACACATGTGCGTTTGACACCGCTTTCACCGAAACCGATCACGCCACATTCCAGGCGATGGAAGGACTCATTCACAACCTCAACACCATGCATTCCAGAGCCGGCGCACAGGTGCCTTTCAGTTCCATCAACTACGGCACCGACACCTCTCCCGAAGGCAGGATGGTCATGCGCAATCTCCTTCTCGCCACCGATGCCGGGCTTGGAAACGGCGAGACTCCTATTTTCCCGGTTCAGATATTCAAGGTCAAAGAAGGCATCAACTTCAACACGGAAGATCCCAACTACGATCTCTTCCGTCTGAGCTGTAAAGTCAGCGCAAAGAGGCTGTTCCCGAATTTCAGCTTCCTTGACGCCCCCTTTAACCTCCAGTATTACAAGCCGGGCGATTACAACACAGAAGTGGCTTATATGGGCTGCCGCACCAGAGTGATGGGCAATGTCCACGACCGCTCCAGAGAAATCACCTGCGGCAGAGGCAACCTGAGCTTCACCACCATCAATCTTCCGCGTATCGGCATTGAGGCTAAAGGCGACTGGAACCTCTTTTACAGCATGCTGGATTCCCGTATTGACCTGGTTTTCAAGCAGCTGCTTCATCGATTCAAGGTCCAGTGTACCAAAAAGGTGAGAAATTATCCCTTCCTCATGGGTCAGGGCGTCTGGATAGACAGTGACAATCTCGGCATTGACGATTCCGTTGCCGAGGTGCTCAAACACGGCACACTCAGCGTAGGCTTTATCGGTCTTGCGGAGACACTCAAAGCCATGACGGGTCAGCATCACGGCGAAAGCGAAGAAAGCTACCGTCTGGGTCTGGACATCATCAAGTACATGCGCAGCAGAATGGATAAGAAATCCGCTGAAACCGGTCTTAACTTCACTTTGCTGGCAACTCCCGCGGAAGGACTGAGCGGCCGCTTCGTAAAGATCGACAATAAGAAGTACGGCAGCATCGAAGGCGTAACCGACCGAGAGTATTACACCAATTCATTCCATATTCCGGTTTACCACAACATCTCAGCCTTCAAGAAGCTGCGTCTGGAAGCTCCTTTCCATGCTTACTGCAATGCAGGCCACATCAGCTATGTCGAGCTTGACGGAGATATGTGTAACAATATCGACGCCTTTGAGGCTGTTATCAAATATATGAAGGAAGTCGGCATTGGTTACGGCTCCATCAACCACCCGGTTGACCGTGACCCGATCTGCGGCTACACAGGCGTTATTGGCAACTGCTGCCCGAGATGCGGCAGACACAGCGGTGAGGGCGTATCGGTTGAAACACTCAGGGAACTCAGAAAGATGTATCCCAATATGCCTCACTTCGTCGGCATAGAATAAACAGCATTTTTTCAATCATATTCAGGAGGTAATTGTAATGAGCGAACAGGTAAAAGAAAAAACAACTATAGGTGAGGGCGTTGAATTCGAGCGTATCCGCCGCATCACAGGCTATCTGGTAGGTACCGTTGACCGCTTCAACGACGCAAAGCGCGCAGAGGAAAGCGACAGAGTCAAGCACAGCCTTGCCGATTCCGACAAGTAATTTTTCAGCAATCATCCAATTTTAAAAATCTCGTCCGGATTGACACATCAGCGTGTGGATTCGGACGAGATTAGTTTATTTCTGAGAAAATCTGTATTCCGTTGTGCTTCGGAAACATTCACCGGCACGGAGGACCGTATTCGGAAAATCCGGATGATTCGGGCTGTCCGGGAAATGCTGCGCTTCAAAGGCAAACGTCATGCCGGGATTACCCATGGTGAATAGCTGCGCTCCGGGCTGATCGGTGAAAAATTCGATTGTCACGCCGCTTTCCAATCCCTTTGCGACAGCAACAGGCTGCTCCGCCCCGTGTTGACCGATCACAAACGTGTGATCGTAGCCGCCGAGCGTTTTTCCCGGAACGCCTTCCATATCGCTCACAAGTATCCTGGGAGTTCGGAAATCAAACTGCGTGTTATTGACAGATATAAAATTTCCGGTAGGAATACCGTTTTCGTTTAATTCCAGAATGTAATCGGCATTGATTGTCAGTTCCACGCTACTGTTGTCGGATTTTGGCGGCTTGCGGAATCCGGGAAATCCGGTGTCAATGCCATTTGGATTGAAATAACTGTGGTTGGTAAGATTGATAATTGTGTCCCTGTCGCTGACCGCACTGAACGTAATCTCCAGCCCGTTGGCATCCGTAACTCGGTAAACAACGCTGACATTCAGACTGCCGGGATAGCCTTCTTCGCCATCGGGGGAGAGAAGGGTGAATTCAACACACTCTCCCTTGTCGGAATCCGCTATCCGGCTGTTCCACAGCCTGGTGTGAAACCCCTTTTTTCCGCCGTGCAGGTGATTGCCGTTCTGATTTTGGGTGAGCCGGTATTCCGTGCCGTCAATGCTGAATTGACCGCCGGCAATCCGTCCCGCATATCTTCCTACCGTTGCTCCGATGCAGCCTATGGAAAATTTCTCGTACAGCTTCGGTTCGGGCAGCGATACGGCCATATCCATGCCTTGGTATATCATTCGCTGCACCGTCGCGCCCAGGTTGATGACAGAAACAGATAATTCACCGTTGGTGATGGTGTACCGTTTCACTTTACGGTTGCCGGAAATCCTGCCCCAGTTTTCTTCTGTGATTGTTTTCATACCTCATTCTCCTGTTTATTCACTGTGTTTATTATCATTTTACCATATGACCCGAATAAAAGCAACCATCCGATTCGTTGACAGGTAATGATTGGTTCCGTATACAAAAAATTTACAATCGACAGGTAAAAAAACATTGATTTTTTGAAAAGTATGTATTATACTATTAAAGCATCTGAAAGATGCAGCAGTTCAAAAGAATTGCTTTTGTTGACAGAATATGATTCGTGCATATCGGCATGCGGATGCCGGATCCTGTGCGGCAGGGCGCTGTGAACCATGTCAGGCGGGGAACCGAGCAGCATTAAGCGGTTTGCTCTGTGCGCCGCAGCCAATCTGGTGTCCGTATGACGATGTGCATGAAGATTCTGTCTTTTTTAATGCCCGCAAATAATTGCGAGCGGCTTAATTTTTTCTAGTGAGAAGGTGTCCAGCATGTATCAGGTGCTTTACCGCAAATGGCGTCCAAAAACCTTCGCTGATGTGGTTGGACAGCCTCATGTCACTGACACCCTCAAAAACGAGCTTATTTCGGGCCGAGTCGCCCATGCTTACCTCTTTACAGGCTCCCGCGGTACGGGTAAAACCACCTGTGCCAAGATTTTTGCCAAAGCGGTCAACTGTCTCCATCCGGTAGATGGCAATCCCTGCGGTGAATGCGAAATCTGCCGGGGCATTGAAGACGAAAGCATTATGGACGTCACAGAAATGGACGCCGCTTCCAACCGCAAGATTGAGGATATCCGTGATCTGCTGGAGGAAATCCGCTACACACCGGCACAGGCAAAGTACCGGGTGTTTATCGTGGACGAAGTTCATATGCTCACCACGGAGGCGTTCAACGCCTTGCTCAAGACACTGGAAGAACCTCCGTCCTATGTCATATTCATTCTGGCGACCACCGAGCCGCACAAGCTTCCCGCCACGATTCTGTCCAGATGCCAGCGCTTCGATTTTCACCGTGTGCAGCCTCAGGCGATCTGCGACAGACTGAAATACATCGCCCAGCAGGAAGGCGGAGACATCGACGATGAAGCCGGACTGATGATAGCCCGACTGGCTGACGGCGGCATGAGAGACGCTCTCTCCATTCTCGATCAGGCAATGGGAAAGAGCAAACAGGTCAATGCCCTGACCGTATGTGAAACGGTCGGTATGGCCGGCACAGGCTACATCAATGAGATGGCAGGTGACATAGCCAAACGGGATGCTGCCGCATTGATGAGACTTGTGGCGGAGCTTTACGCCAATTCAAAGGATATGCTTCGTCTATGTGACGAGCTTATCGGATATTTCCGCAGCATCATGATTCTCTGCACTGTCAAGGATTCAGACGGTCTGATTGTCGCATCAGAAGCCGAAATCAGTGAGCTGAAACAGATGGCGGCAATGTTCACTCCGGCCCGTTCCATCGAAACGCTGAATTTGCTGCAATCGTCATTTGAAAAAATGTCACGGGGCGTCAATAAGCGTGTCGAAATGGAAACCGTCCTCATCAGAATCTGCGGTATTCCGGACAGCGGTACTCCTGCGGCACAGCCTTCACAGCAGCAGGCTCCTCCCGCAAGGCCGTCTCAGCCCGATCAGAGCGCAGTTATTCATTCTCTCCTTGCCCGCATAGAATCGCTTGAAAGAGCGGTTCGTTCGGGAATGCTCCAGGGCAGGCCTTCCGCACAGACCATTCCGATTCTGGGCAGCACTTCCGAACCCGGCAGCCAGAATTCCTCTGACAAGGGCGGAACTTCGGTCAATGTGCGTGAGCTGAGCGACACGGCCAATCTTTACGGTGAATGGAATCGCATCATTGATTCGCTGAAAGAGAATAATCAGGCGGCCTACAGCGTACTTGCCGATTCCAGAGCCTTTATCAACGGGAAGTATCTGCTCATCGAAACCAACGGATTCGGCCGTGATATGCTGAGGAATTCACAGGTCAAGGATGCGATTAGAAACATCGTAAGACAAATTTCCGGAATCGACTGCCGACTGGGGCCATACACTCCGTCGGGAGCAGTTCAATATCATTCATCAAATCAAAATGATCAATCTGAAGATATCCGCCTGTCAACTGTCGAAAAAATCAGGCAGAGAGCAGAACAGGCGGGTATTGACGTAGAAGAAAACTAGGAGGACGTTTATTATGAAATCAAGATTACCCAAGGGCTACGGCTCAGGTCAGGCAACCAACATGAGCCAGATCGCAAAGCAGGCTCAGAAGATCCAGGAGGAAATGGAAAAGGTTTCCGCCGAGCTTGACGAGAAGGAATACACCGTCAGCACAGGAGGCAATGCCGTGACAGTCACCATGCTCGGCAAAATGGAGATTACCAATCTCACCATCAGTCCAGAAGCCATTGATCCCGAGGATCCCGAAATGCTTTCCGATATGATTACAGGCGCCGTCAATGAGGTCATTCGCAGCATCAACGCCGATAAGGAAGAAAGAATGAACGCTGTAACCGGCGGTCTGTCGCTTCCGGGAATGGGATTCTAATTGGCTTACCGAGTAGCACCGCTTACAAAGCTGATAGAGCAGTTTGAAAGACTGCCCGGCATCGGAAAAAAGACTGCGCAGCGGCTTGCGCTTTATGTACTTGACCTTCCGAGAAACGAGGCGGAGTCCTTTGCCAACGCAATCATCGAGGCCAAGGACAAAATACGCAAGTGTACCGTCTGCTGCAATCTGACCGACGAGGAGCTTTGTCCCATTTGTTCCAGCGACGCAAGGGACAAATCCATTATCTGTGTCGTGGCTGAACCCAAGGACGTTATCGCTCTTGAACGAACCCATGAATTCAATGCGGTTTATCATGTGCTTCACGGCTGCATTTCTCCCATGGACGGCATAGGCCCAGAGCAGCTCTGTGTTAAGGAACTGCTTGCGCGCATCAACGCAGGCGGCGTCAATGAGGTCATTATGGCCACCAATCCGACCGTTGAGGGCGAAGCGACCGCCATGTACCTTTCCAGGCTGATCAAGCCGCTCGGCGTAAAGGTAACCAGACTGGCTTACGGCATTCCTGTCGGAGGCGACCTGGAATACGCCGATGAGGTGACGCTCAAACGTGCGCTTGACGGACGCAGCGAATTATGAGGTGAACAATTTGGCTAAGGAAAAAGACACTAACAGAAGCATCGCCCAGAACAAAAAAGCGTTTCACGAATATTTCGTTGAGGAATCGTATGAAGCCGGCATTGAGCTGACCGGCACGGAGGTAAAATCTCTGCGCCAGGGCAAGGCCAATATCAAAGAGGCCTGGTGTGCGGTTGAAAACAACGAGCTTTACATCAAGGGCATGCACATCAGCCCGTACGATCACGGCAACCTGTTCAATGTCAATCCGCTGAGAGTCAGAAAGCTGCTTTTACACAAAAAAGAAATCTCGCACCTTTACAGCTGTGTAAAGCAGGCAGGCTATTCCATCGTGCCTTTATCGCTTTACTTCAAGGGATCGCTGGTCAAGGTGCAGATTGGTCTCTGCAAGGGCAAAAAGTTATATGACAAGCGTGAGGACGCAGCAAAACGGGACGCAAAACGGGCAATCGACCGTGCTTTAAAGCAAAAAAATCAATAACAGAACGGCATTCGCAAATTCCTTATAAGATTGCGGGTGCCTTTTGCGTTAATATTACACAGACGGCATGGATCGACATACCGACTGTGATGTGAGGGATAATAATGAGTCATTCGCTTTTTAATGCCATCAACTCGGGCTATTCCGGTTTTTCAAAAGGACAGAAGGCGATTGCGGATTATATTTGTGAAAAATACGACAAAGCGGCCTTCATGACTGCCTCTACACTCGGCAAAACCGTCGGTGTAAGCGAATCGACGGTAGTCCGCTTTGCTACCGAGCTTGGATATGACGGTTATCCTGGCCTGCAAAAGGCCATTCAGGAGATGATCCGCAACCGACTGACTTCCGTGCAGAGAATTGATGTCGCATGCAGCAGAATCGGAGACGATGAGATTCTGGAAAATGTACTCACCTCCGATGTGGACAAGATTCGGCGCACGCTCAGCGAGTCCAAAAAGGAACACTTTGACAAGGCGGTTGAAATGATCTGCTCCGCTGAAAAAATCTACATATTGGGCGCAAGAAGCGCAGAAGCGCTGGCGGTTTTTCTGGGGTATTATCTGAAGCTGATTTTCAAGAATGTGGTCGTAATCGATCCTTCCAACGAAAGCGACACACTCGCTCAGATGATGCATGTCGACAGCAATGCCTGCGTTATCGGCATCAGTTTTCCAAGATACTGCAACAGCGCCATTGCCGCCCTTAAATTCGCCAACACCAAGAGCGCCAACATTATTGCCATTACAGACAGCATGTCTTCGCCGCTGGTTCAATATGCGGAATGTGCGTTGATTGCCAAGAGCGATATGCTCTCGATTGTGGATTCGCTGGTAGCGCCGATGAGCTTGATCAACGCCCTCATCGTTGCGGCGATCAAGCGCAATCAGTCGGAAGTGTCCGATACCTTCCGCCGTTTGGAGGAAATCTGGGACGAGTACGATATTTATCAGAAGCCGGAGGAAAATATATGACCGCATACGACCTTGTTGTGATAGGCGGAGGCCCGGCCGGAATGATGGCCGCCGGAACGGCTGCCGAAGCAGGCGCTTCCGTTGCACTGATTGAAAAAAATCAGCGCAACGGCAAAAAGCTGCTTATCACCGGCAAAGGACGCTGCAATGTGACCAACGACTGCACAAGGGACAATTTCTTTGCCAATATCCCGGTCAATCCAAAATTTCTTTTTAGTGCGTTTTCCAGATTTTCCAACCGTGACGTAATTGAATTCTTTGAGACTCACGGCGTGCCGCTCAAGGTGGAAAGAGGAAACAGGGTGTTTCCCGTATCGGACAGAGCCGCCGATATCAACAATGCATTGATCGACTTCTGCAGGAACGCCGGAGTACGCGTCATCCGTGACAGTGCCGAAAAAATCATTGCCGCCGAAGGCAAAGTGTCGGCAGTGGAAACCGAATCCAACGGAATCATTCCCTGCGGTGCATGCGTACTTGCCACAGGAGGAATGTCCTATCCGCTGACCGGCTCCACCGGAGACGGTTACAGATTTGCCAGAGAACTGGGACACACGGTGGTAAAACCGAAGCCTTCCCTTGTGCCGCTTGTCATAGAAGGCAGGGAATGTGCCGAGGCACAGGGTCTTTCCCTCAGAAACATTGCCATTAAGGTCACGGAAGCCGACAGCGGCAAACTGATTTACAAGGATTTCGGAGAAATGCTCTTTACACATTTCGGAATGTCCGGCCCGGTAATCCTCAGCGCCAGCTCGCACATGCGTGACCCGAAAAAGAAGTACCGAATCTCCATCGATCTGAAACCCGCACTCAGCCTTGAACAGCTCGACAACAGAATTCAAAGAGATTTTTCAGAAAATATTAACAAAGATTTCGGAAATTCTCTCTCAAAACTCTTGCCACAAAAGCTGATTTCTGTTATAATAAAAAGAACAGGCGTTCCGTACAACACCAAGGTCAATTCCATACGCCGTGAGCAGCGGCTTGCATTGGCAGGACTACTCAAAAATCTGGATTACACCGTTTCGGGATTTCGTCCGATAGATGAAGCCATCGTCACATCGGGCGGCGTCAGCATTTCGGAAATCAATCCCAAAACCATGGAATCCAGGCTCGTGGAAGGCGTGTTTTTCGCGGGCGAGGTAATTGACGTGGATGCTCACACCGGAGGATTCAATCTTCAGATAGCTTTTTCCACAGGACGTTGCGCCGGAATTGCCGCAGCAGAAAGGATGGGGTATTACTCATATGATTAATGTAGCAATCGACGGCCCTTCTGGAGCCGGCAAAAGTTCGATTTCCCGTGAGGCTGCCAGGAGACTGGGATTTGTCTATGTGGACACGGGAGCGATGTACCGCGCAACGGCTCTTTACGTCATGCAGCACAGAATTGATCCCGATGATGCGGAAAAAGTCGGTTCCATACTTCCCATGCTCGACATAGAGCTGAAATATGAGGACGGCGAGCAGAAGGTTTATCTCTGCGGGGAAAACGTATCAAGAGTTATCCGCACTCGTGAAGTAACACGATGCGCTCCGATCGTTTCCGCTATCCCGAAGGTTCGCCAGTGCCTTTCGGACATGCAGCAGGAAATAGCAAGAACCAACAATATCATCATGGACGGCAGAGACATCGGCACGGTTGTTCTGCCTCATGCAGAGGTTAAGATCTTCCTTACCGCCTCGCCCGAAGTGAGAGCGCAGCGCAGATATAAGGAGCTTATCGAAAAGGGCATGGAGTCCGACTACGAGGAAGTGCTCGCCGACATCAAAGAGAGAGATTATTATGACACTCACAAGCCGATTTCTCCTCTGAGACCGGCTGCCGATTCGATACTCATTGACACATCTGAAATT
>CAMHJC010000004.1 GCA_946185345.1 uncultured Clostridia bacterium
GCCTCATATCCGCAGATGAATTTGGTGTTCTTTCCTAACCGTTCCTGTAATCTGGTCAGATACTTTACCAGTTCCTTGACATCCGGATTGATCGTGGTTTGACCAAATACCTTTTCTCCATCAATCTGAAATGCGCAAATTGTGTAATTTGTCGTATGGACATCCATTCCGATATATGTTATACTTGTCATAGTGACTCCTCCTTGTATGTGGTAACCCTATATACTTGTGTTTTGCAACTATCAGTATGACAGGTAAACCCACGTTTTGCAAGAGGGGTCACTTCATATTATCTAATTCCGAACTGTTCAAAAGGAGAATCTAGATGATTACAGTCAACAACATCTGCAAGAGCTACAAGGCGGCAAAGCGAAATGCCGGATTCGGTGAGTCTGTCCGCTCATTTTTCCGACGTGAATACGATGTGGTCAAAGCGCTGGACCATATCAGCTTTACCATCCATGACGGTGAAACGGTAGGCTACATCGGCCCGAACGGAGCCGGAAAAAGCACTACCATCAAAATTCTCAGCGGAATACTCACACCTGACAGCGGCGATTGTCTGGTGGACGGTCGTGTGCCGTGGAAAAACCGCATCGAACATGTCGCCCGCATAGGTGTTGTGTTCGGACAGCGGTCTCAATTATGGTGGGATGTGCCGGTCATCGATTCTTTTGAACTGCTCAGGGATATTTACTCGATTCCGCCCGAAATCTACCATAAAAACAAAGACGATCTCACAGAGCTGCTGGAACTCGGAGAATTACTGCGCACTCCGACAAGGCAGCTTTCTCTGGGTCAGAGAATGAGATGTGAGCTTGCCGCTTCGCTGCTTCATTCGCCGGATATCCTCTTTCTCGACGAACCGACCATCGGTTTGGATGCGGTGTCAAAAATCGCTGTGCGTGAATTCATCGTCAGGCTGAACCGTGAGCGGAAAACCACTGTTATTCTCACTACCCACGACATGCAGGACATTGAAGCAATCACCAAGCGCGTTATTCTGATCGGAAAGGGCAGGATCCTGCTCGACGGTGACATAAGCGAGATTGCCGCTTCCGGAGATATCGACCGCACGGTCGCCGAATTATACCGCACTTACGATATTTGAGGTGACCGGAATGAGCAGATTCATAACTCAATCGAAAAAATATCTCTCATTTTTCCGGCTGAGATTTGCGATGAGCCTTCAGTACCGCACAGCCGCCATTGCAGGAATCGCAACGCAATTCGCCTGGGGATTTTTGGAATTATGTGTGTTTCAGGCATTTCACCGCACCGATCCGGAAGCCTTCCCCATGGAATTTCATCAGCTGGCCTCTTACATCTGGCTTCAGCAGGCTTTTCTGGCTTTGTTTATGACATGGTTCATGGAAGCGGAAATATTTGAAAGCATCATGGATGGCAGCATCTGCTATGAACTGTGCAGACCCATCAATATTTACCACATGTGGTTTGCTCGCAGCATCGCCAACAGATCTTCACGTGCGCTGCTCAGATGCTTTCCGATACTCATTGCGGCCTTCTTTCTTCCGGCGCCTTACAAAATGAGTCCGGTATCCGACTTCACTACCTTTCTGCTGTTTCTGATCTCCATGCTGCTGGGACTCATTGTGACGGTGTCATTATGTATGATTATCTACATGCTTTCCTTTTTTACGGTGTCCCCCCAGGGACTTAAAATCCTTTTTGCCATGACTTCGGAATTCTTCCAGGGCAATGTGATTCCCCTGCCTTTTTTCCCGTCCAGGCTTCAGAAAATCATGGAGCTGCAGCCGTTTGCTTCAATGGAAAATGTCCCTTTGAGAATTTACAGCGGAAATATTCAGGGAGATCAGGCGTTAAAAGCGATTTTGCTGCAATTATTCTGGGCCATAGTGCTAACGGTCATCGGCCGGCTGATCTGCCGCTCCGCCATGGCCAAAATCACTGTACAAGGAGGTTGAGTCAGTTTGAAACGTAACCTGAAACACACCAAGGTATCGCCGGTCAAGCTTTACCTGCACTACATATCCATACATATCCGAAGTATCATGCAGTATAAAAAATCATTTTTGATGACTGCGCTCGGACAATTTCTCGCCTCTTTCAACGTGTTTATCGGAATCCATTTCATGTTTCTGCGCTTTCATTCGCTGGCCGGGTATTCTTACAGCGAAGTGCTGCTCTGCTTCTCGATCGTGCTGATGGAATACTCACTGGGAGAATGTGTGGCCAGAGGCTTTGACACGTTTCCCTCTCTTGTGCGAAAAGGCAGTTTTGACAGATTTATGACACGTCCCCGCAGCGAAATACTCCAGGTGCTGGGAAGCAGCTTTGAGCTTACCAGAATCGGAAGAATTATTCAGGCCGCTATTGTATTTGTTTACGGCACGGTTCATTCCGGAATCAGCTGGAATTGGTCCAGAGTGCTTACCGTCATATTGATGCTCATCGGCGGAACGGGAATCTTCTGCGGCATTTTCCTGATTTACGCCGCACTCTGCTTTTTCACCCTCGACGGCCTGGAGTTCATCAATATCCTGACCGACGGCGCCAGAGAATACGGCAAATATCCTGTTGACGTCTACGGCAAGAGAATGCTCCGGTTCTGCACATTTGTCATTCCTTATTCTCTGGTGCAGTATTATCCTCTCACCTATCTCACCGGACGAAACGACAATCTATTCTACGCTTTCATTCCTCTTGCCGCGCTGCTTTTTCTGGTTCCGTGTTTTTGGCTCTGGAAATTCGGCGTGAGAAAGTACAAGTCGTCGGGTTCATAATCTATCGTCAGGCAAGCAGCATTGTTTTTGCACAATCCCTGCTTGCTTTTTTTCTCGCGTTTAAGGCATTTCCGGTTTTCCGGCAGAACAGTTCTTCCCTTTTGACAATTCTCCCCAAAAAATCATCCCGCAGAGGAACAAAACAAATTCCGCTGCGGGATGCCTTTATTTCTTGAATAAACGGGATATTTTCCTGAATAATCTGCCGAGCTTTTTGCGCAGCCTGACAACTTTCATATGATTCAGCTTTTCAAGCTCTGCTGTCAGTTTTTTGATTTCCCTGGACTTTTTCTCATTGTCCTTTTTGAGCTGCCTGAATTCCTTGTCCTGTTTCTTCATTTCCACAAATCTTGACAGGTAATGCTTTTCGCCCTTCTGCACCTTAATGAGCAGTTCTTCATAATCCTCATCAAGTGAAACCGGATGATTGATCAGTTCCGTTCTGACCCGATCAAAATCGTACTTTTCACATGAAGTGCTTTCCGGCGGGAAGAATCCGGCCATCGTAGCGTAAAGGAAATCGTACAGCGTCATCATGTATTCTTTGTCGGTGCGATAATGATCGTCATGACCTATCTCGGCAAGAGTGTCAAAGACATACTTTGCGCTCCACTTATCAAATTGAACCGCTCTTTCGGGATAATGGATATTCTGATAAAAGAAAGGTATCTTGTCGTTCCACACCAGATTGACCGAAGGAATATCCAGCGCATAGGAAATTATCGAAGAATGCATGCGTATGGCCGCCACCGAGGAAAATCTGTAAACCGTCTCGACCAGTTCACGGGTGGATTTGGGAAGAATGACTTTTTCCGGAGGAATCTCATTTTCCTTGGCGTAATAAAGGAGCGAATTATTGTCCAGAAAGCTGCCGTTGGTATAAAAATAATAATCAATACCCGCCTCATCAAGCAGCTTTTTCAGTTCATTAAAATAATTCATCTCATCGCCCAGCTTCCAGGGCTTGCCGTTGTCTCCAAAGAGTCCGCCGCGAACCGCGTTGATGCCGATCACCGTCTCGTTTCCTGGACGCCGGAGCTTGCTCAGATGGGAGTGATAGATGTATTTCGACCACACCGCCGGATCGCACACCGGAATAATCTCATAATCACAGCCGGCCGCGTATCTGCGGAAAAGGTCGGGGTTTTCTCTGACCGATACGGCACGGAAACATTTGCGGGCAAGCATTTCGCTGAGCACATGCTCGTTTTCCGGTGTAGCGTTCATGTTGTTGACGCCCATTGAGGACAGCACCACCGGCACGCCGTGTTCATCGGCCAGCCGCGTAATCTCATCCATATAGTCAAAATACCGCATATAATTGAGTCCGAATAATCCGCCGCCTGCGAAGAATATCAGATCCGACGAGGCGATCAGTTCTTCATCAATCAGTTTGAGGGACATCTTGGCGATTTCATATTGGTCGGATCGGACATTTAAATTTTTAAGTACAGTGCAAAGCAGCTTTTCAAAACATATCCTTATCAGATTGTCTCCGAAGTTATCGTCAACACAGGATACTATCAAAATCTTCAAAATCTATTCCTTCCTTCAGATGAAGTCATTATTCAATCAACACTTCTAGTATATTTTACAATCAATCACGTTCTTTGTCAAACATATTTAATACTTTTAAAAATTTATTTATTTTTGTTGAGATCATTACCGATGTCATCAAGTGCGCAATAATGACATTCCATGCTTCATCGAAGTGTCGATTAATTCACATGCCATAGAAAACTCATCCTGAAAAAAGGCTGATCATCTGTTTTCATACAGCGTCTGACAGACTCATTAATAGTCTCCTGAAACAAACAAGGCTGTTTTTATCCTGTATCAGACAAAAACAGCCTCGTTGAATTATCGTTCCTGTTTCTCGGAACGCCTGAGCACCATGATCATGGGACAGATTAATACGCCGCAGAAGAAATTGCTGGTTCCGTGAACAAAATCCCACGGCAATCCGGCGATAATCCACGCTATCGTCCCCTGAAAATCCAAACCGAAAAACAATGCCTGAGCCGGCGCATACAAGGTACCGTAAAGAAACCCGTGTACAGAGCAAAGGCACATATAGACAATCGGCTTCCATTTATCCGGTATGTTTTGCGGCAGCAGCATAGCAGCGCCCCAGAGAATTGTCCATAGATACAGGTGAGGAATCCACCAGACCGCAAACCCTGAAAACAATCCCGTCAGAAAAACATACAGATAAATCGGATAGAGCGCTTTCTTTCTGTAAACGATCGTCAATGAAATGGTAAACACGCCCAGAAGATGCACATTGGGCAGAAATTCCAGGGCGATTTTGGAAGCATACATCAAAGCTCCCAATATACCAAACACAGCGATCTCTTTTACACTGAGCTTCATTACTTCTGCGCTTTGAACGTGTATTCCGCGCCTTCCGTAATATCAGTGGAATCAACGCCTTTCATGGCATATTCGCCGTTAATGTAAAATGCCCAGTATAATCCGTCTGTTTCATAATCCACCGTTACACCGTTCACGGTTTTCACATACAGTCCGTAAGCGCTCTCGTCACCGGCTATCAGACCGAGTTCAAGCAATGCCGCTCCCACCGTTTTTTGATCGGTGTGAATCTGAAACGCTGTTTCTTTGCCATCGGTGTCAATCACCTTAAACGAAAAGGCTGTCTGACCTTCGCCAAGTACGTTGTCATCTTTCTGCAGTTCGGTCTGCGATACCGCAACGGTATCCGACTGGACAGGCGTATCTGTGGTCTGGTCTTTTTTGCTGTCATTGCAGCCGGTTGTAAACAGTGCTATTGCCGCAGTAAGCACGATACAAACGATGAACGACAAAGGTTTTGAAAAAAGTGTCTTTTTCATGGTTGTACAACTCCTTAAAATATTGACTTTATCCCTCAGCCGGCGTTCGCAGCTTGTTTGACGGGACGTTTGCCATCCGGATATTTCGACTTGATGCTTTTATTTTCACCTTCTCAAGACTTGCATGGTTTGTCTCAATGGCTTTTCTCCGATTGCGGCTTCGGATAAGAAAATAAAACGGTTAATCGCATCTTACGGCGACGGGCTCGTACAGGATTTTCACCTGTTTCCCCGTATGGCGCTGAATATTATATCATACCTTTGAAAAAAATACAATACTTTTCTGAAGGATGAACGCCGCTCCCTTTATCAGCCGCGGATTTCTTTTTCATTATATAAGCATCATTTTTGGTGGATTGTTCAAATTGATTACATAGGCAATTTGACGAAGAAAAAAATAATTGATTGACATTTTAAAAGGGCTGTGGTATACTTATAAAATAGCTTAAAATGGGTAAAGTGACCGCTGCGATTTTTGCTTAAAAAACATGTTTTTGAGGCTTAATTTGCTCGAAAAGTCTCCGATTCGTTGATAATTAACAAAAATCATCTCCGGCGAGTGCAAATATTCTCACGGTGATTTTGCACAAACTTTTTCCACGATGGGCGAAGCGATATTTTTTCTTTATCCGTTTTTTCTTTAAGTATTCTGAATGGAGTGAAGCTAAGTTTATGGTGAATGTCACAAAAGTTCAAAACGGCAGAAATACCAGAATGTCCTTTTCCAAGATCACCGAAGTTCTGGAAATGCCCAATCTGATTGAGGTTCAGAAAAACTCCTACCAGTGGTTTCTCGACCGTGGACTCAGGGAGATTTTTGACGATTCCTCAGGAATAGTTGATCACACCGGCAATCTTGTGCTCGAATTCATTGATTTCCGCATCAATTACGAGCCTAAGTACACGATTGAAGAATGCAAGCTGCGCGACTCGACCTATTCCGCCACCCTTTATGTAACCGCCCGTCTGACCAACAGAGAGACCGGCTACATGAGTGAGCAGGAGGTCTACATGGGCGAATTCCCCCTCATGACTCCCAGCGGCACATTCGTCATCAACGGTGCGGAACGCGTCATCGTTTCTCAGCTGGTTCGTTCCCCCGGCGTTTATTACAAAATGGAGCATGACAAGTCGGGCAAGGAGCTTTTCTACACCACCGTTATTCCCAACAGAGGCGCGTGGCTTGAATACGAAAACGATGTCAACGACGTTTTCTATGTCAGAATCGACAAAAACCGCAAGCTCCCCATCACAACATTCATTCGTTCACTTGGTCTTTCCACCAACGACGACATTTATGAATACTTCGGCCATGACGAGCGTATCGAGCAGACGCTCGCTAAGGAAGCCACTCTCACAAAGGACGGCGTAAGGAATTCCGATGACGCCTGCATCGAGGTCTTCAAAAAGCTGCGTCCCGGTGAACCGCCTACAGTCGATACTGCCCGCAACTATATCGAGGACATGTTCTTTGACGCCAGGAAATACGACATTTCCCGTGTCGGCCGTCACAAATACAATCAGAAGCTCTGCCTCGGCTACAGACTGATCGGTCACAGAGTCACTCAGCCCATCGTCAATTTCTTCACCGGCGAAATCGTCGCCGACGCTGGAGAAATGATCAACAAGGCCAAGGCTGAGGAAATCAACAACTGCGGCGCAAGCGTAGCCTATATTCTTCTCGAAAACGAAAAGGAAATCAAGGTCATTTCCAACGGCATGGTCGACATTCGTGAATATGTGGACTTTGACGTTTACGGCGAATGCGGCATCGACGAGAAGGTCAGTGTTGTGGTGCTCAAGGACATTCTTGACACCTGCGAGACCGACGACGAAATCAGAGAAGCCGTTATCGAGCGCAAGAATGATCTGATTCCCAAGCATATTACCCGTGACGATATTTTCGCCACTATCAACTACTTCAACTGTGTTGCCAACGGCGTCGGCACCCTCGACGACATCGACCATCTTGGCAACAGAAGAATCCGCTCTGTCGGCGAACTGCTCCAAAATCAGTTCCGGATCGGCTTTGCCCGTCTTGAAAAAGGCGTCAGAGAGAAAATGAGCATCAACGACACCGAAAAGATGACGCCTACCACTCTCATCAACAGCCGTCCCGTCAATGCGGCCATCAAGGAGTTCTTCGGCACCTCTCCCCTTTCGCAGTTCATGGATCAGAACAATCCCCTTGCCGAACTCACTCACAAGAGACGTCTTTCGGCCCTCGGCCCCGGCGGTCTTTCCAGAGACCGTGCTTCCTTCGAAGTGCGTGACGTTCACTACAGCCACTACGGCCGCATGTGTCCTATCGAAACGCCTGAAGGTCCTAACATCGGTCTGATTTCCTACCTCGCCACCTACGCCCGCATCAATGATTACGGCTTTATCGAGGCGCCCTTCCGCAAGGTTGACAAGGAATCCGGCAGAGTAACCGACGAAGTCCGTTATATGACAGCCGACGTTGAAGACGAATTCATCGTGGCACAGGCCAATGAACCGCTCGACGAAACCGGTCACTTCATCAAGCCGAGAGCCACCGCCAGATTCAGAGGCGAATTCCTCGAAACCGAAGTCAACAGAATCGATTACATGGACGTTTCGCCGAAAATGCTTGTCTCGGTTGCGACAGCCATGATTCCCTTCCTTGAAAACGACGACGCCAACCGCGCTCTGATGGGTTCCAACATGCAGAAGCAGGCCGTTCCGCTGCTGCGCTGCGAGGCTCCTATCGTCGGCACAGGCATGGAATACAAGGCAGGCGTTGACTCGGGCAACTGCGTGCTTGCCGAGCGTGCCGGCACCGTAACATACGTCAGCGCAGACGAAATCCGCATCAAAGCTGACGACAGCGATGAAACCGACACCTACCATGTCATCAAATTCATGCGCTCCAACCAGGGCAACTGCTTCAACCAGACACCTATCGTCAGCTACGGCGAGCATGTCAACAAGGGCGATGTCATTGCCGACGGTCCTTCCACTCAGAACGGCGAAATCTCCCTGGGCAAGAATGTCCTCATAGGATTCATGACATGGGAAGGCTACAACTACGAGGACGCCGTCCTGCTTAACGAAAAAATCGTGCGTGACGACGTATTCACCTCCATTCACATTGAAGAATTTGAAACCGAGGCCAGAGACACAAAGCTCGGCCCCGAGAATATTACAGCCGACATCCCGAACGTCAGTGACGACGCCCTCAAGAATCTCGGTGAGGACGGTATCGTTCACATCGGCGCAGAGGTTCACGCAGGAGATATTCTGGTCGGCAAGGTTACTCCGAAGGGCGAAACCGAACTCACCGCCGAGGAAAGACTCCTCCGCGCCATATTCGGCGAGAAGGCCCGCGAAGTCAGAGATACATCCCTGAAGGTTCCTCACGGCGAAAGCGGCATTGTTGTGGATGTCCAGGTATTTACCAAAGAGAATTTCGACGAGCTTGCCCCCGGCGTCAACAAGGTTGTCAGAGTTTATCTGGCGCAGAAGAGAAAGATCAGCGTCGGCGACAAGATGGCCGGCCGTCACGGAAACAAGGGTGTTGTCTCCAGAATCCTTCCCGTCGAGGATATGCCGTTCCTTCCCAACGGTCAGCCGCTGGATATCGTCCTTAATCCTCTGGGCGTTCCGTCCCGAATGAACATCGGCCAGGTGCTTGAAGTTCACCTCGGCAGAGCGGCCAAGGCGCTTGGCTACAAGGTTATGACGCCTGTATTCGACGGCGCCCACGAAAGCGACATCGTTGAAATGTTTGAAGAAGCCGGTCTGCCTACAGACGGCAAGACCATTCTTTACGACGGACGCACAGGTGAACAGTTCGACAACCGCGTTACGGTCGGCTACATGTACTTCCTCAAGCTGCATCACCTGGTCGACGATAAGATTCATGCGCGTTCCACAGGTCCTTATTCTCTGGTCACCCAGCAGCCGCTCGGCGGTAAGGCTCAGTTCGGCGGACAGCGTTTCGGTGAAATGGAAGTCTGGGCGCTCGAAGCATACGGCGCTGCCTACACCCTCCAGGAGATTCTGACCATCAAGTCGGACGATGTTGTGGGCCGTGTCAAAACCTATGAGGCGATTATCAAGGGTCAGAATATTCCCAAGCCGGGTATTCCTGAGTCTTTCAAGGTTCTGATCAAAGAGCTTCAGTCACTCGGTCTGGACGTCAAGGTTCTGGATGAGAACCAGAACGAAGTCGATCTCAAGCAGCATTTTGACGATGATGACGACGCTTATCTGCCCAACGACAGCACCGAGCATCTTTCCGACAATATCGTGGATGAAAATGAGCTTGAAAGTCTCGGCTACAGTGAAACGGACGAGGACAGCAGCTTTATTTCCGATGATGAAGATGATCTTTCGGATCTTGCCGGCGCTTATATGGACGCGGATTCTGAGGACGAAGATGAGGAAGATGATGATTTCAGCATTGACGATATTTTCGATTCAGATGACAGCGACGATTTTGGCGGCGCTGATACAGAGGAACAGTTTTAAGGGGGACTGCAGATGGAATTCAATGAATTTGATTCAATAAAAATCGGTCTTGCTTCACCGGAGCAGATCAGAAGCTGGTCATACGGTGAGGTCACAAAACCCGAAACTATCAACTACCGCACACTCAAGCCTGAAAAGGACGGTCTCTACTGTGAGAGAATCTTCGGCCCTCAGAAGGACTGGGAGTGTCACTGCGGAAAATACAAGAGAATTAAATACAAGGGCAAAAAGTGCGAAAAGTGCGGCGTTGAAATAACACGTTCCAAGGTTCGCCGTGAGCGTATGGGCAGCATTGAGCTGGCCGCTCCGGTTTCGCACATCTGGTACTTCAAGGGTATTCCCTGCCGCATAGGCTTCATGCTGGATATCACGCCCAGACATCTGGAAAAGGTGCTTTACTTTGCTTCCTACATTGTTACCGATCCCGGCAACGTGCCTCGTCTCCAGTACAAGCAGGTGCTCAACGAGAACGAATACAGCGAGCTTCGTGACATGTACGGTGATGACTTCAAGGCTGAAATGGGCGCAGAGGCTATTCAGAAGCTGCTTGCGGACATTGATCTCGATCAGCTTTCCAATGAGCTTAAGGAAGAACTTGAAACCGCTTCCGGTCAGAAAAAAGTCCGCCTGCTCAAGAGACTCGACGTCGTTGAATCCTTCCGTATTTCCGGCAATCGCCCCGAATGGATGATTCTCAACGTCATACCGGTCATTCCTCCCGATATCCGCCCCATGGTTCAGCTCGACGGCGGAAGATTCGCCACCAGCGACCTCAACGACCTTTACCGCAAGGTCATCAACCGCAACAACCGCCTGAAAAGACTGCTCGAACTCGGCGCTCCCGAAATCATCGTCCGCAATGAGAAGAGAATGCTTCAGGAATCCGTGGACGCCCTTATCGACAACGGCAGACGCGGCAGACCCGTCACAGGTCCCAACAACCGCACACTCAAGTCCCTTTCCGAAATGCTCAAGGGCAAGCAGGGACGTTTCCGTCAGAACCTGCTCGGAAAGCGCGTTGACTATTCCGGCCGTTCGGTTATCGTCGTCGGCCCTGAACTCAAGATGTATCAGTGCGGTCTGCCGAAGGAAATGGCCCTCGAGCTTTTCAAGCCTTTCGTCATGAAGCGCCTGACCGAAACCGGCAAGGCCCAGAACGTCAAGTGCGCTCGCAAGATGGTCGAAAGAGGAGAGCCTGCCGTCTGGGACGCTCTCGAAACCGTTATCAAGGGTCACCCGGTTATGCTCAACCGTGCTCCTACCCTTCACAGACTCGGCATCCAGGCTTTTGAGCCTGTTCTGGTGGAAGGCCGCGCCATCAAGCTTCATCCGCTGGTATGTACCGCGTTCAACGCCGACTTCGACGGCGACCAGATGGCTGTCCACGTACCGCTTGGCTCCGAAGCTCAGGCTGAGGCAAGACTTCTCATGCTTGCTTCCGGCAACCTGCTCAAGCCTTCCGACGGCAAGCCTGTTGCGGTTCCGACACAGGATATGGTTCTCGGCTCCTATTACCTGACACTGGACAAGGACGGAGAGCCCGGCGAAGGCAAGTATTTCAAGGACTTCAACGAAGCCCTGCTCGCTTATGATTCAAAGGTCATCACCCTTCATTCAAAGATTAAGGTTCGCCGCACAGGTGAATTCAACGGCAAGAAGATCACTAAGATGGTGGATACAACCGTCGGCAAGATTATTTTCAACCGTCCGATTCCTCAGGATCTGGGCTTTACCGACCGCACCGACGAGGACAAGTGCCTCAATCTGGAAATCGATTTTCTCGTGGGCAAAAAGCAGCTTGGTCAGATCATCGAGCGCTGCATCAAGGTCCACGGCGTTGCCAAGACATCAGTCGTCCTTGATGAAATCAAGGCACAGGGCTACAAGTATTCCACCAAAGGCGCTCTCACCGTCGCTGTCTGTGACGCGACCATTCCTTCCCAGAAAAAGGAAATTATCGCCAACACCGAGCATGAGGTCGACAATGTTCTTAAGCTCTTCCGCAAGGGCCTTCTCACCGACGAGGAGCGCTACAACCTCACCATCAAGGCCTGGGAGAAGGCTACAACCGACGTTGCCAACGCCCTCAGCTCCAACATGGACAAATACAACCCGATTCAAATGATGGCTCATTCCGGCGCCCGTGGTTCCGCCAACCAGATAAAGCAGCTTGCCGGTATGCGCGGTCTTATCGCCAATACATCGGGCCGTACCATTGAAATCCCGATTCGTTCCAACTACCGCGAAGGTCTGAATATTCTCGAATACTTCATCTCCTCCCGCGGCGCACGTAAAGGTCTGGCCGATACCGCTCTGCGTACAGCCGACTCGGGTTACCTGACCCGCCGACTGGTCGACGTTTCTCAGGAAGTCATTATCCGTGACGACGACTGCGGCTGCGAACACGGCATTGAGGTTTACGCCATCAAGGACGGCAACGAAGTGATCGAGCCGCTCGAGGAAAGACTCTACGGCAGATACCTTGTCAATGATTTCTGCGACGCAGACGGCAATGTTCTGGTCTCCAAGGACAAAACAATGGACGACGCCGACGCAAAGAAAATTGTGGAGTCGGGCGTTGACCGTGTGGAAATCCGCTCCATTCTCACCTGTCAGTCCAAACGCGGCATCTGCAAAAAGTGCTACGGCAATAACCTTGCCACAGGCAAGGCGGTCACCAAGGGCGAGGCCGTCGGTATTATTGCCGCACAGTCCATCGGTGAACCGGGTACCCAGCTTACCATGAGAACATTCCATACAGGCGGTATCGCCAGTGCCGAGGATATTACACAGGGTCTTCCCCGTGTCGAAGAACTTTTTGAAGGCAGAAAGCCGAAAGCGCTCGCCATTATCAGCGAAATCGACGGTATCGTTTCGCTGGAAGAGGACAGAACCAAGAGCGTTGTCAAGAACAACGTAGTCATCACCAATCCCGAAAACGGCGAAAAGCGCACCTACCTCATTCCCTTCGGTTCAAGAAGAAAGGTGCAGGAAGGCGACTTCATCAAAGCCGGCGACAGAATTACCGACGGTTCGGTCAACCCGCATGACATTCTCGCCATCAAGGGCTCGAATGCCGTTCAGGAATACCTCATCGAGGAAGTGCAGAGAGTTTACCGTCTGCAGGGTGTTGATATCAACGACAAGCACATTGAGGTTATCGTCCGTCAGATGATGAAGAAGGTTCAGGTGGAAGATCCCGGCGATACACTGCTTCTGCCTAATGTTCTGGTTGACAAGGCGGAATTTGAGGCCGCCAACGAGGAGATCATAGCCAGACGCGAACAGGAAGGCAACGATACACTTCGCACCGCTACCTGCAGACCGGTTATGCAGGGTATTACCAAGGCTTCGCTTTCTACCGAATCCTTCCTCTCCGCTGCTTCTTTCCAGGAAACCACCAAGGTTCTTACCGACGCCGCCATCAAGGGCAAGATCGATCCGCTGGTCGGTCTGAAGGAAAACGTCATTATCGGCAAACTTGTTCCCGCAGGTACAGGCATGGTCGTAGCAACCGACAAGGTTGTGGAGGTCGAGCCTATCTCCAGCATGGACAACTGATAAGCCGATAGGGTATTCATCCGTGATTAACAGGCAGCCACATACGCATTGGTTCTGTATGTGGCTGCTTTGAGTCATTCGCTTATGTTACTTATGACAAAATTTAATAAAAAAATCGTATAGTTTAACATATTTATTTGTGTTGAAATTAATGCCAAATGAATATATAATAATAGTTGAGGTATTTTATCCTTGAACATTTTTTTATTATTTTTTTGAAAGTTGGAGTAACAAATGAAAGATAACAATCAGACCGTAACGGACACTAATCAAGAGGTTGCTGAGGAAGCAAAAACAGAGGGGCAGGAAGACGTCAGACTGAGCGATATTGAAATGCTCCACGGCATATGCAAAAAATACAATCTCAGCGTTCTGGAAAAGAAGGTAATCAATAAAATAGTCTCGCTGCTTGAAACTTCACAGATGCGCAACGTGCTGCCTACTCAGAATGTCGGCGATTCTGTTTTCAAAATGTATTCTTCTGACGACGCTCCCACAGAATTCCTGGTGGACAGAGTAGAGTTTGACGATTTGGGCTGGAATCTGGTCAGCTATGAGAAATTCGGTACCTCTGAAGTGGAGTTTATTTTCTGCGAAAGAGATTACAATAAGTTCTTCTTTGACAGTGCTGAAGCGGCAAAAGATTATTACAATAAAAAGTAATTCTCTTTTGGCATGACAACTGAATATCCCAACAGACTGTGAAGAGAAGAGTACGCTTCTGTCTGCATCCAAGAGAGCCCGGTACGGTGTGAACGGGTATGCGGCCGCTGCGGAAGATGGTCCCGGAGTCTCGCTGTCGAGTGCGGCATTACAATTCGCATTAGGCTGCGGCGTGGGCGCACGTTACAGCGCAGGTGTGCAAGATTTCTATCAGAATTCCGCACCCGATGAGGCTGTTGGCCGTGAGGCGGCAGCAAATCAAAGGTGGTAACACGAAGCAACGTCCGCTTTCGTCCTTTTTGCAAGGAGAAACGGGCGTTTTTTTATTTTTCTATTTAAAATTTTTACAAGCAAAGGAAGATTGTCTATGTGTCAGAATCACAATAAAGAAAAATTCTACATTACAACGCCGATTTATTATCCCTCAGGCAATCCCCATATCGGTCATTGCTACACTACGGTTGCCTGCGATACTTTGGCCAGATACAAAAGGGCCAAGGGATTTGACGTGATGTTCCTCACCGGAACGGACGAACACGGTCAGAAAATCGAGGACAAGGCCAAGGAAGCCGGACTCACTCCCAAGGAATACGTCGACGGCATCGTCGCCAACTTTGAAAAGCTCTGGGAATTCATGGGCATTTCTTATGACCGCTTCATCCGCACCACCGATGATTATCACGTGGCATCGGTACAAAAAATATTCAGGGAGCTTTACGACAGGGGTTATATTTACAAAGGCGAATACAAGGGTAAGTATTGCAAACCCTGCGAGAGCTTCTGGACAGAAACACAGCTGGTCGACGGGAAATGTCCTGACTGCGGCAGAGATGTGACTGACGCTTCGGAAGAGGCATATTTCTTCAAAATCTCTGAATTCTCCGACCGCCTGGAAAAACTGCTTACCGAGACTGATTTCCTCCAGCCTCAGACACGTGTCAACGAGATGATCAACAACTTCATCAAGCCCGGTCTGGATGATCTCTGCGTTTCAAGAACCAGCTTCAAATGGGGCGTTCCTGTGGATTTTGATGAAGGCCATGTGGTTTACGTATGGGTGGATGCGCTTTCCAACTACATCACCGCCCTCGGTTATCTCAATGATAAATACAACGATTTTGACAGATACTGGCCGGCTGACGTTCATGTCATGGCCAAGGAGATTGTCCGCTTCCATTCCCTGATCTGGCCGGCAATCCTTATGGCGCTCGATCTGCCGCTGCCTAAGAAGGTTTACGGCCACGGCTGGATCAATTTCGGCGGCAAAAAAATGGGCAAATCCACCGGCAATGTGGTTGATCCGTTCATTCTGGGCCAGAGATACGGCGTAGACGCTGTGAGATATCATATTCTGCGCGAGATGCCTTTTGGCGGCGACTGCGATTTCAGCAACGAAAACATGATCAAGCGCATCAATTCCGACCTTGCCAATGACCTTGGCAACCTTGTTTCCAGAAGCGTGGCAATGGTGCAGAAGTACTTTGGCGACACCATGACCCGTGTCTTTACGCCGAATGCCGAGCAGGACGACGAATTTGTCAATGCAGTCAAGGCTCTTCCGGCACTGGTGGAGAAAAATCTCGATGAGCTTCAGTTCTCCGTCGCTCTCACAGAAATTTTCAAGGTAGTGGCGGCCGCCAACAAATATATTGATGTCACCACACCGTGGATTCTCGCAAAGGATGAAGCCAACAAGCCCAGACTTTCTACCGTCATGTACAATCTGCTCGAATCTATCAGAATCATCAGCATCGTACTCACTCCCTTTATGCCCACAACCATGCCCAGAGTGCATGCCCAGCTCAATCTCACTGAGGAGCAGACCGCATGGAGCAGCATCTTTGAATTCGGCGTCATTCCTGAAACCGTCACCGTTACCAAAGAGGCTCCCCTCTTCCCCAGAATCGACATTGATAAGGAAATCGCCGAGCTGGACGCCATCACCGAGGCAAGCAAAAAGGCCGCTGAGCAGCCTGCCAAACCGAAATTTGAGGTGGAAGGCATTGCCACACAGATTGCCATTGAGGACTTTGCCAAAGTCGATCTCAGGGTCGCCAAAATAGTGGAATGTGAGCCGGTCAAGCGCTCCAAAAAGCTGCTCAAGCTCACACTTGACGACGGCACCGGCACTCCCAGAACCGTTGCAAGCGGCATTTCACAGTGGTACAAGCCGGATGACCTCAAAGGCAGAAGCGTTCTGGTGGTGGCCAACCTCAAGCCCGCAAAGCTCTGCGGCGTTGAAAGCAACGGCATGATTCTTGCGGCCGACAACGGATTGGACGCTGATGGCAATGAGGACGTAAAGGTCATTTTTGTGGACGGTATTCATCCCGGCGCCAAGATTCACTGAATTTTAAAACATTATTTCCGGATATAAGTATTTCATTGAAACCATGTCTTCCATAACCGTGAGACATGGTTTCAATTGATCATCCCGAAAGGACGGTTGCGACGTGGGAGTATTCATTTTTTTGCTTGTATTTTTCGCTGTCATTGGTATTACGGCTTTTATCTATCTCTTCAAAAAAATTCGCTGCGCTGTCAGGTATCTCTGCCCAGACGCATCGAAAAAGAAGAACATTCTCATCAGCGCAGCCGTTTATGTGCTTTTGCTGGTGCCTGGGTATTTCATCTTTATCAAATGGTTCATCATTCTGATGCACCTGACGGCTTTTCTCTTCATTGCGGATATGGCGGCACTGGCTGCCAGGAAGCTGCGCAAGGCCAAAACCTATCCCGGATGGTTCAGATTTACCTATCAAACCGGCCTGGCGGCAATACTGCTAACTGCCATTGTCACCGGTTACGCAAAATACAATATGTACCGCATTGTCTGCACGGAATACGATGTGACCGTAGACAAACAATTATCCGCCGAATACAATATCGCACTGCTAGCCGACATGCATTACGGCATTTCGCTTGACGCTCGGCAGCTTCAGGCTGCGGCGGATTCGATTGAGGAACATTCGCCGGATTTCGTGATTCTTTGCGGTGATTTGGTGGACGAAAGCACAAAGTATGAACAAATGCGGGAGGCTTTCGCTATTCTCGGCGGCATAAAGAGCACTTACGGCGTCTATTATGTCTACGGCAACCACGACAGAAGCTTATACTCACCCTCTCCGAATTTCACGGCTGATCAGCTCAGAGACAGCATTATTCAATCCGGCATTACGATACTTGAGGATGATGTGACGGAAATCAACGGGGAGATTTTTCTTGTCGGACGTGCCGACAAAAGCATTACCGCTAGTAACCGCAAGTCAATCCAGGAGCTGTTAAACGGTCTTGACCGGAACAGAACCGTTATCGTGGCAGATCATCAGCCTGCCGAATATGACCTGCTGGAAGAGGCCGGCTGCCAGCTTGTATTATCCGGACATACACACGCCGGTCAGACCTTCCCTCTTGGATTGCTCAATGACCTTATCGGATTCAGCGATCAGAATTACGGTTACAAAAAACGGGGGAATCTGAACGCCGTGGTTACTTCCGGCATTGCCGGCTGGGGTTATGATCTTCGCACGGAACAACATTCCGAATATGTCATCATTCACGTAAAAGGCAAATAAACGCTTTATTGAAATAAAAAAATGTGTGCCGATGACCTATTAGATCACCGACACACATTTTTTTATTTTTTGTGGATTAAAAAGTCATTACACAGACCTGATCTTTGCCTTGGTGCCGATCTGAATAAGACGGACGATCACCGGGCTGAGAATCATATTGACCAAAATTTCAAGGAAGAAGTTAACGCCAATCATGCCGAAAATAATGTAGTCAAAAGTTAATCCCATTTTATTCATGAAGAATATGACCGTACCGAGCAGGAAAATTCCCGTGTTGACAACCGGACACAAAACAGCAGCAAAAAAGACGCCTAACGGAACGCTTACTTCCTCAACAGCTTTGTAAATAATTCCGGCAATAAGACCAGCCAATATGCCTTTCAAAAGCACTACCAGAATCGTGCCGAAAAAATCAATCGCCATAAACGGTCCCGCATCGCCCGAAATAAGTACTGCCATACCAAACACAAATCCAAGCCATGCACCTGCGGCTCTGCCGTATAGCGCTGCGCCGATTACGATTGGCACAAGCGCCAAAGTAATCGAAAATGTGCCGAACTTGATATAGCTGCTAAAATACTGAAGCACGAACACAATTGCCGTGAACAGTGCGACACCGACAAGCTTGACAGTGTCGACTTTCTTTGAACCTTTGTTCATAAAAAATACCTCCTGCTGCCGTTCTTTCTCCCGGAAATCCCGAGCTAACCGGACTTTCCTTGGAATGATACAGCGCAAATTTAATATATATCGAAGGCGTTGCCGCCTGCAATATCACCATGATTCATTTTTTATGCTTTGTGTTTTTTCTGTTTTTTTCATAGAGAAGACGTAAGCCTTCCAGTACAAGATTTTCGTCAAGAATAAACTCTCTCTTGCAGTTGCGGACGATATCCGGCGAAAAACCTCCGGTCGCTATTGCGGTAACGGACATTCCCAGTTCTTCCTCCACCCTTTCGAGCATGCCATCGAGCAGACACGCTGCGCCGAGAATAATTCCCGACCGCATACTTTCGATGGTATTGCGTCCGACCACCTGCTTCGGCTTTTCGTAGCTGATCTGAGGAAGAAGCGCCGCGTTATTGACCAGCGCCATCAATGAAGTACGGATACCCGGGTAAATGATGCCGCCGATCATCTTGCCGTCCTTATCCAGCACAAAAATCGTGCTGGCTGTACCCAAATCACAAACAGCGTTGGGCAAAGGATATTTATTGAGAGCGGCGACCGACGCACAGAGAAGATCAGCACCCAATTCCGCAGGATCATTGATAGCAATATTGAGTCCGGTCTTGATGCCAGGCCCCACCAGAATGGGCTCCACATTGACCACCTTGGAAACGGCGCTGACAATAGAATTGGTCACGGCAGGCGCAACAGAAGACACAATGGCACCGTCAATCCGGGCCACATCACATTGATACAGCGCAAACAATCCCATAATCTCCACTGCATACTGATCGCCTGTGCGATAGGCATCAGTGGCAATTCTGGCGGTAAATGTAAGCGATTCCCCGTCATAAACGCCGAAAGTAATATTCGTATTTCCTATATCAACAGCCAACAGCATAGAATCATCTCCCATGAAGCCGATTGACAAAATATTAACAATTATATTTTACACATACGACACGCATATGTCAATATCTTTTTCTCAAAAATCTTATGAAAATCACATTTCAAGCAACAAAAGGATGTCAACCGATGAGCAGATTGGCAAAGCAATCCGGAGAGTCGGCAATCAACTCCGCCCCGGCATCCGACAATTCTTCAAAAGAACCGAATCCGTATGTGACGCCGATCGACCTCACGCCGGCCTTGGCAGCTCCCACGATATCATAAAACCGGTCGCCCACCATAAACGCCCTTCTTTTATCTGTAAAGTCGGTTTGCTTTAAGCACTCGTTGATCAATTCAACCTTATCGCTCATACTCCCGTCCAGATTGGCACCACAAATCACGTCAAAATACTTCTTAATGCCCGAAAAGCCGAGAATTTTATCCGCCATTACAAAAGGCTTGGAAGTGGCTAAGCACAGTGTAAAGCCATACTGCTTTATAGCTTGAAGCATATTTTCAACGCCGTCATACATCCGGATCATGTAAATGCCGTCACTGCTGTATAATTCACGGTAAACCCTCACAGCTTCCATCACATCATCGCCTTCAAGGCCGAAAAACCGACTGTAGCTGTCGTAAAGCGACGGGCCTATTACTTTGTCAAGATCACTGTCGTTCTCTACGGTTATTCCGAATCGTGCCAGTCCCTTGCGGTAGCACATTTTAATTCCCTCGGAGGAATCAAAAAGAGTACCGTCAAGATCAAACAGAACACATTTTCCGTTCCTCTCACTCATTGCACTCCACCTCTCCGCCTGGCCTTTTGATTGAATTTTTCCAGCGGAACAGCAATTCGCTGATGCGTCGCTTCGCCTATCACACCGCGGTCATCACTCGCAATGATCTCAAAATAGAACTGTCCTTCCGACTGCTCCAGAAGCGTTGCGGCTGCGGTCACTTCCTTTCCGCAGACAGTCGGCGCAACGTGTGTTGTATTAAGCATAACGCCCACGGTCGTATATCCTTGCGGAATATGCCTGTCGGCCAGCTCTTTAGAGGCCCGCTCCATAAGTGAAACCATCATCCCGATGGCATATGTCTCTGTATCACCGCAGCCTAGGCTTTTTTCCAGCATTTCTTCGGAAACGGTACACGAAACCGCATTTGTTTCGAGATTGTTTTCAATATCAAATTCCAAATCGGCACCTCTCAACTCAAATGATATTGCGTCAAGCTTTTTGACTTTACGCCATCTTGCCGGATGGCATTCTTCAATTGTTCGATGGAATCAAACTTACATTCCTTCCGCATGTAGCTTATCAGGCTGACCCTGATGTGTTTGCCGTACAGATCGCCGCTGAAATCAGGGATCCAT
Organism: uncultured Clostridia bacterium; assembly: GCA_946185345.1. GTDB lineage: Bacteria > Bacillota > Clostridia > Oscillospirales > Acutalibacteraceae > RUG762. Next base: position 20,846 of record CAMHJC010000004.1, read on the forward strand.
GTCTCGCTCAGCGGTTTCTGAGAACCAACTGTTGGCTTTACTCCGATGTTTGTCACAGAGGCGTATTTTTTTCCGTCTATCTCCGTGACGGAAGCATACACGCCGTAAGCCGGTATCAGGAAATAATCCGGAAAATACTGGTTAATGGTCGGTGTGCCGAGCTGTCTGCCCAGCTTTCTTCCGTGCACCACCTCAAAGCAATAGCTGAAAGGACGCCCCAGCATGCCTGCGGCGTCTTCCGCTCTGCCGCTGCTTAAAGCGGCTCTTATCCTGGAGGAGGATATTACCTCCCCTTCATACTTCACGGGAGGCACGACGATACACTCTGTTCCGCTGTCTGAGCAAAGTTCACGAAGCAAGGCACTGTCACCGGAGGCGTATCTGCCGAACCTGTAATTCTCGCCGCAGATCAGCAGACCTGCGGCCAATCTGTCAATCAGGATTTCATTGAAAAAAGCCTCGGGGGAATAATCCCTGAGAGATTCAAAAGACGGCAGAATCAGCTCCGTAACGCCCATTTCAGATAGAATTTTGCATTTGTCGTCAAAGGAGGCAATCTGTTCGGCTCCTTTTTTGATGACAACTTCGTCCGAAAAGGACAGTACCGTCTTGTGAAGTGAATCGGCTTGTCGGCTGTTAAGCTTCTCTATGACCGCCTTATGCCCCAGATGTATTCCGTCAAAGCACCCAAGTGCAATGGCTGTCTGTTTTAACTCGGGTATTTGATTGTATACATTCATGTTTTTCTCATCGCCCTCGTTAAAATCTTTTCATTACCCTCAGTTCATCGGTTTTCTTGACGCCCAGACCGAGAAAAACACTGTCCTCCCGGTTGTATACCCGATAGAGCGAGTCCTGAGGATAGATATCCGAACTGAGACGCTGCTGCTGACGCACTCCGCCGATGACAGGCGGCTGCAATCTGTCGAGCGCAAGAGTGGCACCGTTTGCGAAACGAACCGACTGAGTTCCGGAAATAGTCACCGCCGGATATTCTTCAAAAATCGCATCAACCGGCAGCAGCTTGCTCTCAAGTACTCCTTGATTTTTCCATTCCTGTGCTTCGGCAAGGGTCATGCAGCGGTCAATCGTTATCCCTGAGGCTTCCGTGCGCCGCAGGGAAGTCAGCACTGCTCCGCAGCCCAATTCATGCCCAATATCGTCAATCAGCGTGCGGATATAGGTTCCCTTGGAACAGGAAACCGTTATAACGCCGGCAGCCGTGTCAGGTTGGTACTCGTTCAGACTGATGCTGTAGATCGTCACCGGCCTGGCCTGTCTTTCAACCTCCACCCCCTGTCTGGCAAGATCATAGAGCTTCTTGCCGCCGACCGAAACGGCCGAATACATGGGTGGCACCTGCATGATTTCGCCCTGGAAACGCTCGATAACTGTCAGAAGTCGCTGTTCGTCAACCTCTGCCTTACATTCCTTAAGCACTTTTCCGGTAATGTCGAGGGTATCGGTTGTCAATCCAAGGCGGAAGCCTGCTTCATAGGTCTTGTCGTGCGAAGGAATCAGATCCAGCGCACGTGTCGCCGAACCGACCAAGACAGGCAGCACTCCGGTAGCCATCGGGTCAAGCGTACCGGAATGTCCGACCTTTTTGGTGCGAAGCATACCTCTCACCACTGCGCAAACGTCAAAAGATGTGAAATCAACCGGCTTATCCAGCAGCAAGATTCCGTTAATGGCACTGTTTTGCCATCCCATAAAAACAAATCACTCCGAAACTTGTGTAAATTCAATCAGCTTTTCACATAATTTGTGTGTAACGTTGATTTATTTTACACACAAATATTACTTCAGCACTTCGCTTACAGCGTCGATAAGCTGCTTTTTGGCACTTTCGTAATCATCGCCAAACTTGCAGCCTGCCGCGGCCTTATGTCCGCCGCCGCCGAATTTGCCGCAAAGCTCCGAGGCGTTGACCTTATCGGATGAACGGACAGAAATCTTCCAGCCGTCTGCCACCTGTTTCATTGTAATGCCGCATTCAACTCCGCTGATGCTTCTGGGAATATTGGATACGCCGTCAAGATCTTCGTTGGAAGCGCCTGATTGTTCCATCATCTCGGAAGTCACAGTGATAATGGCGCATTGTTTATCACAGCAGTATTCCAGCGTCGAAAGGGCCTGCTTCTTCAGCTCAAGCTTTGCGGGACTTTCTTCATCAAGCAGTTTGAAGTTAATGTCGGCACATTCAACTTCATATTTCATGAGTTCCACCGCAATCAAATGGGTGCGAGGCGTGACATTGCTGTATTTGAAGCAGCCTGTATCTGTCGAAATCGCCGCAAACAAACAGGAGGCTATCCCTTTGTCAAGCTCAACGCCCATGGCTCTGAGCAATATCCAGATTATCTCAGCGGTTGCGGCCGCTTTGGTGTCCACCAGCTTCACCGGCGCTTTGATGGAATTGCTGAGATGATGGTCAATGCAAACCTCAATCTTGTTCTCGAATTCATCTGCCAGTCTGCCCATGAGGTGAGGAGCGGCTATGTCGACTGATACAAAATGCTCCGGCTTGAATTCCTGCTTCTCCATACCTTCGTACATAAACGAATACTTCTGCGGAATCTCATCGGCGCATCTTACAACGGCGTTCTTGCCGAGTTTTCTCATTCCTCTGCACAACGCAAATGCGCAGCCCAACGTATCCCCGTCGGGCGCTTTGTGTGAAATAATCAGAACATTGTTCATCTTATACAGTGCTTTGGCTGTCTTGACAATCTCTTTTCTGTAGTCTTTTTCCGAACCTCCGCAAAGTTTAAGTGCTGCGTCGGCTCTCTTTTTCATCGATGCCATAGTTAATTCACGCTCCTGTTTGTTTTTGGCAATTGACATTGCCTTTTGGATTACTACAATTATAACACATTGGACTTTTCAGCACAAGCTAAAAAGTCCAATTTCTTTAAATAATCTTTATTCCTCTTCGGCCCCGAAAGATTCAGCATCGGTATTTTCTTCGTCTTCTTTATCTTCCAGATGCAGTCCTTTGAGTATTTTATTGATTTCTGCGCTGTAGGCAATGGAATTGTCTGCCACAAAGCGGAGTTCCGGAACGTGACGCAGCTTCAGAGCTGAACCTAGTTCCCTGCGGATATATCGCTGAGCGGATTTCAGTCCCTTGACTGATTCAGCCGTCTTAGCTTCGCCCTCGATGGTGCTGACGTGAACGGTGGCGTATGAAAGATCATTGGTCACTTCCACCCTCAGCACAGTGATCATGCTGCTGATCCTGGGATCCTTCAGTGTTCTGAATATCGCAGAAAGCTCTCGCTTTATGTCCTCGCTGATACGGTTGATTCTGTGTCCTGACATGTATCAAAAATCCTCCCGCATGGCTTAGTCTCTGTATTCTTCCACAACGAAAGCTTCGAGAATATCGCCTTCCTTGATGTCGTTGTAGCGCTCGAGCGTAATTCCGCACTCATAGCCTTCGGCAACTTCCTTCTGATCGTCCTTGAAGCGCTTGAGAGAAGCAATTTTGTCTTCGGCAAGCACGATGCCGTCACGCACAACTCTGATCTGAGCATTGCGCTGAATCTTGCCATTGGTGACGTAGCTGCCTGCGACAATGCCAACGCCTGTGATCTTGTAGACCATGCGGATTTCCGCCTTGCCCAGCTCGACAACTCTTGTCTTGGGAGCCAGCATACCCTTCATAGCGTCCTGGATTTCCTCGATGCAGTCGTAAATGATGCGGTAGAGACGCATATCAACGCCCTGACGCTTGGCGTATTCCTCGGCAACCGGATCCGGACGGACATTGAAGCCGACAATGATGGCCTGAGACGCATCTGCCAGCATGACGTCAGATTCACTGATGGCACCGACGGCTCCGTGAATGACATTAACACGCACTTCCTCATTGGAGAGCTTGACAAGCGACTGTCTGACAGCTTCAACAGAGCCCTGAACGTCCGCTTTGATGATGATCTTAAGCTCCTTCATCTCGCCTTCCTGCATCTGGCTGAAGAGGTTGTCGAGCGTGACCTGCGTGCGCTGCTTGAATATCTCATCCTTCTGCTTCTGCTTGCGCTGTTCGACAAGTTCTCTTGCGAGGCGTTCATCGCTTACCGCATCGAAGGTGTCGCCGCCGGTAGGTGCTTCGTCAAGACCAGTGATTTCAACAGGAATGGAAGGTCCGGCCGAATCCACACGCTCGCCCTTGTCGTTAAGCATGGCACGGACACGGCCGACAGATGTGCCTGCCACGATAATGTCGCCGGTGTGAAGCGTGCCGTTCTGAACCAGCACGGTCGCAACCGGTCCTCTGCCCTTATCCAGTCTCGCCTCAATGACGGTGCCTCTCGCCGAACGGTCGGGATTGGCGCGGAGTTCCATGACATCCGCAACCAGAATGACGCTCTCAAGCAGATCGTCCAGTCCTTCGTGTGTCTTGGCGGAAACCGGAATACACATGACATCGCCGCCCCATTCCTCCGGAACAAGGTTGTATTCGGTAAGCTGCTGCTTGATCTGTTCGGGATTGGCTCCCACTTTATCTATCTTATTGATTGCGACGATAATCTGAACATTGGCTGCCTTGGCGTGATTGATGGCTTCAACGGTCTGCGGCATGATGCCGTCGTCTGCCGCGACAACAAGAATGGCAATATCCGTGACCTGTGCGCCTCTGGCACGCATGGTGGTAAAGGCTTCGTGACCTGGCGTATCAAGGAAGGTGATCTCACGGTCGCCGATAGCCACTCTGTAGGCGCCGATGTGCTGGGTAATACCTCCTGCCTCGGTCGCCGTAACATGTGTGGTGCGGATGGCGTCGAGCAGCGAGGTCTTGCCGTGATCGACGTGACCCATAACCACTACAACCGGGCTTCTGGGAACAAGATTTTCATCGGTGTCTTCGCTGTCGTCGATAATGCGTTCTTCTATGGTAACAACGACTTCCTTCTCAACCTTGGCGTGACACTCCTCTGCTACGAGGAAGGCGGTATCGAAGTCGATAACGTCATTGATTGTCACCATGGTACCCATGAGCATAAGCTTTTTGATGACCTCGGAAGCCGTCACCTTCAGTCTGAGAGCAAGCTCGCCTACTGTGATTTCATCCGGAACGGTAATGGTAATCGGCTTGCTCTTGCGTTCCTTTTCAATACGGCGCATGCGCTCCGCTTCGGTTTCCTTCTTGCCGCTCTTTTTCTTGCGGTAGTCCTGAGACTTCTGATGAAGCTTCTGCTTGTTGGCAGTGCTTTCATTGCGGCGGCCGAATTCCTTTTCCATAGCCATATCGTCATAACGCGTGTTGTACTTATCGGCATTAAGGTCGGTGGTTCGTGTATCGACAATCCTGGTTGTCGGCGGTTCCACTCTTCTGGGCTGCTGTGAAGGATTCTTCTGCTTCTGCGGCTGCTGGAACTTGGGATCAATCGGCTTGTTGGTAGCCGCTTTCACCGGAACCTTTGCGGCAGATTTGGAAACGGAAGGCTGTACCTTTTGGGGCGCCGCGCTCTTGGAGGCAGAGGACTGCTGCGGTGCGTTCTGTCTCGGCTGCTGCGACTTGTCTCTCCTCTGGCCTTCCTGTGCGGCGGGCCTGCGATCACGATTATTGTCTCTGTCTTTGACCGAATCTCTCTGATCTTTTTTCTTCTCGTTTTTCTGCTGCGGTCTGATCTGAATCTGTCCGATGACCGCCGCGCGCTGACCGACCGGAGATGCCGCTGTCTTTACCTGAACCGCAGGCTTTTCCGGTTTGGCCGGTTCAACAGGCTTTTTCTCCGCAGTCTCTTTGACAACCGCCGCCGGCTTTGAAACGGGTGTTTCTTCCGGCTTGGCTGCTTCCGGTTTGACAGAGGCTTTGACTTCGGTCTTTTCGGGCTTGGATTTGACATCCGCCTTGACGGCATCGGATCTGACCTCCGCCTTTTCGGCCTTCTCGGCCTTATCTGTTTTTACCTTGACAGGCTTTTTATCCGGAGCCGTCTTTTCCGCCTTCTCCTTTGCCACCGGTCTGGCCACCTTCGCAGGTTTTTCTTCAGGCGTCTTGCCTGCTTCCGGCTTCGGCTCTTTTTCCTTTTCGGGCTTGATCTCGTTCTTGATCGGCTTGTTTTCCTCTATCACAACTTCGGAAACATCAGAAACTTCCATGCGCTTTGCCTGCGCAAGAAACTCATCAAAATTATCGACCGAATTCTGCTTGGTGATAAGCTCGTACGCCATGTCGAGCTCATCGCCTTCGAGAGATGTGGTTGTGGTGTATTTTTTGTTCGGGTCGCCGCTCTTTTTGAGAAGCTCAACGAGTACCTTGCCCGTCATTCCCATATCTTTTGCCAGCTGGCTTACTTTATACTTAAGTTTTTCCAAATATTATTCCTCCCCGTGATCTGTTTCCATCAAAAGTCTTGCCTTTTGAGCGAATCCTTTATCATTGATTGAGATGATTTTGACTGCCTTGCCTATGAATTGCTGCATATCGTCCTGATCGCAGTCAACGGCAATTACGTCTGTTCTGTTGTTGATTTTGTAATTCAGCTCCTTTAAGGTCTTGGGTGAAATATCTGCGGTGGTGAGAATCAGCCAGCTGGTGCCGGCATTCACACTGTCTGCCGCAGCGTCAAACCCCAGCGATAGCTTTCCTGCCCTTCGCATCAGTCCCAGCAGTGAAAGCAGCTTGTTATTCATCTGCGGCAATCCCCCTCATCAATTCATCATATACTTCGTCAGGTATCTGCATGGAAAAGGATTTTTCCAGCCGCCTGCCCTTTCTTGCTTTTTTCAGACATTCGGCATCGTGACATATATACGCTCCCCGACCGTTTTTCTTGCCTGTCAGATCTACACTGAGGTTTCCCTCGGGGTCACGGACAACCCGAACAAGCTCTTTTTTGGGCTTCTCGGTGCCGCAGCCTATACAGGTCCTCATAGGTGTTTTTTTTGTTTTTTGCTGCACGGCTGTATTTCTCCTTTCCGGTTCAGATATTATAGGTGATTGTCAATGTATGAAAACAACGAAAACACGAGGGGTGTCGGATTTGGATCAATCAGATTTTCCTCCGATTTAAGCAAAGACTGATTGGAAAAATCACCACTATTGATGCGCCCGACATTGTTTTATATCGAAGTGTATCTCAGCGATGGGCGCTGCACTTGACCTGCGAGGAGGTCCAGCTTTCGACAAGCGAAAGCGTGACCCCCTCGACTCCCACGCTCTCCTGGAGAAAAAACGCTCGCTAGTTCATGGCGCTTTGCGCTATTCTTTTTTCATTTCTTTTGCAATCGCCTAGGTTCAGATATTAACTATTATAACGGGATTACTCCTCGGTTTCGTCATCGGACGGGTCAGCGGCTGGTTCTTCCGCAACAGTCTCCGCCTCTCCCTCGTCGGTGAAAAGTTCGCTGTCATCCTCTTCGAATTCATCCTCGGCGTTCTTTTCCGCTTCCGCATTCATTTCCTCCTCGGAACGGATATCAATCTTCCAGCCGGTCAGACGGGCCGCCAGTCTGGCATTCTGTCCCTTATTACCGATAGCGAGTGAAAGCTGGCTCGCGGGAACCGTGACACGACAGGATCTGGTGGATTCGTCGATGATCTCAACATTGGTAACATCCGCAGGAGAAAGCGCCTTGGCTATGTACTCTGAAAGATCCTCGCTGTATTTGATGATGTCGATTTTCTCGCCGCCCAGTTCATCAACAATCTTGGTGACACGGGAACCTCTGGGGCCGATACATGCGCCGACCGGATCGACATTTTCGTCATTGCTCCATACGGCGATCTTTGTGCGGCTGCCGGCTTCTCTGGAAACAGACTTGATGACAACTGTGCCGTCAAATATTTCGGGAACCTCCGTCTCAAAAAGACGCTTTACCATACCGGGATGCGTTCTGGAAATGGTGGTGCGAGGCTCTCTGTCGCCCACCTTGACATCGACCACATAAACCTTGATGAGGTCGCCCACTTCAAAGTGCTCATTGCCCACCTGCTCGTTTTTGGTGAGTATCACATCGTGGTCGCCGATCTTGACAACCACATCTCCCGTATCGGGCATTATTCTGTCCACTGTGGCGGTGACAAGCTCCTGATGACGGCTCTGGAATTCCTCGGCAACCTGACCCTTTTCCACATCTCTGATGCCCTGATGAATGATGTGCTTAGCGGTCTGGGCAGCGATTCTGCCAAACTGCTTCGGATCCTGCTTAAGCGCCACCACCGAGCCTATTTCGGCAAGCGGATCGTGCTTGAGAGCAACATCCAGCAGCACCTCACGGCCGCTGTCATTTACCTTCTCAACGACGGTCTTGCGGATAAATACGGAAAAAACCTTGTTTTCCGGTTCTATGCGGATCTGAATGTCGTCGTTGCCGTTATTGCTTTTTTTGAGGGCGATTCTGATTGCGTTGGTGATTTTTTCAATCATGTAATCGCTCGGAATGTTCATTTCTTTTTCCAGAAGTGCAAGTGCATCGAAAATACTTTCTTCTTCTTTTTTTGCCTTGCTTTTAGCCATTTATCTATACCTCCAATTAATTGTCCGACTCATCTAAATCGAGATCGCTGTAATCTTCACAGTCATACAGCCTGACCGAAACCGCGTCCTTCTTATTGATATCAAATCTCACTCCGTCCAGATCGGCAAGCTGAATGTTGTCTCCTTCAAGACCGACCAGCGTGGCGATGATTTCCTTTTCGCCGTCCTCGGTCGGACGGAACAGATTGACAGAAATATCTCTGCCCTTCATCGCCTCGAAATGCTCCGGACGTGTCAGCTCACGCTCTATGCCCGGTGAGGACACTTCAAGAAAATAAGCCTGACTTATGGGATCAGCTTCATCAAGCGGATCGTTGACGGCACGGCTCATTGCCTCGCAGTCGTCAAGGGTCACTCCGCCCGGTTTGTCAATGAAAATGCGCAGATACCAGGAGGCGCCCTCCTTGACAAATCTCACGTCCCACAAAATCAGACCTAATTGTTCGGCTATCGGTTTTACTATCGACGTTACGGTTGCCACCGTATTGCCGCCGTGTTTTTTTCCTGCCAAATGCATAACACCTCCTGATATACAAACAAAAGAGTGGGTCGCCCCACTCTTTTATCCTTTCTACCATAATCTTGTAAATTATAATATCACATAATCACGCAATTTACAAGATGTTTAATATTTTTCTCTTTTTTGTTCAAAAATGTTTTGAGATCATCCCGACTTATTGTACATTAATAACAACAGAAATTCATCATTACAGCAAGTCGCCTAATAATTTTATGAATAATCTGTTATTCATCATGCTCAGGAGGTAAATCTTCATCGGCAAATACTGTTTTTGCCGGCATTTCTTCGGCCGGAACGGCTGCCGCTTCTGTTTCTTCCTGCTCATAACCGGCCATTCCCAGACGTCTGTATTCGGCAAACCAATATTTCTCTGCGGAAGCCTTGTAAACCTCCGCCTTTTCAAAATTCCGGGCGGCGGATTCACGCTTTTTGTTCAGTTCGAAGAGGCCTGCTTTGATTGCTTCACATTCATCGCACACCGCAAGGTAATTCTTTTCTTTTTGCTCCATCAATTTTTTTAATGAATCAAGTTCCCTTTCAGCCTCTTCAACAAGTCTTTGTTTGTCATGCAGCTTGTCATTTTCGCTCAGTATCAGATCATAGATCTGTTCAAGACTTGAAGAAACGGCGCTGACTCTTTGATAGACCTGTTCGAGCGGCTGCTTCGGCGCAGTCAGCTCAGCCTGAAGCGAAACGAAGGAAGCAATGCTGACATCGTCTCCGCTTCCGCCTTCACTGATTTTCGGCAGCAGATCGTTGAGTCTGTTGACGGACGAATGGACGCCTTCCTCCCTGCACCAGTAGGCCGAGGAATAAAAGAAACGGTAAAGTCCGGACGCATCAAAGCTCTCTTCAACGCCGTCGGAGGAAACGAACACCGCCGCCGGCAGAATACCGCTGAAATAATGGCGGAACAATTTTTCCGCTTCACGGCTGCACAGCGATGTGGAACGGTTGCCGACGCAGTTTTCGTCCTTTGGCACCGGCTCGACAAATATTCCGTCCGGGTAGGCCGAGACGCACTTGCCGTCGCCTATCTGGATACACAGCAGATAACTGCGGGTCACCATTGCAGCCACAAGGGTGCAGCCATAGGCTCTTTCCGCCAGTTGACCGTTCCTGTACTGTTCGGCCAGTTCGGGCAGTACCTGTTCCATTTCCTGAGGAGTAAACGGTCTGGCAACAGAATCAGCAATAACCGACTTTCTCCATTTTACGGCAATTTCACGCTCCAGCGACAGCACCATCGACTCAAAATCACATGATCCGATATCAGTGATATGACTGCTAATCCCCTGAAACTGCCTGAAAAGATTGATGCATATCTCACAGGCCAATCTGGCACCCTCAGCGCTTCTGAAGCAATTGCTGTCGCCGTGGCCGTCGCTGATGACAGCCGCAGAAAGCGATGAATCTCCGTAAGACAGGGAATAATCCTCACACGGCTTTGACTTTGCAAGATGACTTTTGCCGATGCAGTGTGAATTCAATTGAACATACGGCTGCATTTGTTCCGTCACCTCACTCAGAAATTAAAATCACTGTCCCAATCAATGTCGCCTATCGGCAACGTAGGACTTGCGGTTTCGGCTGCCGCCGGAACGGAAGGATTGACAACCGGAGCAGCCGGAGCAGACTGGCCGGCAGCCTGATGTGGACTGTTGCCGCTGCCTGAAGACTGGGGATGCTGATTCTGCACAGAACCCTGATGTGTGACGGAATCAACGCCCGTCAGAGTGACAAGTTTGATCTGCCGTGCGAGAACCGCCGTATTTTTAGCCTCGTACACATTTTTTTCGTTGTCGGTAAATTCGGTAAGCACACGCTTGCAGTCTGCGCTGAGCGCCCCTTCTTCAATGGCAATGCCGACCCTTGTGGAATATCTGAACCATTTGTTCTGCTTCAGCTCATCGAGGTATTCACGGTAAAGGCCCATATCCGAAGGCTTGCCGTCGGTCATGAAGACAATCAGAGGAGTGTATGCTCCTGCCGTGGAACTCATGAACTGGTCGGCCGAGAGCTTTTCATTCAGCTTTTCAAACGCCTTTCCGTAATTGGTGCCTCCGTAAACATCGGTGATATCTTTGTACTGGAAGGTCGATACCGGCTCCGGCACAAGGGTGCGCCATCTGGCATTGGTGGAGAATTCCATGATCGCCACTTTTATTTCAGCGGAAGTATTGCCTTTTTCCCGTTTTTTCAGCTCGGGAAGCACATTTCTGATAGCGTCATTGACCGCTCCGATGCGCGCTCCCTTCATGCTGCCCGAAATGTCTATGACAAAGACAACAATCATGGCACGCTTCTTCAGAGAAGTGACAATATCCGCAACATCGGGCGTCTGCACCGGCTGACGCATTACATTTACGCCGGTATTCAGACTGTCAAATTCTCCGAAGTCAAATGAATCCAGGTCAAAAACATTGGTATCTGCCATTGGATTTCCTCCTAAAAGACTTTGCAGGTAACATTCCCGAAATGGATCACCGTGCCGGGAATGAGCGGAGCGAATTTTTTGGGTGGCACTTCCACAGGCTCTTTGCCGGGAAGCGTAACGACCCAGACATCCTGACTGAGATTGCCAAGGCCGTATATTTCCGGGTTGGAAACACTGGCTTTGACAAATCCGGAAGCAGTCCTGTAATCGGTGGATGTGCAGTCGGTCTGGCATAGATACAGCACTGTTTCGGGTGCGGCGGCTATGATCTGCTCCTCCGTGCGCAGCAGCCGGCAGCCGTCCGGAACGGTATCCGGCCGATAGCAGTTGACAAACTGCTCCCTGCCGTTCAGCCTGACCAGCATCGCCCTTGCTCTGATCAGCACATCAAGCCATTGCAGCTCGGTAATTCGGCTGTCGATATTCTTAAGGCCGTCAGTGAACGATTTGGTAAATGCCGCCGTGAGATCCGGAGGAAACATCGGCCAGCGCCTTATGACATTCTCATGCGCTCCGGGAAGCGGACGGTTCTTTTTATTCTCCGGATCGTAGATGAACAGAGGTTCTTCGCCGAAAAGCCGTGCGCCGTTCAAATCGGTCAGAGGAAACTGAACCGTGTATTTTCCTTCCAGAGGATGATCGATGTAAAACAACCGGAACAAGATCACCGCAAGAGAATACCTGTCGGTGTGTGTGCTGGGAAGCGCTTTGTCAAGCACCACTTCGGGCGCCATATATTTTGGCATACCCTTGACGCCTAGGTTGACGCCGAAGGGGGCGACATTGTCATTGTCGCATATGAGCACCTCTCCGTTCCGGGGATCAATAAAGAAACTGCCCTCGTTTAAATCCTGATAGCTGTAGCCCATACTGTGCAGCTTCATAAAGCCGTCGGTGATGTTGAGTGCCGCGACAAACAGGGTATCCCAGCTGGCAAATCTGGCTTCTCCGGTCAGAAATTCGCTGTATTTGGAATAATGATCGGGGCGAAGACGCATGATGTAGCCGAATTTACCGTTGATTTTTTCGGTGACGGCAAGCGGCCAGAGAAAACACCCGGCAGGCGAACCCATCCGGATATTGTGAAGAAGATTGTCGTAAAAATCGTCCGATGGCGTTATCTTGCTGTACCATTTCAGCGCACAGGTTTCTCCCTCCATCTCCACACGGTAGACTTCACCCTGTCCCCCCTCGTCTATAAAATCAATTATACTGATTTTTTTGCCTCCGGCCACAGGTATATTATCTCCGATTTTGAGTGTCGCCACATTCAGCACCTCCTTTGCGAATTAATCCACCGATACGATTGCCAGACACTCCGCTTCGCTCAGCAAGTCGGATTCGATGATCGTTCTGTCTGCATCCCCGGTGAGGTCTTCAGAATGAATGATCCTGCGCCGGAAATTGGCAAGCGTCTTTTCATAGACAGTTCGTGCGGTTCTGCCGTTGGAATAATACTCCATCCGGGTCATTTTTTCAAAAATCGGAAGATAACAGTCACGCACGTCTTGCGCCAGAATAAATCCGCCTTTCCGACAGAAAAGCGCAAATATGTCGTACATTTCCTCCGCGGAAAAATCATTGAAATGCACTTCCTCAATGCGTGAACGCATGCCGCTGTTGGATTTGTAGAGACCCTGCATATCCTTTTCGTATCCGGCAAAGATGAGGCAGCACTTTCTGCGGTGCTCCGGCACATCCATGAACGCAATGATCTGTTCGAGGGCCTCCTTCTTGAAACCGACCTCCGCACCTGATCCTCCCGCATAGGAAAGGCTGTAGGCTTCGTCGATAAAAAGCACTCCGTTAATGGATTTTTTGAGAAGCTCGTAGGTCTTTTTGTCGGTCTCGCCGACATACTGACCGATGAGGTCTTTGGCTGTGCAGGACATGAAATTATTGGTTTTGACAATGCCCAGCTCGTACAGACATTCGGCAAAGAGCTTGGCGCTGGTGGATTTACCTGTGCCGGGATTTCCCACGAAGAAATAATAGCCGGGATTGATATTGTATAGCGAACCGCCGATCTTTCTGGCGTACAGTATTTCCTCCTGCTTGCGGACGATGACGTCTTTCAGGTCGGACAGACCTATCTGCTCATTAAGATCCTTCATAATGTCGTCAAAGGTTCTGGGATTAATCTGATCCTTGATCTTTTCAAGCTCCTGCTGCGGAATATCGGCGGCCGTGTAGGTGTACCGGTCGGCGGATTCATCGGAGGAAATGCGTCTGAGCAACAGCTTTTTCATGTCGATGACAAGTTTCTTGACCTCGCCTGCGTTGCCGAAATCCTCTGTACGGGTATTGTATTTGTGCTCCATGATAAGCTCGATGTAACGGTGCGCTTCGTCTGTGATACTTCGTCCCTGCTGTTCGATGGTCTTATCAAATATTCTGACCAGCTGAGAGGGATTATAGTCGGGAAATTCCACAATTCTGACACGCCTTGAAAGTCCGGCGTTCATCTTGAGGAAGTCCTCGACACGGTTGGAATACATGCCGAATATCATCTTGAAATCATCCGCATTTTCGGTCATGCGTGTCATCATTGCGCCGACTATTTCGGCGGAATACGCCGAGTCGGTGATCTGATAGGCTTCGTCTATATAGAGAAGCGAATTATGGTCAATGGCCTCCTGAATTTTCTCAACGGTCTTGTTTTTTGAATCTCCGACATGGCTGCCTATCAGTTCGGAAGCATCCACAAACAGCGTTTCGGCACCTCCAAGAACGCCCATCAGGTGATAAAACTGGCCTATCATCTTGCCGACCGTGGTTTTGCCTGTACCGGGATTGCCTGCAAAAATATAGTGATCAGGGTAGGAATCCGGCTTAACGCCCCGACGCTTGCAGTCCTCTGCGTCAAGAATTTCAAGCCGCACGTTCTCAAACAGATCTTTGACAAATTCAAGTCCCACATATTTGTCAAGCTCCGCATAAATGTCGTCAATCGAAGACACGCCGTGTTTGTCAAAGTATTTGCCGTAGCTGCCGAAATCTTCCGCAATAATGCAGCGTTTTTCGTCGTCACGCAGCGAGGCCTGCATTTTGACATCACGGGCAATTGCGACCACATCACGGGCATTTCCGAAATTCGCACGGTCACGGCTGTCGTACAGATTTTTGAAAAAGAGATCGAGGTCAAGCGGCTGCTCGTCGTCCTCATCGCCTATGAACCGGTAGCCGTCCTTGCGGCAGTTGGAGATGAATATATCCCTGAGAAGATCAGGCTTGTAATCCTCGATAGTAAGAATATTCGACTTGCCGAACCGGCTGCTCAGTCCCGAATTCATCTTGAGCAGATCGTCCATCGGCTCGGGATATCCTGCCATAATCATGCAGAAACGGTACTGCTTGGTATTGGTCATGGCGGCCACGATCTCGTCAATGGCCTCCTTGGAGTAATTGTTGTCCTCGCTCTTGTCGATCAGGGAGTAGGCGTCGTCCACAAAAAGGACGCTTTCCTGCGCCTCCATGATTTTTTCCCTGGTACGGCCGGGAGTGCCTCCGACATAGCGGTCCACAAGGTCGTCTTTGGTGGCTTCAATGGTAAGGCCTTTTTTGAGTATGCCGTTTTCGTAAAAGATCTGCCCGATCAGCCTTGCGACGGTGGTTTTTCCGACGCCGGGATTTCCTTTAATAACGAAATTCGGCACCGGATAATCGAATGTAAACTGATCGTCCGGCGTATCAATGCGCTCGTTGGAACAGACCGTCTTTTTAGCCATGGCTGCGGTTCCGTGCTTTTTGAGAGCACGGGCTTTCTTTTTCTTGAAGTCTTCCACTATTTCGCTGACACGCTTTGCTACCGATTCCCAGCCCCGGGTATTCATCAGTTGCTCCATCGGGTCGGAAGTGTCATTGGCCTTGAAGCGGCTGTAGATGCTTTTGACAGTGTCCTCGGTGAATTCAACGACATCACCCTTTTGCTGCTTCATGTACCTTACGATATTCTCATAGACCGAACTGAGATAGCCGGCACGGTTCTGCTCACGGTCTGCTTCACGGCTGAGAAACATCAGGGACGACACAATGGGCTTGATTTCGCTGCGCCTGTAATTCAGGCGCTTGCCGCCGTCTCCCACAATGCGCAGATATTCCAGCATATAGCGGAATTCGTCCTGATTCGGCAGGCCGATGTGAATGGTGCAGCTGCGGTTGATGGTCTTGTTGGTGTTGAAAAATCTGTTACGGAATACATTGCCGCTCGCCAGATTGTCAAGAAGCTGCGACAGCGAATCCGAATTCATCTGCGGTGCGAGGAAGATGCAGATATTTTCGTTGCTGCTGAGTCCGTATTCGTCCCACAGATGGGAAAGCAGCTCCGAATACTGCTGCAGCGGAGCAGCTCCGTCCGTGACAAAATCCTGAAAGAAGGTGAACACAATGGCGGTCTTGACACTGCCGTCAGCCATCATTTTTTTGGCGTCGTCAAGGAATTCCGCCGGAGTGATCTTCGGCTGCTTGTAGATGAGCTTCACCTTTTGCTGCTCCGCATTTCCGGCAGCCTGCGTCGGCTGCTGATCCGGAGGATTCTGATTGCCCTGCGAAGGATTCGGCTGCGCATTGGACGGCGGTTCAGACTGAGCGGCGGTCTGCGGCTGAGACTGAGCGGCCGCTGCGGAAGGATTGAGGATTCTGCGCTTTTTTCGGCCGGATGCCGGCTGAGCCGGCTGAACAGGCTGCTCGGCCGGCTGTGAATTCTGCGCCGCAGGAGCCGGCTGCAAATGCTTGTTTTTATTGATGGCAAGGACGGCGCTCTCATCGTCCAGCACAAATTTGCCCACGTTTTTGGCACCGGAATAATAGACAATCTGGCGGTATCCCAGACTGCGCAGGTATTGATTGAGAAAGGGACGAAAGTTATTCTTTTGCAGATCAGGCGAGATGAACATATCGTCCAGATTGCCGTAAAGCAGAAATATTTTATTCAGTTCGGGTCGTTCCAGAACAGAACTCATGATATCTCCCCCGTTTACCGATGAAATCCTTTTCGGTTATTGTTTGAGCTTCTTTTTGGTCTCGGTGTCGGTCGAAAGCTTGTTGCGGGTCTCGCTCTTGCATTTCAGGCTGCACTGCGCATAAGGATTGGACCCCTTGACCACATTCTCGACACATTCACGGTAATAGGCCTTGCGCTCCTCATTTGCCTCATCGCCTTTGATCTGCTTGAGGTCAACATGAGTCTGGACGTCGCCGTTTTCCAGAAGTTCCGGCGCAAGGGTAATGATCAACTCCTCCCCTGTCGCCTCATTTTCAAGACCGATATGAAGCGCCTTGTCGTGGGCATTCTCATCATATGCGTATCCGCTGAATGTGAAATTGTGCTCCTCGAAGAAGTCGATGATATCCTCACTGATATTCTGGCGTGAGAATGCGTTATTCATATTCGCAACCGCCTTATTAAGACAGATTGACACAGCAGGGTACAGTTCGTTATTGATAAAATCGACGGAGGCTTTCAGCTGCTCGGTCGTAAGATTTTCGGCTTCCGGCTTGCGGAGTGCGTCATACATCTCGTTGGCCCTGTGAAGCAGGTAATCAAACCGTGTCTGACCCTTGGCGTTTTTGTCGGTATAATCCGCAATGCGCACACCCACAATCTCATTTTCAAGCGTCTTGCCCGAGAGTTTTTCGGCGTGTGCCTTTGCGCTCTCGGTCACGGTTTCCTGAGATTCAATAAAGGTCTTTACCTCCTCAGATAACACCAGCGCCAGCTTGTAGTAATTATCCCATTCCTTCTGGGCGGCGTCGGCTTGATAAATCTCCTCCAGAGCAGCGGTGGCAACGTCCTTGGCTCCCGCTATGGCGCTTTCGTAGCTGCCGTTATTGTAAAGACTCACTACCTGGCTTAGCTGACAGCGAAGAGCCGCAAGCTGTCTTGATGAAAATTTCTGTCCGTTGTAATCTTCTTCCAATGAGGTAACAAGCGTGGTTGCTTCGCTGATATAGCCTTCTGCAATCTCCGCTGCACGCTTGTTTTTCTCCTGAATATTGGATTTGAGCTGTTCAATTTCTCCCATGCGGGCGGCGTACTGCTCATTGATCTGCTGCGTTACCGCACTCATGCTGTCGTTGATCTTGCGGCGGTAGTCCGCATTGAATCGCTCCTGTGTGTCGGTAATTGAATTCATCACCTGAGCGTGGGACTGCTTCATCTGCCTGACGTAATTGCCGAATGCCTCCACGTCCTGCTGCTGAGCCGCCTGACTCATGGCAAGGCGCTGACGTTCAAGCTCCCTCATCATTGTGTCGGACGCTTTGATATTCAGCGCATTCTGTTCATTCATGCTGCGCTGCAATTCACCGCGGAAATTGCCTATATTGACCGCAGCGTTGCTCTGGCGTATTTCATTGCGCTCCACTCTTTTTTTCTGTTCGTATTTGACCGCAGCCGAACCTGCCTTTACTCCGGCAGCGACAACGCCTGCCACGGCAAGTCCCCCCAGTACAAACGGCATTGCTCCCAGCGCCAGCAATGGCAAAAGTACAAGTCCTCCTGATTCTCCGCTCATCATTAACCTCTCCTTTTTATTGTCTTCTTCGTTTCAGCCGTTCCAGATCATTGGCTGTTTCTTTGTAGATTTTGTTTGAGCTGGCCTTAAGCTCGTTGATATCGGGCGTGTAATTCACGGTGTCTTCCTGATCTTCCTCCAGAGAAATCGCTTCGCAGATGTGAGCATAAATGTCTCTTGAATACTGCATCTGCTCCGCACCGCCGAAGTCAATATGAAGTATGATGCGGTTGCCGACCTTGTTTTTGGCTTCTATAGGAAGAATGTAAACATAGACCGTGCTGCCCGAAGAATTCTCAAACACCAGTTTTAGCCATTCACGGGTATCCTCCCTAAGGGAATCATCGCCGAACTGGATGTGAATATAATCCTTGTATTCCTTTGCGGCGGCTGCTTCCGGATCCGCCTGACGAAAACCGGAAATCTCCGCTATCCACCTGAGATTGATCTCGTCGGTGAGGAAGTCGATGATATTCTCTCCCCATTCGGCACGCTGACACGAAGCGGTATATCTCTCCTTGTAAATGCCGCTTAAAGCCGAAAGACGTTCGCCGAGACTGTCCACCTCCTGAATGTATTTTTTCAGGTCGTCGGTTGACGCTCCGTCAGGCTGTTTCAGGTAGGCAGATTTTCCCGCCTGTTCCACAGCGGAAGTGACGTCGCTGATTTTATTGGAAGCCATGACCACCGCCGCATATTCTCCCCGTGACCAGTAATTAATCTCAATCAGCCTGCTTTTGCGGGAATTGGCGTCATCCCCTAACTGCCCGATGTACTGCGTCCAGTCGTCCAGTTCCTGCTTGATTCTGGAGCGAAGGTAATTCAGCTTGAGATTCAGCAGATCGTACTGTCTGTCCCACTCGCCTGCTTTGTCGTCAATATTGAATCCCAGACGTTCCATGCCGGCCCTTGCCGAAATCGCAACCGCCGTCGCCGCTTCGTACAATCCGGCCTTAAAAAGCTGCTGACCGTCCTTAAGGGCGGTATAGAATATTTCCAGACGTTTGGGCATGAATTTTTCGTGAGGCTTTGCCTCTATCTCACGGAATTCTCCCACTGCGTTTTGCAGATATTCCTGTGCCTGTGCGCTGCTGCCTTCCTCTCGGCGGGTGAGATTGCTGCGCAGCTCCTGCACCGCTTGCTCCAGTTCCTGATTCTTACGTGCAAGCTCTTCCTCGCTGCGTTTGACTTCATTGACAAGGCGATTATAATCGGCGTCTATTTCTGCAAGCTTCTTGCCTGCCTCGTCGCTAAGCGAATACTGGTATTCTCTCAGCAGACGTTCATATTCCGCCTGTGCCGCCTTGTCGTGATCTTTGATGGCACGCTTCATCTCGGTCTGGTAGGCATCCAGATTGCGCCTGTTTTCTTCAATAAGTTTTTTTCTGGCACGCTCCGCCTCGTCTTTTTGTCGATTCAGCTGCTTCTGTAAATCCTTTACGTCACGTTCCAGTCGCTTCAACTCATCCATATCATCCACTCTTTACTGTCGTTTATTGGACTTAACCTCGTTCTCTATCTCCTTTGTCTTTTCCTGTCTGCCAAGAATGACCAGCCCGATCTGCTTTTCCGCCTGGTCGAGCTTTGACGCGATATCGGCAAACAGTTCTTCAATAGAGACAATGTCGTTGTCCTTGTAATAATCCAGAACCGACTGATCAATGCCTGTACGGGATTTGTATTCTTCCAGCTCCTTCTGGAATTCATCATAATCCTTCTGATACTCTCTCTCCAGCTTGTTCAGAATCTCATTGGCCGACTTCCGGCGTTCTTTGAGCTGTCTGAGTTTTTCCTCCGCCGCTTTTATTTCTCCGTTGATCCTGTCAAGCTCCGGATCCCGGGCATTGGAGCCGGTTGGCTGACTTTTTGGAGGCTCCGGTGCTGCCTGAGAATCCGGGGCAGGCTTTGGCCCGGAAGGAATATCGCCGGCCGGTGTTTCAAACACCTCATTGAAACCTTCCAATGTTGTCATCCGGTCCAGGTTGGCATTTTCAGTGGATTCGCCTGACGGCTGCACCGCTTCGGCCGACTGTTCCGAAGCAGCCGGAAGCCCGTCATTTTCAACGCCGCCATATGTAAGCCGTAGAAGATATTTGATATTCCCCTGCGGTATGAATTCAATTGATGTAAGCATTTCGCTGATATCATATTCCCGTTCGACGGATTTGGTGGCGCTTCTGAAAATGCTGAGCTTATTCTGTGTATCGGAAGGCTGTTCGCTGAATCCGAATGTCACCTTTAGCGAACCGCTCACCATAATCGGACGGACGGTCAGCACTTCTCCCGAAGGATCTTCGGACAGATTAAACTTGCCCAGCACCTGCATCCGGCTGCCTTCGTGATGTATCTGCGAAAGATAATCCTGGTATACGCCGCCGTTGAGCGAGAGCGAAATATTGATATTGCCGCTTGTGATTTCCTTTAATATACCCAGCTTGACTGAATCTTTGCCGAATAATTCGATTTCAGAAGTCATCGCTGATTCCTCCGTTTTTCAATTTGATATCCTGCCAGATCTTAAGCACCTCTGCCGAAGGCACCCCTATCAGCGTCACCCTGTCCGAACTGAATTTAATCTCCGCACGTCTTCTGGAGGCGGAATAATACCTTTCTCCCGACTCACGGTACCGATCGGTCAGATAATGAAGCCGCTGGTTCGAAGAACCGATGTAGGCGCGTCCGTCGTCCAGTTCCCTGATATATCTGCCGTCGATGAGAATATCCGCCTGATGAAGCAAACCGGTACATTCAGGCCGAGCTTCAAGCTCCTCCCGTGTAAATCCGGAATAGATAATGACGCCTATATCACGATGCTCCCGTATTTCGCTGACAAGCCGTGCCAGGGCCTGCGCCTGTAAAAATGGTTCTCCGCCGCTGACCGTAATGCCTTCGCATCCGCTTGCGATAATCTGTAAAGCAAGCCGGCTGACCGGCATTTCATCGTAAGCTCCGAAACGGGTATTCTGAGCAAGGCAGCCTTCGCAGTCAAAACAGCAGCCGTGAACCCATATGACAAAGCGGTCGTAAGGCCCGAGCAGATCGGTGTGCGCCTCGATGTGTGAAATTTTCAATATCGCTTTCTCATACATTTTCACAATCCTCCGCATTTTATAAGGAAACAGGTCATAAGCAAAGCCTACGGCCTGTTTCCCGCTAAAAAATCAATGATTAATGAAAGACAGAATTACACATTGACGCCATATGTGCGGCAAAGCTGTTCCAGACCGCCCTGATAGCCGGCTGCCACTGCGTTGAATTTCCACTGGCCGTTCTTGCGGTAGATTTCGCAGACGACAAGGGCTGTTTCAATGGAAAATTCCTCCTCAAGGTCGAACTGAATGACGGTTTCGCCCTGGTTATCGAATTCATTGTCGATCTTTGCGACACGCACATAAGCGTTGGAAACCTGACCGAAATTCTGACGGCGTGCGGCCGCGTCGTGAATAGTGACGGTAATGGCAATCTTGCTGACATAATCCGGAATCTTGGTGAAATCGATGAATATCTGCTCATCATCGCCTTCCTCGCTGCTGCCTCCGGTCTGATCGTCGCCTGAAGACCATACCGTGTGATTGCGCCAGTCGGGATTGTTGTAGAATACGAAGTCTTCGTCACTCTGCACCTTGCCGTTGGCTCCGCAGATAAATGCAGACGCGTCAAGGTCAAAATCATATCCGCCGTCGTATTTGTTGGGATCCCAGCCGAGACCGACAAGCGCCATTTTCATTGAATTGTCAAGAGATGCTCTCTGACCCTTTTGAAGATTAACTGCCATTTTACATTACCTCCATAAACCGATAAATGATTGTTAGATTGACTCATTATCTCTTCCACACAGAGCGAGGAAGTCCGTATCTTTCGGCAAGCTGCGCAATTGACCAGATCTGCATAGGCTGACCGACCGCATTGAATTTCCATTCGCCCTTGTAGCGATAAAGCTCTCCGAACACCATTGCCGTCATTCCGGCGTAGTTTTCGGAAAGATTGTAAATACAGAGTTCCTTGTTTTTGTCGGCATCCACCAGACGGATAAAGGCATTATTGATCATGCCGAAATGCTGGCCGCGGTCCGTCGCTTTGTAAATGCTGACCAGAATCACAATTCGCTCGTATCTCTGAGGCAGATTGGAAAGATCAACCATGATCTGCTCGTCGTCGCCTTCGCCTTCTCCGGTGAGATTGTCTCCCTGATGAAGCACACAGCCACTCGAATGACGCAGATTATTAAAAAATACGACATCATCTCTGCTTGCGATTTTTCCGTCGCTTCCCAGCAGGAAGGCTATGGCATCACAGTCAATGTCCTGCTCTCTTGCGCCGAAGAATCCTGACGTCTGCTCAACGGCATCCCAGCCAAGACCTACCATCACTCTGCGAAGACCCGAATTGCCTTTGGTCAGATCAACTTTCTGACCCTTCTGAAGATTTACGCTCATCAGATTTTTCCCCCTTTATCCTAATTGAACGTATATTTTTATCGACCGGCAGACAGCGGCGGTTTCGGGCTGCCTGCCGATTAATTATCCGTTATTTCCTGTCAAACACCTTGACAATCATCTTCCTCACCATATCAATCGGAATGATCAGCACTGCCAGCACTACGCAGGCCAGCCATGATTTCAGAGAAAGGCTGTGAACACTCAGAACCTCTCCACCGAACTGGACGAAAATAAACTGCATGGCGAATATGCCGAACATGACAAGCAGGAAGTTCACATTTTTGAATATACCCTTGAAGATATTGATATGCTCGGTGCGTGCGTTGAATCCGTTGAAAGTGATAGCCATCATAAATGTCGCAAATATGGCTGATTTAAGATAAATCATTTTGTCTTCCGGATTGAGCCCCTGAATGTCAAACAGGTTTTGAACCTGAGGAACGGTGAGTATCGCCAGACATACGCCTGTGATGTAAAGCGCAGCAATGAGTATCTCGACAAACATGCTCTTGGTAATGATGCTCTGGGATCTCGGAACAGGCTTGTCCCTCATGTATTCCTTAAGGGCAGGCTCACTGCCAAACGCGATCGCCGCAAGGGTATCCATGGCAAGGTTGACAAGCAGCAGCTGAACTACGGTGAGAATGACCTTCTCGGTGCTGATCATCGGGCCGACAAAGCAGGTAAGCACGGCGGCCACATTGACCGTCAGCTGGAAGATCAGGAACTTGCGTATGCTCTTGAACATGGTTCTGCCGTAGAGGATTGCCTTCTCGATGGAGAGGAAATTGTCGTCGAGAATGGTGATGTCTCCCGCTTCCTTGGCGACTTCGGTGCCGCTGCCCATGGCGAAGCCGACGTCGGCCTTTTTGAGGGCAGGAGAATCGTTGACGCCGTCGCCGGTCATGCCGACCACAAGATTAAGCTCCTGCGCGGCACGCACCAGTCGGCTCTTGTCGGTAGGCAGCGCACGGGAAACCACTCGCAGATTGGGCAGCACTCCTTTGAGCTGCTCATCGGTCAATTCTGCCATCTCGCCGGAAGTAATGGCAACATCGGTGTCACAGGTGATGAGTCCAGCGTCTTTCGCAATGGAAACGGCGGTTTCTTTGCGGTCGCCTGTCACCATGACAACCTGGATGCCTGCGTTCTGCACTTCCTTGATGGCGTCTATGGCTTCCTTGCGGACGTTGTCACGAATACACATGACGCAAAGCAGAGTGAGATTGGCGTCGTCCTGTTCGCCGTCCACCTTCGCAACGCCTAAAAGACGCATGGAACGGGCTGCCTGCGTGTCGATGTAGTTCATAATGACCGATTTGTCATCGAGAGGACATACCTTGCCGTTTTCATCTACATAAGAGGTACATTTTTCAATCAGCTTTTCGGGTGCGCCCTTGACAAAGGTCACGAGCTTGCCGCCCTGCTCCATGGTAACGCTGGAGCTTTTCTTGGTGGAATTGAATGAATTGAAGGTCTTGACGCCTTCTTTGGAAATATCCTTTACAGCGTCAGAAGCAACCAGGAAGGACATCAGCGCACGGTCGGTGCTGTTGCCTCCGATGATCTCGCCGTCGCTCGCCGAAGCGCTGTTGTTGACGCCTATGCCGGTCACTACGTCAGCCGCAAATTCTTTCGGCATTTTGGCCAGTGCGTCAAAGATCTTGGCATTGCCGGTCGCCATTTCCACCACCGAAAGCCTGCCCTCGGTGATGGTGCCTGTCTTGTCGCTGAAAAGCAGACTCAGGCTGCCGGCTGTTTCCAGACCGTTGATTTTGTGGACAAGGACGTTGTCCTTCGCCATTCTGATGCTCTGGAAGGAGAGCAGAATGGAGGTCAGCATCGGCAATCCTTCCGGAACGGCACAGACGATGATGGTAACCGCAACGGTAATGGCGTCCATAAACAGGCGCACCCATTCAAGCGGTTCGGAAGGAATACTTCCTGTGATGAGCGTTTTAGCAATGATACCGACAACGATGGCAATTGCGCCGATGTAGCCGAAGGTGGAAATCTGCTTGGCAAGCTTGGCCAGCTTGACCTGCAAGGGAGTCTGTCGGGTTTCCTCCTGCACTTCGAGCGCCAGTTCGCCGAACAGCGTCTTGTCGCCGACAACCTTGACCTGCATATGTGCTTCGCCGCCGACAACCACAGTGCCTCTGTAAGCGTAGTGCTTGTTGAGAAGGTCCTTGATGTCATAATCTGGCGTACCCGTCACAGGAATCTTATCGGCTTCTTCGGTCTCGCCGTTGAGTGCGGCCTGATCGACTTTCAGTTCGCCTTCGACGATTTCACCGTCGGCGGCAATTTTATCGCCTGCCTGAAGGAATATAATGTCTCCTACCACTACTTCACTGACGTGAATTTCCTCGAGCTTGCCGTCACGAATGACCTTGGCTCTTTCCTTTGCCTCCTCTTCCGCCTTGAGCGCAGAGGCCTGTCCCTCCTGCTTGCTCTCACTGATGGAAGCAACGCCGTTGGCGATGATGATGGCAATCAGAATACCCACCGGCTCGTACCACTCCGCCTGTTCAAGGAAAAAAAGCACGACCTGCACCACAAGGGCAACAAGCAGAATCATGATCATCGGGTCTTTGAAGCCCTCGAGAATCTTCTTCCACAACGGGTCGGGCGGAATCTGCGTCAAACTGTTGGAACCGTGTTCTTTGCGGCTTTGCTCAACCTCTTCGGCTGACAGTCCTTTGAAATTCATAAAAGTATCTGTCCCTTTCTTAAAAAGATGTATATAGATACTGTAACCTATATCTTTGTAATTATAATACAAAATGTCGTATTTGTCAATTATTTCACGCATAAATATTGGATTATTTGCACTAAATACAGGTAAATAATTTATGAATATCAAGATAATCCTAAAATATTATTCATTTTATTGGAAATGCCTGCTTGACAATATCCTCATTTTTGCTTAAAATAGAGATTTGTAGGTTATTTTTTTTACAAGCCAGACTCTTTGATAAAACGAAAACGGAGAAAGATTTATGACTTCCAAAAACAAATCCACCGAAAAAAAACAATACGGCAACGATAATATCGTTGCTCTCAAAGGCGCCGACCGTGTCCGCAAGCGTCCGGCTGTCATATTCGGCTCGGACGGCATTGAGGGCTGCTGTCATTCGGTATTTGAGATTATGTCCAACTCTATCGACGAAGCACGTGAGGGCTACGGCAACAAAATCATTGTCACACGCTTTTCCGACGGATCGGTGCAGGTCGAGGATTTCGGGCGAGGCATTCCCGTTGACTACAACAACAAGGAACAGCGTTTCAACTGGGAACTGGTATTCTGTGAAATGTACGCAGGCGGCAAATACAACAACGACGGCGGTGAAATATACGAATTTTCGCTGGGTCTGAACGGCCTAGGCCTTTGCGCCACCCAATACGCTTCGGAATACATGGACGCAGAAATTCACCGCGACGGCACCTGCTTCAAGCTCCACTTTGAGCACGGCGAAAATGTCGGCGGACTTCAAAAGGAGCCTTACAACGGCAGACAGACAGGTTCACGCATCAAATGGAAGCCTGATCTTGAAGTATTCACCGACATCAACATTCCTCTCGAATATTACCAGGATACCATGCGCCGTCAGGCCATTGTCAACGCGGGCGTGCTCTTTATACTTGACGACAAGGTAAGCGGCGAAAAATTCGAGTACTTCTACAAGGAAGGCATTGCCGACCACGTCAGAGAGCTTGCGGGCGAAGACGCCATGTCCCAGGTGCAGTTCTGGCAGTGCGAACGCAGAGGACGCGACAGAGACGACAAACCCGATTACAATGTAAAAATCAATGCCGCAGTCGCCTTTTCCAACCGTGTCAATGTGAGCGAATACTACCACAATTCCAGCTGGCTGGAGCACGGCGGCGCACCTCAGAAGGCGGTGCAGAACGCCTTTGTGGCAATGATTGACGCACGGCTCAAGCAAACAGGCAAATACACCAAAAATGAGAGCAAAATCTCCTTTCAGGACGTTGAGGACTGCCTGATTATCGTGGTTTCGTCCTTTTCCAATCAGACGAGCTACGAAAACCAGACCAAAAAATCCATCACCAATAAATTCATTCAGACCGCAATGACCGAATTCTTCCGCCATCAGCTTGAAATATGGTTCATCGAAAATCCGCTTGAAGCCGACAAGATTTGCGGTCAGGTTCTTCTGAACAAGCAGAGCCGTGAACAAGCCGAAAAACAGCGCCTTAACATTAAAAAGACGCTTTCCTCCAACATGGATATCACCTCAAGAGTCAACAAATTCATCGACTGCCGCTCCAAGGACCCCGGCGAAAGGGAACTGTATATCGTGGAAGGCGATTCGGCCGCCGGCTCCTGCAAGAATGCACGCGACCCGGGATTCCAAGGCATCATGCCTGTGCGAGGCAAAATACTCAACTGCCTCAAGGCCGACTACACTAAGATATTCAAAAGCGAAATAATTGTTGACCTCATCAAGGTTCTTGGCTGCGGCGTGGATGTCAAAGGCCATCAGAACAAGAACCTCTCTACATTCGACCTGAGTCAGCTTCGCTGGAACAAGGTTATTATCTGCACCGATGCCGATGTGGACGGATTCCAGATACGCACACTGATTCTCACCATGATTTACCGCCTGATGCCCAAGCTCATTGAAGCAGGAAAGGTTTACATCGCTGAGTCTCCTCTGTATGAAATTACCTGCGGCAGCGAAACCTACTTCGCCTACACCGAGCAGGAAAAGGCTGAGATCCTCGAAACCATAGGCAATAAGAAATACACCATTCAGCGATCAAAAGGTCTCGGTGAAAACGATGCCGACATGATGAGCTTCACAACCATGGCCCCCGAAACACGCAGGCTCATCAAGGTCATGCCAACCGACGCCGAACCCACTGAGCGTATGTTTGATGTGCTGCTGGGCGACAATCTTAGCGGCCGCAAGGAATACATCGCAGAGCATGGCAGCGAATTTATTGAATTGGCGGACGTGCAGTAATTTTGGTTTATGTAAAGTTAACTTGCTTTTCATATTATTTGTTTAAAAAGCAAATCAGCTTTACATATAAACTGTCATAATATATTACAAAATACACACGAAGGTGATAATTTGGCACCCAAAAAAAGAAAATCCGCGCCGCAGAAATCCTCTATGAGCGGCTACATCAAGGGCGCTGGCGAGGTTGTATCTCAGGCAATCGTTGACACGCTTGAAGGCAATTACATGCCCTACGCCATGAGCGTTATCATGAGCCGCGCCATCCCGGAGATTGACGGCTTCAAGCCGTCTCACCGAAAACTTCTCTACACCATGTACAAAATGGGCCTTCTCACTGGCGCCCGTCAGAAATCCTCCAAAATTGCCGGCTCCACCATGGCGCTCAATCCTCACGGAGACGCTGCGATTTATGACACAATGGTGCGAATGACGGTGGCTTACGAAGCGCTGCTTCATCCTTATGTCGATTCCAAAGGTTCTTTCGGCAAGGCGTATTCCAGAGACACGCAGGCTGCTGCCTCCCGATACACCGAAGCCAAGCTGGCGGCCATCTCCGCCGAGCTTTTCCGTGACATTGACAGCGACGCGGTTGACATGGTGGACAATTTTGACAACACCATGAAGGAGCCTTCCCTGCTTCCGGTTACCTTTCCGGCTATTCTCTGCAACAGCAATACCGGCATTGCGGTCGGCATGGCCAGCTCCATCTGTTCATTCAACCTCAATGAGCTGATTGAAACCACCATTCAGCTGCTCAAAAATCCAAAGCACGACATAAGCTCCACCCTTCTGGCGCCTGACTTTCCCGGCGGCGGTCAGATTATCTACAACAAGGACGAACTGGAAAAGGTTTATCATACCGGACGAGGAAGCATTAAAGTCCGTGCAAGATACACCTACGATCGTGAGGCCAACTGTATTGACATCACGCAGATTCCTCCCACTACCACTTGCGAACAGATTATCGAGAAAGTCATCGATTTGGTCAAAAACAGCAAAATCAAGGAAATATCCGACATCCGTGACGAACAGGGTCTGCACGGTCTGAGAATTACCATCGACTTAAAGCGAGGCGCCGATCCGGACAAACTCATGCAAAAGCTTTACAAGCTGACCACTCTGGAGGACGGCTTCGCATGCAACTTCAACGTCCTGATTGACGGCTCTCCGAGGGTGCTTGGCGTGGACGGACTGCTGGACGAATGGATTAAATTCCGCATGAATTGCGTGCAGCGCCGTACCGCGTTCACACTGGGCAAGAAAAAGGAAAAACTCCACCTGCTAGAAGGTCTGCAAAAGATTCTTCTCGACATTGACAAGGCCATCAGAATCATTCGTGAAACCGAGGAAGAAGCCGACGTGGTGCCTAATCTGATGAAAGGCTTTGACATCGACGAAGTGCAGGCGGAATACGTTGCCGAAATCAAGCTGCGCCACATCAACCGCGAGTACATTCTCAAGCGCACGGAGGACATTGAAAACCTGCGCAGCGAAATTGCCGACCTGGAAGAAGTGCTTTCTTCTCCCCAGCGAGTCAAAAAAATCATCATATCCGAACTGAAGGACGTCGCTAAGAAATACGGACAGCCTCGCAGAAGCATGATTCTCTACTCTGTGGAAGAAGCCGATGACGATGAAATTTCCTCCGTCCCCGATTATCCGGTGAATATATTTGTCACCCAGGAAGGCTATATCAAAAAAATCAGCCCGCAGTCTCTGCGAATGAGCAGCGATCAGAAGCTCAAAGAGGGCGACAGAATTATTCAGACTTTTGAGACGCGCAACGTCGCCGAACTGCTCTTTTTCACCGACAAGTGTCAGGTATACAAATCCAAGGCGGCCGATTTCAGCGACACCAAGGCAAGCGTGCTGGGCGAATATGTGCCTGCCGTTCTGGGAATGGACGAAGACGAGCATGTGAAATATTGCCTGCTCACCACCGATTACAGCGGATATGTCCTCTTTGCCTATGAAAACGGCAAGGTCGCAAAGGCCGAACTGAATGCCTACGCCACCAAAACCAACCGCCGCAAGCTGCTGGCAGCCTACAGCGACAAATCTCCTCTGGTAAACGTACTCCATATCGTGAACGACTGTGATATTCTGATTCGCACCACGAACGACAAGGTGCTGATATTCAATTCCGACGCCGTTCCGGCAAAGACCCGAAGCGCACAGGGCAATCAGATCATCACGCTGCGCCGGAACGCAAAACTCAGCGAAATGGTCATTTACGCCGAGGGAATGGTCAAAAACGAATCAAAATTCCGTCCCAAAAATCTGCCTGCGGCAGGTTCCGCCGATGATTCCCAGCAGGGAAAACAGATGACTCTCATGTGATTTTTTACAAAACAACATACAAAATGACAACAATGGCAGCGATTCCTTCCGGTTTCACTGCCATTGTTTTTTTATCTTATACTAATTTTCGGTTGAAAGTAGACAATTATTTGCGAGGATATTTTGTGT
>CAMHJC010000005.1 GCA_946185345.1 uncultured Clostridia bacterium
AGTGCCTGAGCCGGAGGAGAATTCCTCATCCGCACCCGAAGTGCCTGAGCCGGAGGAGAATTCCTCATCCGCACCCGAAGAACCGGCACCGGAGGAGAATTCCGCATCCGCACCCGAAGAACCGGCACCGGAGGAATATTCCGCATCCGTACCCGAAGAACCGGCACCGGAGGAGAATTCCGCATCCGCACCCGAAGTGCCTGAGCCGGAGGAGAATTCCTCATCCGCACCCGAAGTGCCTGAGCCGGAGAAAGATTCGCCATCCGCACCCGAAGAGCCTGAAACGGAGAAAGATTCTGCTTCCGGCAAAAAAGAGGTCAGTGAAGCTGAAAGGGCCGGAACAAAGGCATTTGTCATTCGGGTCATAGCCGTAGTGGCGGCAGTACTGGGTGTGATTCTGCTGATCAGCGGAATCGTACTTCACAGGCTGGACGGGGAAAGCCGAAAGACGCGAGAAAAGGCCCAGATGCCGGAGGAATATATCGACGAATTCTTTTCCGACGAGAATTTTGAACCACAGATTGAGGATTATATAGAGCCTGAGGCGTGAGGAGGAACTGTACCTGAATGGAAAACAATATGTACGTCAGTTCGCCGGGTGAAGGTATCACCTTCCGTGCGGTGCGTGAGACGAGGTTTAAAAATGCCTGTATATCGGTGCATTTTCTTCTTCCGCTCAGCCGTGAATACGCAACGGTGAATTCCGTCATGATGTACCTGCTGCACCGTTCGTGCGCCAGATATCCCAAGTACAACGAGTTTCGCAGGGAACTGGCCATGCTTTACGGGGCGGATGTGACGACGTCGGTCTCCAATATCGGCAACTGTCAGATGCTTACAGTGGAAATAGCCATGACTGACGACAGGTTTCTGCCGGACGGTGAGAGCATTTCCCGTGAATGTGCCGCTTTGCTCAGTGAAATAATATTCCGTCCTGTGGTTGACGAAGACGGGGAACTGTTCCGAAGCGAGGACATAGAAGCTTCGGTCAGAGTCATCAGGGAACGCATCCAATTGCGCATTAATGACAAGGCAGAGTACGCCTCGCACCGATGCATTGAGATCATGTGCGAGGGGGAACTTCTGAGCGTCGAAGCCGGGGGATACATCGAGGATCTTCCGACCATTACGAGAAAGGATCTTGCCGGGGCATGGCGAAGGATGCTGAGTCTTGCGGCGGTCAATATCATAATGGTGGGAGCGGTGGCGCACGAACCGGTTGAAGAAATCTTTGCCCGTGAATTCGCCGCCATAGACCGCCGGTATGCCGGACTGCCCGATCCTCCCAAAATGAAGGAAGACCTGCACGAGCGTGAAGTGGTCGAGCGGATGGACGTCAGGCAGAGCAAGATGATCATCGGCATGCGCCTGCCGGTCATAGAGCCGGATGACCGCACAATGGCGGCACGGCTGATGTCAATGATTTACGGCGGCGGTACCTCCAGTCTGTTATTTAACAATGTGAGGGAAAAACTCAGCCTGTGCTACTACTGCTCGTCGATGTATTTAAGCAGAAGCGGACTGATGTTTGTCAGCAGCGGCATCGAGGAGAAGAATTACCGTAAAGCCGTGGAGGAGATAAAGAATCAGCTTTCCGCCATCGCCGACAATGAATTTACGGATGAAGTCTTCGAGGCGACCCAGATAAACGACTCCATCGGCTCCATAGAGAGATGGTACTGCATGCAGTTTCTGGACGGCTGTGTCCGCACACCGGAACAGGCCGCCGAGCGATTGAAGGCGGTCACCCGGAGCCAGGTGGCGGAATGTGCGTCGCTTGTACGCATGGACACCATCTACCTGCTTGCGCCTGAAAACAGGGAGGAGAATTCCGGTGAGGAAGGAGGCGCGGAGCAATGAGCACCATAAGTGACAGATTTCACGTTTATGATGACCCCCTGACGGGAGAAAGGGTGTATTACGCCACACACCCGACCGGTGTTAAGATGGCGATATGCCCTAAACCGGAGTTCAATTCGTCCTACGCAATTTTCGGCACAAAGTACGGGGCTATTGACAATGATTTCAGCGTGGACGGCGGTGAATTTACAAAGGTTCCGGACGGAATAGCCCATTATCTGGAGCATAAGCTTTTTGAAAACGAGGATTGCGGAGCCTTCGAGCGTTTTGCCAAAACAGGCGCCAGTGCCAATGCCTACACATCCTTTGACAAGACCTGTTATTACTTCTCCTGCTCGGAGCGTTTTGAACAGTCGCTTGAAATACTGCTTGATTTCGTGCAGAAGCCTTACTTCACGGATGATACCGTGCTCAAGGAACAGGGCATCATCGCGCAGGAAATTGTCATGTATCAGGACAGCCCCAACTGGCTTGTGTTCTACAATCTGATGAAGGCTATGTATCGTGAGCATCCGATCAGAACCGACATTGCCGGCACGGTGGAATCCATCGCTCAGATCACCCCGGAACTGCTTTACCGATGCTACCGTACCTTTTACAATCCCGGCAATATGGTTCTGGCAGTCGCCGGAAATGTCGATCCTCAGACCGTCATGGAAATCTGCGACAGGATGCTTCTGCCAAATGACAGCCCGGTCATCGTGAGCCGCTGTCCTGAGGACGACGGCAGGATCGTTCAGCCTTTCACGGAGCAGGAATTCGACGTTCCGGTGCCGATTTTCCAGCTGGGATTCAAGGAAAAGTGGCGGAAAATCAGCGAGCGCGACAGTCTTCTCTCCGGTATCGTAAGAAGTGCCGTGTTCGGCCCGATGTCGGACTTCTACACCCGAATGATGAAAAAAGAACTGATCAGTCCAGGATTCAGCTCATCATTCATGTATCACAGAGGCGTGCAGGCTTCGATACTGATGGGACAGAGCCGTTCGCCGGAAGTGCTGAGGGATGAGATATTTGCCGAGATTGAACGTGTCAGGCGGGAAGGCATTTCCCCGAAACTCTTTGAGTGTGCCAGGAGAAGTGCCTACGGCAGCATGATTTCCGCTTTCAACAGTGTCGATGACATAGCCGACTCGCTGGCGGACGACCTGCTTTTTGACACGAGCTGCTTTGAGGAAGTCAAGGCGGCCGCCGAAGTGACAGTCGATGAAGGCAACGCAAAATTTCTGGAGCAATATGATATCAATAACAGCTCGCTGTCGGTGGTCAGACGGCGAGGGGAGGCGTGAGAATAATGAATGTGAGTTTTCCGAAACTCGGTTTGGAGTTTAATATCGATCGGGTTGCGTTCAGTCTGTTCGGACTGGAAATTTACTGGTACGCACTGTTCATCATGACAGGCTTCATTCTGGCGGTGCTGTACGCCTGGAGGAGCTGCAAGCGATTCGATGTCAGGATGGATCCGCTCATTGATGTGGTGCTGGTCGGTCTGTTCTTTGGAATACTGGGAGCCAGAGCCTACTACGTCATTTTCAGGCTCAACAGCTACAACAGTCTGTGGGACATGATCAATATCAGAGACGGCGGTCTGGCCATTTACGGCGGAGTGATAGCCGCCTTTGTATCGGGTCTGATCATGTGCAAATATGTGGAAAAAATCGAAATTCTGCCCGTATTTGATATTGCCGCCATCGGATTCCTGATCGGGCAGGGAATAGGCCGCTGGGGCAATTTCATGAACCAGGAGGCATTCGGCAGTGAAACCGGATTGCCTTGGGGCATGTACAGCTCCAATACCTTTTATATCAAGGTGGTGGACGGTGTATCCCATAAAATCGGCCCGACCACAGTACACCCGTGTTTCCTCTACGAATCAATATGGTGCCTTGCGGGATTCCTGCTGCTGCACTACATCAGCTGCCGCCAGTACAGATTCAAGGGACAGATTTTCCTGAGCTATCTGGTCTGGTACGGCCTGGGCAGAGCATGGATTGAGGGTCTGAGAACCGACAGTCTCTGGCTGGTGGAAAATGTCATCAAGGTTTCGCAGCTTCTTGCGATCATCTGCGTGCTTGCGGCCGGAGCGCTGCTCTATCTCGGCTGGAATCATATGCCGCTCAGGCTTCCCAGACGCAAATCTGCCGGAAAAGGCAAGGGAATAGCTGGACTGGTTGACGGATGGACGCTAGCCGATGTGAATTTCCAGCCTACCAGAGTGTGGCAGGAAACGCATGCAGACGCTTCCTCCGACAGTGAACCTTCTGGTGAGGAGTCTGCCGAAGCCGCACAGGAGACCGAAGCTTCAGCGACGCCGGAACAACAACGGCCGGTTGTTCGCTGAATTGAATAAACGAGAGAGGTGATTTTTATGGACAACTGGAACTCAGACGGCTACGGCCTTGAAACCAATATGAATTCCGACGATGACGATGAAATGGCGGCGTTCGAAGCCGAATGTGACAGGAGACTGAAGCAGGAGCATGAGCGACGGGCCAGGGAAGAGAAGGAGAGCGCCGCCGCAGAGGCCGCCCAGGAGAAGCAGGAGGAGGCTGCCCCCGAGCCTGAACCGGAACCCGAACCGATACCCGAACCGGAGCCTCAGCCGGAACCCGAACCGGAGTCAAAACCCGAGCCAAAACCCGAGCCAAAACCCAAAAAAAAGCAGGAGGACGAACTGGCCGCCATCATGCAGGTCGAATCCAACGAGAGCATGATGCATGCCTCCGCCAGATCGGGAAATGCCTATATGGAGGAAGAGACGGAAGAGGAGAAAAACGAAAATCTCCCCAAATGGCTCAGGCTCCTGTTTACCGTTCTGCTTCTGATTCTCGGCGGAATCGGCATGTACACCATGTTATGCATGAACTATCATTCCTACATTTTCGATCCGCTCTGCTTTATAGAAATTACGATTTGCCTGCTGACGGCGGTAGGCATCAACGCTTCTTTGATTCAGTTCCGTGTCGGCAAGGAAGTCATAATGAGGGTAGCGGCGTTTGCTCTGTTTGGATTTTACTGCGTTTATGCGGCGGATTCGCTTTTCCTGAAAAAACTGCTGGCAGACGGCATTGACAAGGACAATTTTATTTCATATGCCAAGGGACATATTAATGCCGATGTGGTTGACGGTCTTTCGGCAATGAGTACAACTGATATGTTCAGCTGCGCCATGATGGTGGTGCCGTTTGCCTTTATGCTGCTTATGCTGTTCAAGCCGTTCCGTGAGATAGTGCTTTATATGCTGACCATCGCATTTCTGTTTTTTGCCGTCGGAGCGGTGAGAATGCTGTGCCTTGTCGGCTCATTCAATCTGTCTCAGGGCTGTATGGCGCTGGCAGGAGCCATTGCGGCCTATCTGCTGTTTGTATTTCCGCCCTTCAACAGATTGCTGTACAATTCGGGACTGCTCTTATGGGAATATGACGACGATGACGACTATTAATCGCATTCGTTTCATATATCAATCATCATTATCAAATTAATACGGAGATGATCTTACATGGCAAAGATAATAGACGGCAGGGCAGTAGCTGCCAAGGTGCGTGCGGAGGTTGCCGCCGAGACGGCAGAGCTGAAGGAAAAGGGAATAATCCCCGGACTAGCCGTTATCATCGTGGGAGACGACCCTGCTTCCAGAGTATATGTCAACAATAAGAAAAAGGCATGCGCCGAGGTCGGATTTAAATCAGAGGAATTCGCTCTGCCGGCTGACACGGATCAGAGTGAACTGCTCGCTCTGGTCAAATGTCTCAACGACCGCAGCGATATCAACGGCATACTCTGCCAGCTTCCGCTGCCGGAGGGACTGGACGATAAAGCGGTGATCAAGGCGATTGCGCCCGAAAAGGACGTAGACGCCTTCAGCGAGGAAAATGTAGGCAAGATCATGATAGGCAAATACAACTTTCTGCCCTGCACACCTGCCGGCATCATTGAACTCATCAAGGACAGCGGCATAGAGATTTCCGGTAAGGAATGTGTTGTCATAGGACGCAGCAACATTGTCGGCAAGCCAATGGCGATGCTTCTGCTGCATGAGAACGGCACGGTAACCATCTGCCACAGCCGCACGAAGGATCTCGGCGAAGTCACACGCCGCGCTGATATTCTTGTGGCGGCAGTCGGCAAGGCAAAATTCGTCACCGCCGATATGGTCAAGGAAGGCGCCGTTGTCATTGACGTTGGCATGAACCGCGACGAAAACGGCAAGCTCTGCGGCGATGTGGATTATGCCTCGGTAGAGCCGAAATGTTCGGCGATCACGCCTGTTCCGGGCGGAGTCGGCCCGATGACCATTGCCATGCTCATGAAGAATACCCTTATGGCGGCCAAAGTCCAGAACGGCCTCCAATAACTCATACATCAAGCGCCCTGTATTTCGGGAACGGTTCCGAAAATACAGGGCGCTTTTTTTGGGGAATTCATTAGTTTTTAAAAATAAATCTCTTCTGAATGAAATAATTGGTGATAAAGAGTATCGTATCGACAATCGCCTTGATAATGACTTCATTCCAGCCGAGCAATTCAAAGAGGAATTTGACGGACTTGGCGGAAATCGTCATCTGCACGAGGGCGAGGCAGAAATATTTAACAGCCGAGGAAACAATATTTCCCTTTTTATGGAAAACAACATTCTTGTTGACGATAAAATTGACCGTAGCGGAAATCACACGGGCGATCATGGTTGAAAGCTCGATCCGATAGCCGAAATCAGGCGAAACGGAAGGAATAATCAGCTTGGCCAGCAGGGTGAAGAGCAGCAGATCGAGCAGCGTGCAGCTGACGGAGGTGAAAATAAAGGAGAAAAAACTGCGGAAAATCAGCCAGTAGATTTTAATCGAGTCAATGATGGGATTGAAATGTGAGCTGCTGTTTTCGTCTATGTAAACCGTCTCAATGGGGATCTCGAAAATCTCGATTTTCTGCCTGCGGCACTCAATGAGCATGTTCATTTCGTACTCAAAACGCTCGCCGGCAATATCAAGCATATTGGGGACGATTCTGAGCGGAATTCCACGCAGTCCGGTCTGGGTGTCCATCAGCTTCTGTCCGAACATAGCGGCAAAAACCCATGAAGTCACCTTATTGCCGAATGAAGAACGTGCGGGAATATTTGGCGAATTGAAATTGCGTGATCCGAGCACCAGACGGTTGTCGTTTTTAATCAGCTCCCTGGCCACCCGAATGGTATCCTTGAGACGGTGCTGACCGTCGGCGTCGCCTGTGACAATTCCGACGCAGTCGGGAAGGCTTTTGAGTATATACTCCATACCTGTTTTTAAGGCACGGCCCTTGCCTTTGTTGACCTGATGCCGCAGAACGGTGCATTTGTTCATGTCGGCTATTTCGTCAAAGATAGGATCGTACTCTTCCGAACTGCCGTCGTTGATCACCACTATTTCTCTGAAATTCTCTGCCGCAAGCTGCCTGACATAGTTGGTCAGCTTTTGGTCAGGATTGAGCGAGGGAATCATGATGGCTATGTTCATCGCATTGTTTGACTGTTTTTTTAATCTTTCACGCCTTTTGGCGGCTTGGCTTTTTTTCATTTCTTCATCGCTTTCAAAAAAATTATTCCTCGTCCAGCTTAAGCACTGCCATAAACGCCTCCTGAGGCACTTCCACGGAGCCGAGCTGCCTCATGCGCTTTTTACCTTCCTTCTGCTTTTCCAGCAGCTTTTTCTTTCGGGTGATGTCACCGCCGTAGCATTTGGCAAGCACGTCTTTCCGCAGGGCCTTGACAGTTTCACGGGCAATGATTTTGCCGCCGATGGCCGCCTGAATAGGCACTTCAAAGAGCTGGCGCGGAATATGCTCCCTGAGCTTTGCCGTCATTTTGCGGGCGCGCGGATAAGCGCTGTCGGTGTGTACAATAAACGAAAGCGCGTCCACCACTTCGCCGTTGAGCATCATGTCAAGCTTGACCAGGCTGGAACGCTGATATCCGGCAGGTTCGTAATCAAACGAAGCATACCCCTTGGTGCGGCTTTTCAATGCGTCAAAGAAGTCGTAGATGATCTCGTTGAGCGGCAGCACGTAATGAATATCCACACGGTCGGTGTCGATGTATTCCATCCCCTTGAATACGCCTCGTCTGTCCTGGCAAAGCTCCATGATATTGCCGACGTATTCCGTGGGAGAAAAAATGTGGGCCTCGCAGATCGGCTCCTCTGCGTAATTAATCAGAGAAGGATCGGGATAATTGGTAGGATTGTCGATGTAAGTAGTCTGTCCGTCGGTGCCGATGATTTTGTAAATAACGCTGGGCGCAGTGGTGATCAGGTCGAGATTGTATTCTCTCTCAAGTCTTTCCTGAATGATCTCCATGTGGAGCAGTCCGAGAAATCCGCAGCGGAATCCGAAGCCGAGTGCGACGGAGGTTTCAGGTTCAAATGAAAGGGAAGCGTCGTTGAGCTGGAGTTTTTCCAGCGCTTCGCGCAGGTCGCCGTATTTGGCGCCGTCGGCGGGATATATGCCGCAGAAGACCATCGGGTTGGCCTTGCGGAAGCCCGGAAGAGGCTCGTCGGCAGGACGGGAAGCATTGGTCACGGTATCTCCGACCATGGCTTCCGAAACGGTCTTGATAGAAGCTGCGATGTAGCCCACTTCACCGGCGGCAAGCTCTCTGACGGGTTCGAGTGTTGTCGTGCGCATATAGCCGCATTCCACTACGTTGAATTCCGCGCCGGTGCTCATCATGCGGATGGTGTCACCCGGCTTGAGTCTGCCAGACATAAGGCGCACGTAAACGATGACGCCTTTGTAGCTGTCGTAATAGCTGTCAAAGATAAGCGCTTTCAGCGACGCGTCACGGTCGCAGTCGGGCGCCGGAATATCGGTGACGATTTTTTCCAGAACCGCCTCGATATTCAAGCCTACCTTGGCGGAAATCTGCGGAGCGTCCTCGGCAGGCAGGCCGATAACGTCCTCTATCTCATGAATAACTCGCTTGGGATCGGCAGACGGAAGGTCGATTTTGTTGATGACCGGCACCACTTCAAGGCCGGCGTCGATAGCGAGA
This sequence comes from uncultured Clostridia bacterium, assembly GCA_946185345.1. Classification (GTDB taxonomy): domain Bacteria; phylum Bacillota; class Clostridia; order Oscillospirales; family Acutalibacteraceae; genus RUG762. Next base: position 8,879 of record CAMHJC010000005.1, read on the forward strand.
TAGGTATTGGCGAGCGTCTGCGCCTCAATGCCCTGACTGGCGTCGACCACCAGTATGGCGCCTTCACAGGCGGCAAGCGAGCGGGAAACCTCATAATTGAAGTCGACATGACCGGGGGTGTCGATCAGGTTGAATGTGTATAATTCACCGTCGGAAGCCTCGTAATTGATGGTGACGGCGTGGGATTTAATGGTAATGCCTCTTTCACGTTCAAGGTCCATATTGTCGAGAATCTGGTCTTCCATTTCACGCTGGCTGACGGAATAGGTCTTTTCCAGAATGCGGTCGGCGAGAGTGCTCTTGCCGTGATCAATATGCGCAATGATGCTGAAGTTGCGGATTTTATCCTGTGGAGCTGACAATTTGATTTACACCTCATACATGTATTTGTGGAATCCGAAGATTATTTGTGCGTATTTCTTCCATCAATTCCTGATGACTGAGCCGAATGGGACGGAGCGGCGCTCTGCCGGTTCCGTGAGGAATTGGCCGGAAATCTTCTGCCGGCGGCAGACTGGGAAGGATTGGCTCTGCGAACCGGCCTGCCTTCGGATGAATCGGGGTAAGGATTGGCTCTGCGAACCGGCCTGTTTTCGGACGAATCGGGGGAAGGATTGGCTCTGCGAACCGGCCTGTTTTCGGACGAATCGGGAGAAGGATTGGCTCTGCGAACCGGCCTGCCTTCGGAAGCTTGACTGCTGCCTTCAACCCTGGCTTTGCGGAGTGCGTATACGAAGCATACCGCCGTAATAACGAAATCCACCAGAATTAGGAAAATGTGATCCAGGGAACGCGCCAGGGGAGTGATAATGACAAAAGTCAACTGAATGAGACCAAGCAGAGCGAAGACGATTCCGGTGATAATGCTGACAAGGACATTTTTATCGCCTGATCTGATGATGTCCTTCAGTCTGTTGATGATATTTTTCATAATAAATCCCTGCCCTTAAATGCACTTAAAACCTGCGAGCGATCAAAAAAATCAATATTTTTTCAGATTGCGGTAATATCTGTCGGGAAGCAGCCTGCCGCCGGAACGAATCGTACCCGAACCGCCTGCGCTGTATCTTTTCCTGCTGCCGGGAGACACATTCAGCTTGGGAGTCCGGCTGCGGATAACCACCGAGAAAATATATCCCACGGCAAATATAATCAGTCCCCAGCCGATAAGTCCCAGCAGAAGAGAAGCCGCGCTGCTGTTGCGCTGCTGCTTTGCGTATTCCAGAAGCATGGGGTCTGTGGTGGACGAATAAAGATCGAGGTCGGTATTGTCATCGTCGTCGTGAATGATTCCTCCGCCTTCGGGAGAGGAGGAGACTTCGCCCGGAACGGCGGAAGATGTGCTGCTGTCGCCTTCGCCTACTTCCAGGATGTATTTGGCGGAGATGGTGACGTTTTTGGATTTGCTGGAGGAGCCGGTGTATTTTTTGACATAGGCGGTAATCGTGACGACGCCGCTTTTCAGACCGACCACCTTCACGGCGCGGTCATCAATCTTTTTGACGGTGGCGATAGAGGAGTCCGATGTCTCATAAGTGGTATTGAAATTATAGCCCATGTCCTTTATGGTCAGATAAAGCACCGTGGATTTTCCTGCGGTAATGCGCTTGGTGTTGGATTCCAGAAAACCGACCGTGCCGAGCGTTTCCTGAGGATTGGACGAAACGATCACTTCCGACACATTGGCGTCCGGATCGGATGCCGCGTCGGCATTGCGTGTGGTAGCGGTGGTATTGGAGGATGTGGTTGAATTCTGCCCGGTGGCAAAAACCGAGGGCGAATAAGCGCAAACGGCGCCGACTGTCAGAGCGGCCGCCATCAGGCCGGAGAGCCTGCGGACAATAGGTATTTTGTGCTGTTCAGTTCCATTCATGCCGGATTCCTCCGATGCTTTTAGATTGAAATGCCATTGTTGGATAGCTCATGTCATTTTATTATATCAAATAATTCAGGTGATTTCAAGTTCAAAGTTCGCCGAGTGTGTTAATATTGTATAAAAATTTAAAGACCGGGAAGAATAAAAAATAAACAGAAGAAGGGACTTGATGGTCAATGAGAGTGGAGATCAGGCAAAAATGTTCGTCTAAATACACCATACTGCTGAGAATATACTGCTTTATGACGGCATTTGTCGCAATGTGCGCCGCCGTCACGCTGGAAGTGTGGCATATTTCCTACGGTGCGTTGGCGGCCGCCGGTTTCTGTGCGGCGATGTGCTGTGCGGCGGTCGTAATTCCCATGAGTTTCGGCAGAATCCATTATACACGCAGCGGAGGCTGCCTGAGAGTGGAAAAGGGACTCTTTGTGAGAAAAACCCTGATCATCAACCGCAGCGAAATACGCTGTTCCCAGATTAAGGGAGGCCTGTTCCAGCGAAGACTGGGTCTGTGTACGGTGATATTCTTTACAGGCGGAGGAAACGTAAAGATCAGGGGGGTCAATATCAGAGACGGAATGATGCTCAACCGGGCACTCGGTGTTGAGGCGGTGAGCTGACCTTGGCGGCGGAGAAGGATTGCGGAATGTGTTTTTCGCCTCATTGGTCGGCATCGGTCAGACCGGAGATGATTCTTTGTGCGGCGGCAGGCGGTCTGTATGCTCTGATTGCGGTCATCCGTGGAGACTTCGGGCCGGATGGCTGGGCGGTGATGGCATTATCGGCGGTTGTTGCGGCCGTCCGGTTTGTCATCGCGGAGTACGGACGAAGGCATACCCTGTGGCGGATTGACCGTAATTCCATCAAGGCGGCAGGTCCGGGCGCTGAAAAAATCATGCGGTTGGATTCGCTGGTTTTCATCGAATGTCGGTACGTCTCCTATTACGGAATATTCGGAGGAGTCAGGGTGAGCATTTTCTCCGACGGTGTGCGAGGCGTGTGGATTTCGTCCGTACTGTCGAAGGAACAGGCAAAGCGGCTGATGAATTTCGTCCGCAGTGCATCCGCCGGCAACTGCGAGGCAGAAGAAAAGCTGGTTCCGGGCAGGCTCTCGTCGTTGGCTCACGCCGTCACATCCGAACGCACATTGTTCCTGATGATGGTTTCGGCGCAGCTGACGGTGCTGGCGGAAGAAGGCGGACTGATCAATCTCATTGCTCCGGCTTTGCTGCTCTCCGCCGTGGTGAATAGTATATTAACCGCTGTCTACGGCTGCGGAATGTCATTCTGCCTGACGAGGTACGGTTGCGAAGTGGCGCTGGGGATAGGCGGAGGAAGGAAATTATTGATACCGAAAAACGCTGTCGCAGGAGTAAGAGTGTGCTGCGGTCCGGCGGATGTGATATGCGGTACAGGCAGCATGGAACTGGTATGCAGAGGAGGAAGGACGATTCCATGCCTGCTGCGTGAGCGTTGCGCAAAGCTCAAAGAATACGCCATGCGTCTCACGGACGCCGGAGGGGAATCGGGTGCCGTGCTGTCCGATACTGATGCGCTGAGAAAAGAATACGCAATGGGACTTATCGGAAGTCTGTCAGGCGGTATGATCGGTGCGCTGCTTGTCTTTTCATCGGACAGCCTGACCGTCCGAATGTTGGCGGCAGCGGCGGTTAACATTCTGGCATTGGCGGCAGTCCGCTGCTGTACCGGAATGAAATGCGCCTGTCAGTTCGGGATAAGAATGTCGCCGGCGGCCGTATCTGCCGGAGGAATGTATCGGTGTCGGGCCGTATTCTTCTGCTACAGGAGAGAAAGCGTAGCGGGACTGCGGATGACAGGCTCGGTTTTCATGAGAATGAACGACCGCTGCCGAGCGGCTCCCTATTCCTCCGGAAGCCGCCCGGGAGTGTGGTGCAGATGTGTTCCTTATGCTGCGGTCAACGGACTTGTGCGACGATTTGGCTGAGAAAAGGATTACAAGAAAAATAATGATAAAACTATATAATTGAGTTGATGATTTCGTTAAAAATCACTAATTAACTATTGACAAACCCCCGATATTATGTTTTAATATACTGTAAGCATAAATCGGGGGTGAGTTGGTTTTAATCATTTTGTCATGTTAAGTCAAAAGCGCCTGAGCCTTTCTGCGTAATATCATTATGCTTCATTGTATACGTAATAAAAGGCTGACGAGGGTGGAAGTTTATCGAAACAATCGGCGGATGCTTCCCGGCTTCGCAGAGAAGCTGCATATCGGCAGACAAAGACTTCGGAAAACCGGAGAACAGAATTGCCGTTACTCTGTTAATCATTGGAGGTTAGTAATTTATGTGCGGTATCGTAGGATACATAGGTGATAAAAATTCGACTGAGATACTTCTGGACGGCCTGAAAAAGCTGGAATACAGAGGTTATGACTCGGCCGGCGTCGCCGTCTTTGAGCATGACAAGGTCAGTGTGATCAAGGCAAAGGGACGCATTAAAAATCTGGAGGATAAGATAGGCGAGGGTGTTCCGCAGGGCGTCTGCGGTATCGGTCACACACGCTGGGCCACTCACGGGGAACCTTCCGACGTCAACAGTCATCCTCACAGAAGCGGCAAGGTCACGCTGGTACACAACGGCATTATCGAGAATTATGCCGAACTGAAGGAAAAGATGAAGGCGGAAGGGCGTACTTTTCTCTCGGAAACCGACACAGAAGTGGCTGCGCAGCTCATCGACAAATATTACGACGGCGACCCGATCGACGCCATTTTTACGGCAATTGCCAGAATTCGCGGCTCCTACGCATTCGGCGTGCTGTTTGACGATTACCCGGAAAAGCTTTTTGCCATTCGCAAGGACAGTCCGCTGATAGTCGGCATAGGTGAAGGGGAAAACTTCATCGCTTCCGACATTCCGGCGATTCTCAGCAGAACCAATCATTATTACCTGCTCGAGGAGAATGAGCTTGCGGTTATCACGGCAGATTCCATCAGGATACTCGGAGCCGACAGACAGCCCATTGAAAAGGAAGTTTTTACCGCAACGTGGGACGTTTCGGCTGCCGAAAAAGGCGGATACGACCATTTCATGCTCAAGGAAATCAATGAACAGCCCAAGGTGCTTGCCGACACGATTCTTCCCCGTCTCAAAAACGGCGCGAAGGGCATCTTCGCAGAGGAAATGCCCGATATTTCCAAAATCAGACGGCTGCATGTCGTGGCCTGCGGAAGTGCGCTTCACGCAGGAATGGTCGGCAGACATATGATCGAGCGCATTGCCAGGGTTCCGGTTATTACCGAGGTCGCTTCGGAATTCAGATATTCCAACCTGCTCTTTGAGGAAGGCGACGCCGTGGTGGTTATTTCCCAGAGCGGCGAGACGGCCGACACGCTGGCCGCCCTTCGCATTGCCAAAAAGAGAGGAATACCGACCATCGCCATAGTCAATGTGGTTGGTTCCACGATTGCCCGTGAAGCGGACATCGTGCTTTATACATGGGCAGGACCTGAAATAGCCGTTGCCACTACCAAGGCCTACACCTGCCAGGTGGCGGTCATGCTGATGATGGCGCTGCGCTTTGCCTGCGAGCGAGGCACCGTTTCGGATGCGGATCTGGAGCATTATTCCGATCTGCTCAGACAGATTCCGGACGTGGTGGCCGATGTCATCGGCAATGCGGATATCTATAAGGAAATGTCCCAGAGTTACAAGGATTGTGAGGATCTCTTCTTTATCGGCAGAGGATACGACTGTGCGCTCTGCTGGGAGGCCTCCATCAAGCTCAAGGAAATATCCTACATTCATTCCGAAGCCTACGCCGCCGGAGAACTCAAGCACGGCACGATTTCGCTCATTGAGCCGGGAATGCCCGTGGTGGCCATTGCCTCGGGCGATAAGCTCTTTGAAAAGACCGTGAGCAACGTCAAGGAAGTCAAGGCGAGAGGCGCCAGGGTGATCCTTCTCTGCAAGAAGGGAGCAAGCGTTGACAGCACCATTTATGACCATCTGATCGAAGTGCCTGACGTGGACGAATTCATACGTCCCATAGCCGCTATCGTTCCGCTTCAGATATTTGCCTATTATACCGCAGTAGCAAGAGGCTGCGATGTGGATAAGCCGAGAAATCTGGCCAAATCGGTGACGGTTGAGTAATAGGGTAAAAAGTTAATGCCGTAACCCGTCGGTCATTATTAAGCAATTCATCGAAAACATACCGCTGATTTTTTTCGTATAGGAAAAAGTCAGCGGTTTTTTAATTTTTTCATTCAAAGCCTTGACATTTATTGAATATGTGTTATAATAAACATATGAATAATTGTTCATTTATTGAATGGAGTGATTTTTTATGGATATCAACAACGAAATGGAATTTGCCGAGGAGTTTGAAACGGAACCGTCGCACAGCGATTATGTTGATCTTGTGCGCAGTGATATGTACGACATAGACCGTGTATATGATCTTGCCGAATTGTTCAAGATCTTCGGGGATTCCACACGGCTGAGAATCATGTCCGCCCTGCTGAATCACGAGCTGTGCGTGTGCGATATTTCCGAGGTGCTGGAGATGAACCAGTCGGCCATATCCCATCAGCTCAGAGTGCTGAGAACAGCGGGACTCATCAAGGTGCGGCGGAGAGGGAAATCTGCCTTTTATTCTTTGGACGATGACCACGTTAAAAAAATTATCGAAATGGGCTTCGAGCATATCAACGAGAAGGACTGAAAGGGAGGCATCAACCGTGGAAAAAATCAAATATACGCTGGAAGGGCTTGACTGTGCCGGCTGTGCCGCAAAGGCGGAAGCGGCCGTCAACAAGGCACCATGGATAGAAAAAGCCACCGTCGATTTTATGAACAAGCGTCTGACGGTTCATCTCAGCGACATCAACCCGAATGCCGACGAGGATATTCAGAAGATAGTGGACAGCGTGCTTGTGGGTGTAAATGTTGTGCAGTACGACGATTCGGAGGAACGGGAAAACCACCGGAAAAAGCACGGACGGAAGCATTGCGCCGCCGGTTCCTGCGACTGCTGTGAGGACGAGGACTGTGCCGACAGCCATGAGAACGCTCATTTACATGAGAACGCTCATTTACATGAGCATAGCGAATCGGAAAATCCGACACTGATGGTGATTACCACGATGCTGGCACTGGCTGCCGGAGCTTTGGGAATTGCGGCACATTTCATTGAGTTTCCGCATAATGAATTTGTCTCGGCCGCCGGATATATCTGCGCCATTCTTTTCGCCGGGTATGACGTATTTATCAAGGGCGTGAAGTCAGTCATTAAACTCCGGCTGGACGAAAGCGCACTCATGGCCATTGCGATGATTGCGGCGGCCATTCTCGGGGAATTCTTTGAGGGTGCCATGGTGGCGGTGCTTTATCGCATCGGCGAATGGCTGGAGGACAAAGCGGTTGACAATTCCCGGGAGAGCATAGCGGCACTTGCCGAGATACGCCCTGACACCGCCAATGTCAAGCGAAGCACCGGCGTTGCCGTTATTCGGGCGGAAGAAGTGGAAGTCGGCGAGACGATCCTCATTCGCCCCCACGAAAGGGTGCCGCTTGACTGCATTGTGACCGAGGGCAGTTCGGACATTGACAGTTCGGCTCTCACAGGTGAATCACTCCCCATAGAAGCCGAACCGGGAAGCGAATTGCTCAGCGGCATGATGAACGGCGACGGATCACTGACGGCGCGTGTCACCAGCAATTACGAGAATTCCGCTGCCGCCAGAATCATCAGCCTTGTCACCGAGTCGGCAGAAAACAAGGGAAACGCCGAAAAATTCGTCACCCGCTTTGCGGTGGTATACACGCCGATTGTTGTGGGTCTTGCCTTTATGATTGCGGTCATTCCTCCGCTTCTGGGATTGGGTGAGTTCAGGGATTTTATCATACGCTCGCTGACGTTCCTGGTGGCGTCATGCCCGTGTGCCATTGTCATTTCGGTGCCGCTTGCCTTCTTCTCCTCGATAGGAGGAGCCTCGAAATTCGGCGTGCTGGTCAAGGGCGGCAATTTTGCCGAGCTGCTTGCCAAGGCCCGTGCGATTGCCTTTGACAAGACCGGCACCGTCACCGAAGGCAGGCCGGAAGTACGGCAGGTAGTGAGCGGAGAAGGATTTACTCCCAACAGTGCGGCGCAATTGGCGGCGGCGGCGGAGATTAATTCATCACATCCCTATGCGCAGGCCATCAGAGAATACGCCGGCACAGTGGAGAATATCACCGGGTATAAAAATTTCTCCGAGCTTGCGGGACATGGCGTGAGCTGTGAGGACGGTCAGGGAAGGCAGATTCTCTGCGGCGGTGCGAAGCTGATGAAGAAGTACGGTGTGGATATTCCGGAAGGAGCCGGTGCGCAGGCCTATGTCGCATGTGACGGACGGCTTGCGGGAAGTATTCTCATCAGCGACAGTCCGAAAGAAGGCGTCAGCGATGCCATTGCCGGACTCAAGGCACTCGGAGTGGAAGATGTGACCATGCTCACCGGAGACGGCTTTGAAAGTGCTAAAGCGGTTGCCGAAAGTGTAGGAATCAAAAACTTCCGTGCCGAGCTGCTTCCCGAGAACAAGGTCGATGCCGTGGAAAAAATAAAGGCAAAGGGCATGGTGACGGCATTTGTCGGCGACGGAATCAACGATGCGCCGGTGCTTGCCGCTGCCGATGTGGGAATAGCGATGGGGCTTGGTTCCGGTGCTGCGATTGAGGCGGCGGACATGGTGCTTTCCTCCAACAATCTCGGCACGCTGCCCAGAGCGATCAGGCATTTCCGCAGGACGATGGGAATCATCAAATTCAACATAGCCTTTGCGCTTGTTTTCAAGGCGGCGGTGCTGATCGCGGCGGCATTCGGATACGCTCCCATGTGGGCGGCGGTGTTTGCTGACGTTGGCGTCTGCCTGATCTGCGTTGCCAATGCGTCAAGGCTGATCGAGCCGAAGAAATGAGTATTATTAAATCAATCAATCCGCACATACGTTCTGCTAAAATGCAGCAGCGTGTGTGCGGATTGTATTTTTCTTAAGTTTAATCTTTCGGTGCTGTGCAAATGATAACCTCACGAACCTCCGGGTCAAGGGGAGAAGTGTCCGGACGGGACAGGCTGAACCGGACATAGCGGCTGCCGCTTTCATCGAGGTTGTAAATCAGCTCGTAGTGAGTATAGTAGTCGTATATCGGTTCGTCCGGCTGTCCGTACTGGGCGATCACTTCCTGTGCGGTGGTCTGCTTGTCAAAGATGAAGTTGCCGGGGAGAATGGCGTATTCAAAGCCGTTGTCGAAACGAATCCAGAGTTCCGTTATGAGAGAATCATTGCGGGGCTGCCTGAGTTCCTCGGCAGTTTTCATACCGATCCATAATTCTTTATCGTCCTTTACATAGCTGGTATAGGAATTCTCTTTGACCTTCCAGCCATGCGATGTGAATTCACCGAATGTCATGGGAAGCGTGTATAGATTGCCCTCGAGGTACACCTGACAGCTTTCCAGTCCGTTCGCAATATCGACCTTCGGAATTTTGGTCCGGTCAAGAATGGACTGATCGTTTTCAATGATGCGGTTAATCATGTGAGCATGAATACTCTCTGTATTGCCGGATTCATCGAGGTTGGCGGAAAAACCGATCTCATTGTAATACGTTTGAATATAATACCTTGCGATGTATGAATCTTCATCAAATATCAGCTCAGGTTGCCCGTATTGATTCATAATGTCATCGTAGGAGATACTGCTGTCAAAGGCAAATCCCCCCGGCAGGATCACATCGTATTCCTCACAGGCGTCAAAGTAAACGCCGACAGCCAGACACTCGGACGGCTTTATGATTTCGGCTGTGGGATTGTAAAGCTCCATACCCAGAGAAAACTCTGAGCCGTCTGTTTTTTCCAGATTGAAGATGATTTTCGGGTCTCCCGGTTTGATTTCGTAACGGTTGTATGACTCGTATAATTTCCATCCGTTCTCATAAAATTCGCTCACGGGACACGGCAGGGAATAGAGGTGTCCGTCTATCGTAACCTGATAGCTGAAAAGATCATCGGACAGCTCGTCAACAGTGACAACTTCATCGCTTGCCGGCTCTGACGAATCGCCGCCGTTTTCTTTGTGGCGGCAGGAGGAAAATGCGCAGATCATCATTCCCGCAGCCAGTAGCAATGCGGTAATTTTTAGTGTGTTTGTTTTCATCTTATTTGGACTCCTTTTTTCTGCTACCTACTACCTTCTACCTGCTTTATAGTAGCATAGGATTCCTAAAATGTCAACAAATAACATATCTAAATTTTTTTCTAATTAATTTATCGTAAAGTATTTACTTTTCTGTTTGGATGATGTATAATTGAATCGTTTTTAGTGAATGAAATACATCATGTGCGTATGGATTGGAGGAATAGAAATAGCTGCAGGAAATTTTAAAAGCACATTTAAACGGGGTGCAACGGCGCTGCTGGTTCTGACACTGCTTCAGAAAAGGGATATGTACGGGTATGAGATCATACAAACCCTGATCAAGCGGAGCAACGGCAACTTTTTCATACCGGAGGGAAGCCTGTATCCTTCCCTGTATAAAATGATAGACAACGGATACATCAGCAGTCGGGAAGTGCCTGTCGGAAAGGCGTCCACGAGAATTTACTATCATCTTGAGGAAGCGGGCAGGCTTCATCTCAAGCAGCTGCTTTCGGATTATCAGTCGGTGAAAAACGACATAGAAAACATTTTAAACAGAAGTGGGGAAAACGCATCAGATGAAGACTAACATCGAAAGGGATTTAAAAGGGTACTATAAAGAGATTTCCAAGGCGCTGCCGAAGGACGGCAGAAAGACGCTTCTGCCGGATATCAAGGCTGGAGTGAATTCCTATCTAGCCGAAAATCCGGATGCCGCCATTGACGATGTCATCGCTTATGTAGGCACGCCGGAGTGTATCGCGGGTGAATATTACGCCAATCAGGACGGCACCAAGATCACCAGGGAGATCAAGGCAAGCCGGCTGATCCTGACCATTGTCATCTCAATTGTGATGTTTGTGCTGGTCATCTACATCGGATTTATGCTCTATACCATTGTAAAAGATGTTCTGGGCTTTCCCACCTATCGCGGAGATGTGGTTGAAATAGGCAGGCCGTTTGATGTGACCGAGACGGATTTGGATTGAGTCTGGCTGACATCATGGTGTAATGAATGATTGGAGTCATTCATATTAAAACCGTTGCGCTCATGCCTTGTATGAATTTATTGTAAATTCGTTGCGTAGGGTATTGACAATTATATCAAATAGCAATATATTTTAATTGAAATTCATAAAAATTTTATCGTTTATCGGTATTCAAGAAAAGAGTTGAAGATGGCTGTGACTCATGCAAAGCGTTCAGGTCTGATTCGGTTTTCCGTTATGATGCTTCTGTGCGTGCTGATCCTGTCAGGGTGCGGATTATTGGACGAATCAAAAAAATACGGTGCGCTTCCGGAGCCGCCGGTCAGCTTCACACAGCAGGAGTATGATAATCCCGACAATCCGGAGGACGGATACATGGCGGTGGAGTATAACGGCAGGCTGTATGTTCCCTTCGGCACACTCAGGGGGATTATTACCCCGAAGGACGTAAAGGAGTGCATCGGCTATGTCTATCGGGAGGAATTCCCTGACGACACCAACAGTCACCTTTACACGCTAGTCGATGACCCTGAGGTCAATTTCCTGATGGATTACTATGTGAACAGCATCATGGAGCAGCCGGATTTCTATCGCGCCATTGATACCCGCAGCAGAGAGATTGACATTCCGTCCTACATCGAATCGCTGGATTACGATGTATGGAAATGATTTTTAGACTATTCCTTAACAATTCTGTTGACGCGAAAAGTCCGTGCAATGAAAAATTGTGCGGATTTTTTGCATTTTTGCGGGAAGAATATTTCCTTAACAATATAATGCTTGAAATTTAATACAGCATAAGCTATAATATTTCGGATAACATGTTAAATGGGGAGTATGCCCTAATTTTTTAAATACGAGGAAGGATTGCGTTATGGGATTTTTCAACACGCTTGGCGACACGCAGCAAATGCTGCTCTATATTCTGACGATGGTGCTGATGCTCTTTTTCATCATGCCTGTGCATGAATGTGCGCACGGACTGATGGCAAAGGCATTGGGGGACGATACCGCCGAAAGAGCCGGACGACTGACCCTCAATCCCATGGCTCACCTCAATCTCTACGGAGCACTGATGATGTTCCTCATAGGCTTCGGCTGGGCCGAGCCGGTGCCGGTCAATCCGGTGCGTTTCCGCAATCAGAAGCGCCGGCAGGGATACATGGCGCTGGTCGCCTTTGCCGGGCCGCTCTCCAATCTGATCATGGCCATTCTGGGGCTGATTGTTTACCGCGCAGGTCTCTGCTTCGATATGAGCTATGATTTCTTCTATGCGTTTTATTTTGTGATGATACGCATTGTCATTCTCAATATCGGACTGGCAGTTTTCAACATGCTGCCCATCATGCCGCTGGACGGATCGAGAATTCTCAACTGGATCATGCCGGACAAGCTGATGTACAGGATCGAGCATGCTCTCAGCAGGATTAATCCCATCGTTTATCTGGTGATTTTTTATCTGGCCATTCAATTTTTGAGCGGCCCGTTGTGGAGTGTTGAGATGTCCCTGTTCAGCTGGCTCGGCGGCATAGTCGACTGGATATTCAATGTTCTGGGTCTCGGCGTATCGACTTCAGTCATCAGATTTCTGTATGGCATATGATCAATTTCCGGAAGTGAGTGCGCAGCGCATGGAAAAAATATCTTACAAGCTGGAGGTCTTTGAAGGGCCGCTCGACCTGCTGCTTTATTTGATTTCAAAAAACAAGCTCAATATTTACGATATTCCGGTAGCCGAGCTGCTGGAGCAGTACATGGCGCACATCGACCTGATGCGTCTGGAAAATATGGACGTTTCGAGTGAATTTCTCACCATGGCGTCAAGACTGGTCTACATCAAGACCGCCATGCTCATGCCACGCAAAGAGGAAGCCGAGGAGCTGAAAAAGGAACTCAGCGGCGAGCTGATCGAGTACCAGCTCTGCAAGCAGATGGCAGGCAAGCTGGCGGAAAAGGTGAGTTTTGACGGCTTTACACGCACCGAGATGAAGATAAGTCACGACCTGACCTACAGCCGTTCGCATAAGGCGGAGGAACTTGTCAGGGCTTATGTCAACGCCATAGGCAGAGGACTCAGGAAGAAGCCGCCGTCCAAGGAGAATTTCCGTGCCATTGTCGGCAAAAAAATCGTATCGGTCACGGAGCGGATCGGCTTTGTGCTAAAGAGCATTTACAAAACCAAACGGCTGCGATTTTCCACTCTGTTTGAAAGAGCCGAATCACGCAGCGAACTGATAGCGACATTTCTGGCGGTACTGGATCTGATACGCAGCCGCAAGGTCAACATTGACGACAACAATATTATGACAATCAACGAGAGTGGTGGACGCAATTGGAATCAATCGGACTCAGAGCAACAGTAGAGGCTATGATATTCGCCGGAGGTGATCCGGTGAGCTGTGAGAGAATGGCCGATGTGCTGGGCGTGGATAAGGGTGTGATCGATGGCGTCTGCTCCGAACTCAACGACTTCTATCAGCAGAACGGCTCGGCGCTTCGTGTGGTGAAGCTGGGCGGACAGTATCAGATGACGACCCGGGATGAATACGCACCGATCATCCGCACGCTGCTCGATCTCAAAAAGGACGCTCCTCTTTCGGGCGCGGCCATGGAAGTGCTGGCCGTGATCGCCTACAACGAGCCTGTCACCAAGAATTTCATCGAAAGAGTGCGAGGCGTCGATTGCTCGGGCGTTGTCAATACCCTTCTGGCAAGGGGACTGATTGAGGAACGGGGAAGGCTCGACCTTCCCGGCAGACCGATGCAATACGCCACAAGCCCCAATTTCATGCGCTGCTTCGGACTGGAATCGATGGGCGAACTTCCCGCCATTCCGGACGGAACGCAGGCCGATCTACAGATAACCCTCGAAGAAGCCATAGAAAGCGCTCAGGAAAGCGCTCAGCAGAACTGAGCTAACTGAAAAGTGAATAGTGAATAGTGAATAGTGTCGGAAGGGCTGTCGCCCTTGAAATAATTTTTTATTTCAGCGCCGCAGGCGCTCCGAAAACTATTATCTATTATCTATTATTTATTCTCTATTCACTAAGCGAACGTATGTGAGCGTCATAAGATCGGAGGTGTGCCGTTGATTGTTTTAAAAATATTCGGTATCATACTGAAAATAATCGGCCTGCTTCTGCTGATAATATTACTGCTGCTGCTGGCGGCAATGTGCGTTCCGGTTCATCTGGAGATAAAGTACGAGCCGGAAGTGACCTTCCGCATCAGATATCTGTTCATCAAATACACCGTCGCAGGCGAAACCGGGCCAAAGAAGCCGCCCGGGGTATTCCGCAGGATGCTGGCGGCTGCGGGACGTTTTCTCGGCATGGTATTTGGCGCAGTCGGGCAGTTTTTCTCGGCGGTATTCCGTGGACTGAAAAAAGCCTTCGCATGGATAAAGGCAAGACTTGGCCTCCGTCCAAAGCAGAAAAAGCCGGCCGAAAAGAAGCAGGCAAAACCCAAAAAGAAAGAAAAGGGCTTTTTGGGGTCGCTGTTTGAACAGTGCGGCCTGTTCGGTACCATCCAATTCTTTGCCGATATCGGCAAAACGCTGGGCGGTACGATGGTTCGCATTTACCGGGGGGTAAAGATCAACCGGCTGGTGCTTCACGTATCCGTTTCGGGGGAGGATGCAGCCGATACCGCCATTCAATACGGCAGAATCTGCGCCGGAGCGTTTCCCGCACTGTCATTCCTGCTGAGCCATACCCGGGGATATGACCCGTCCAACCCGAAAACCAAGGACATAGAGATCGTACCCGATTTTGCCGGAGAAGGCATTAAAATATACTTAATCGGAGAATTCACGGTATTCCCGATATTCATCGTGGGAAATCTTCTGGGAGCAGTGATAAAATTTGCTGTATCACATATTAAAATTACCTCGGAAATAAAAAGAAAAAAAGAAAGGTCTGAAACAACATGAGCGCAACAGAAAAAAAGACGGCTTCGGCTGAGACAGCCGAGAATTCCGCAGCCGATAAGGCAAAGACGCCGGTTCATCCGATCAAGGGCATGATGGACACCACTCTCTCCAAAATCAAGGAGATGGTGGACGTTTCCACCATCATCGGAGACCCGATCGTCAGCGGCGACACAACCATTATTCCGATTTCCAAGATGTCCTACGGCTTTGCCTCGGGCGGCTCGGACTTTGACGGAAAATCAGGACACCGCTGCTTCGGCGGCGGAGGCGGCGCGGGCGTTACCGTGCAGCCCGTGGCGTTTTTGGTGATAACCGGTTCAAGCGTCCGCCTGCTTCAGATAGACAACAACATGAATTCTCTCGACAAAGCGGTGGGAATGATTCCGAACCTTGTCGATCAGGTCAGCAGCATGCTTGCTGGATTAAAGGACAAAAAGAAGGATGACGAGCCTGATGTTTCAAAGGAAATGGCCGAAAAAGCCGAGCCTCTCACGCTCGATGAACAGATATCTGAATAATGCCGGCTGCGGGACATTTTGCCATGTTTCACCCGTTGAATAATTGAACCGTGTCTGCAAAGACTACACATAGCCTATATTATTTTTTTACAGGAGTATATGATTGTGTTGTTACATGAAAGAAGGCAGGGTATCATATGAATCATTCAAAAGAATCATTTTTTCAATCCTTCGGATATATTAAACGGGCTGCGGCATTGGCAATCGCAGCGGCCATGGTGACGGCATTCGCCTTGTCGGTGAATGCGGACGGCAATCCCGTTTCCGCTTCCGGCAAGCCGAATTCCGCGTATGACGCGAGAACGGCCACCCGAACTTCCACGACTGCCGCCTCAAAAACCTCGGCCGCGCAAACGACTTCCACCACCGCCTCGGATGCTTCGGAGACAACGACCACCACCGCTTCGACCACGCCAACCGGCTCCGAAATTAACGAGAATGCGGTGGACGATACGGTGCAGACATCGACTGAACTCAATGAGGACGGTACCCCAAAGATCACCGCAGGCTCTGCGGTCATAATGGACTGTGACACCGGAATGGTGCTATACAGTTACAACGAGAATAATCAGATGCCGATGGCGAGTACCACCAAGATCATGACCTGTATTCTGGCGCTCGAGAGCGGAGATGTCGGCCGCACCATAACCATAAATGACGAGTGTATGAAGATGCTTGACGGCACCAAAATCGGCCTGCTGCCGGGATATAAGATTACGATGTACGATCTGTGCGTCGGAATGATGATGTATTCCGGCAATGACGCCGCCAACAGTGCGGCGGTTGCCGTGAGCGGAAGCATCTCGGCCTTTGTGTCCCTGATGAATGAAAAGGCGATGGAGCTGGGCATGCTCAACACCCATTTCGACACGCCGTCCGGACTGGATCAGTTTTCCGACGGCGCACATTATTCCACCGCCTATGATATGGCGCTTCTGGGCAGATACGCCATGCAAAATGCCGACTTCCGTGATATTGTAGGCTTCAAGGCGCGCAATATCTATTACGATGAATTCCCGAAGGGCAGAATGCTGGTCACTCACAATTATCTGCTTCAGGGGCAGCAGTTCGGTTACGAAGGCTGCGACGGTATCAAGACCGGCGTGACCAATCTGGCGGGACAGTGCCTTGTTTCGCATGTCACTTCCAAGGAAGGACTGCACCTGGTCTGCGTTACGCTCAACAATACCAACCGATGGAACGATCACAAGACGCTTTACAATTACGCCAAGAGCCTTTACGAGCAGGTTCCGGTCGATCCGGATATATCCTCCTTCGATGCCGCCATTGTGGGAGGAAGCCGCAAGCGCGTGCAGGTTGAATGTAAGCCTTCCGAGACTTTTAATGTCTTAAAGACCCAGAAGAAGGATGTCGCCAGAGAAGTTGTGTACGACGACTTCATTTATGCTCCCATAGAGAGCGGCGATGTTGTGGGACATTTGCGCTACACGGTCAACGGCATTGTGATAGCGGATTATCCCATAACAGCCATTGAGGATATCCGTTCCGTCACCAACGGCTGGTTCACTGATTATATCAAGGCCATTAGGGAACGTTCACAGTCAGAAGGCAGCTAAAAGGCAGCAGGGAGACAGTTTGGAGTGTGGAGTGTGGAGTTAATGAGCGCCTGCGGCGCTGGAATGTAAGCGCTCGCTTTTGTTGAATAAATCCAATCAGTCTTATAATACCATTTTAAGCGAGCTTGCGAGCGTTATATTTTAAGGCGCTTTGCGCCTTCCACAACTCCACACTCCACACTCCACACTCCAAACTATTTTAAACATTTTTGACACACTTTAAGAGGAGGAGAAGGATATGGCCGAAAAGATACGGCTTCAAAAGCTGATAGCCGACTGCGGCATCGCCTCGAGACGAAAGGCGGAGCAGCTCATTGCCGAGGGCAAGGTTCGTGTCAACGGCAGGGTTGCCGGAATCGGGGACAAGGTCGACCCGGATGTCGACAAGGTCACTGTCGGCAGCCGCAAGCTGGTTCCGCACAGCAGCCGCAAGGTGTACATAATGCTGCATAAGCCGAGAGGCTTTGTGACCACGATGGAGGATGAAATGGGGCGCAAATGCGTTGCCGAGCTTGTTGCCAACGTGGAGCAGAGAGTGTTTCCTGTAGGCAGGCTGGACAGGGACAGCGAGGGACTTCTGATCATGACCAATGACGGAGATTTCGCCAACAGGATCTCGCATCCCCGCAGCCATGTTTCCAAGACCTACCGTGTCACGGTGCGTCAGCAGGTGACGGAGGAGATGCTCGCCAAGCTGTCCGAAGGCTTGATGATCGACGGACAAATGACGCTGCCGGCGGACGTCAATCTCATCACCAAAGAGGAAAACCGCAACGTGATGCAGATCACGCTTTACGAAGGCCGCAACCGGCAGATTCGCAAGATGTGCGAGGAATTAGGTCTGGAGGTTATCCGGCTCAAGCGCACGTCCGTGGGCAATGTCAAGCTCGGCATGCTGAAACCGGGCGACTGGCGTGACCTGAGCGACGATGAGCTTCGTTCGCTGATGGCTTCGGCTCAGATTTCGGCGTCGAGACAGAAGCGTGCGGCCAAGGCAGCCGATAATGCGCCTTATAAAAAATACAGGAATAAAAAGCAAGGAAGGTAAATCATCAAAATGCTGGAAATACATCCTCTGACAGACGAAAAAGAACTGAGCGATTACATAGCGCAAAAAGGAATTCCTGAGGACGCGGCGGTTCTCAGGGCGTATGAAAATGACATGGTCACCGGAAATATCTCCCTCACGCTCGAAGCAGAGCCGAATGAGACCGGCGCTATGCGGGCCTTTTTAAGGATACACACCTTTGAATATCCGGACGATTTCACCGGCGAGCTGATGATCCGCGCGGCGGTCTCGTTTGCCTTTAACCGGACTGTACCGGAAGTCAGAATTGAGCGGCAGAAGGGCAATGAATTGTTTGAAAAAGTCGGTTTTCAATCCGACGGAAAATATTTGACAATTGCTACACAAAATGTGGTACATTTCTGTAAAAAATAGAAAAATTGCGGCGGCAGGCAAAATAATATCTTGTATATATCGCCGATGTGTAATATAATGAATGTAAATATTTAATTAATTACAGTGGGGAAGTAGGTGCTCTTGTTCAGGGGCGGCCGATTCTCATACTGTTGTGAATTGTAGGAGGTTCAGCAATGAGTTTAGAAAGCAAATTGCAGGAGGTTCGCGACACCAAAGCTGCCGTTAAGAATACCGTTGCTTACGATCGCCTTGCAAAGCTCTTTGACGAGGGCTCCATGGTGGAGTTTGACTCGCTGGTCAAGTCGGAGGGCGGTCTTGCCGAGGTCGTTACGGCTTACGGTACGGTGGACGGTCTGCCGGCATATGCCTTTGCGCAGAACGGCGATGTGACCGGCGGCGCAATCTCAAAGGCTCAGGCGAGAAAAATCAAGAAGGTTTACGATTTTGCCGCAAAGACAGGCGCTCCCGTTATCGGTATATATGATTCCCAGGGAGCACGTCTGAAGCAGGGCGGCGCCATACTGGCCGCCTATGGCGATATGCTTCTCTGGAGCAGCAGCCTTTCGGGCGTTGTTCCTCAGATTTCGGTCATCGCAGGCACCTGCGTCGGCACCAATGCCCTTATCGCTAGCTGTGCGGATATTGTCATAGCGGTCAAGGACGTTGATTTCGGCATAGAAACCAACGGCAGCGAGCGCAAAAGCGAGGACGTGGGCGAGAGCGTACATATTCTCTCCAAGAACATCGACGATGCCCTTGCCAAGGCACGCACGCTGGTTGCGATGCTGCCCTCCAACAATCTCAGCGCTGCTATGAACGCCGACTTTGAAGAGCCTACCGTTTCGGGTGACGAGCTTGACGCCGTTTCTGCGGCAGTCGGCACCGAAACGAGAGTGATCTCCTACATTATCGCCGGTATTGTCGACGCAGGCAGTCTGGTCGATTTCCAGACCGGCCACGGCAGAAGCGTGCTCACTGGTCTTGCCACCGTCAACGGCGAGACAATCGGCATTGTCTCCACCAGAAGCCGTTACAACAGCGGCAAGATGGACGCAAACGGCGCCGCCAAGGCCGCCCGTTTCGTTAGATTCTGTGATGCTTTTTCCATTCCGGTTGTCACACTGGTTGACACTCACGGCTTTGAGACCGTAAGGGATGCGGCCAAGCTGATGCATGCCTACGCCGAAGCCACCACCGTCAAGATGGCGATCATCATAGGCGCCGCTTACGGCCCTGCTTTTGTGGCGCTGGCAGGACGTGCCGCCAATGCCGATTTCACAGTGGCATGGCCGAATGCGGTCATTGCTCCCCTTGCTCCGGAGACATTCACAGCCATCATGTACAATGACGAGCTTCGTGGCGTTGAAGATCCCGTCACAAAGCGCGCCGAGATAGAAGAGGATTACAGAAATACGCTGGCTTCTCCCGCGGCAGCCGCTTCGGAAGGATATATCGACGATGTGATCGCTCCTGCCGATACCCGTGCGGCGGTTGTGTCGGCTCTTGATATGCTGGCCTCCAAGAAGGTATCCCGTCTGCCCAAGAAACACTCCAACATTCAGCTGTAATGGGCCATTTATCACCGTTATCGTGACATAATTCAAATATTCACATATTCATATACATCAGGAGGAATTTCCAATGAAAAATTTGAAGATTACCGTCAATGGCGTTGCATATGACGTTCAGGTCGAAGAGGTCGGCGGCGATACCGCACCTGCTGCTCCCAAAGCTCCCGCGGCGCCTGCCGCACCTGCCGCTCCCGCAGCACCTGCCGCTCCCAAGACTCCGGCAGCCGGCGAGACAGTCAATTCTCCTATGCCCGGTACCGTGCTTGATGTTCAGATCAAGCCGGGCGATTATGTACATGCGGGCGAAACCCTGTTGGTGCTCGAAGCCATGAAGATGGAAAACGCCATTGCCGCTCCTAAAGACGGAAAGATCGTTGAGGTTTACGTTATCAAGGGACAGACCGTTGAATCCGGCACCGCACTTGTCACATTGGGCTGATAGCGGACGGGAGGAAATATCATGGCACAGATTAAAGTTACCGAGACGGTGCTGCGTGATGCGCACCAGTCGCTCATTGCCACCAGAATGACCACCGAGGAAATGCTGCCCATGCTGGCTGACCTCGACAAGGTGGGATTCCATTCACTGGAATGCTGGGGCGGAGCCACCTTTGACGCATGCCTTCGCTTCCTCAATGAGGATCCGTGGGAGCGTCTGAGAACCATCCGCAAGACATGTCCCAATACCAAGCTCCAGATGCTGTTCAGAGGACAGAATATGCTGGGCTACCGTCACTACGCCGACGATGTGGTGGAATATTTTGTCGCCAAGTCGATTGACAACGGCATTGATATCATGCGTATCTTCGATGCGCTCAACGACATCAGAAATCTCGAAACATCCATCAACGCCGCAAAGAAGTACGGCGGACATGTTCAGGGCTGTATTTCCTATACCACAGGCCCGGTTTTCACGCTTGATTACTTCACCAAGTACGCCAAGACCCTGGAAGATACCGGCGCCGATTCCATCTGCATCAAGGATATGGCAGGTCTTCTCACGCCTTACGGCACTTACGACCTTGTAAAGGCGCTCAAGGAGACGGTCAAAATTCCGATTCAGCTGCACACGCACTACACATCGGGCCTTGCCTCCATGTCCATGCTCAAGGCTATTGAAGCGGGCGTTGACGTAATCGACACCGCAATGTCTCCCATGGCGCTGGGTACTTCTCACCCGGCCACTGAGTCCATGGTTGCGGCGCTCAAGGGAACGGAATACGATACCGGCCTTGATCTCAACCTGCTCGCAAAGATCAGGGATTATGTCGAGACGCTGCGCCAGAAATATCTCGGCAGCGGTCTGATGAACCCGAAGATGCTGGAAGTCGACTCCAAGACGCTGCTTTACCAGGTGCCCGGCGGAATGCTCTCCAACCTTGTTTCCCAGCTCAACGAAGCCGGCAAGCTCGACAAGCTCAGCGATGTTCTCAATGAAGTTCCCCGTGTGCGTGAGGACGCAGGCTATCCGCCGCTCGTCACACCGACTTCTCAGATTGTCGGCACACAGGCCGTGCTCAATATCATTACAGGCGAACGCTACAAGATGACCACAAAGGAATTCAAGGGTCTGGTTCAGGGTACCTACGGCAAAACGCCCATGCCTATCGATCCGGAATTCCGCAAGAGAATCATCGGCGATCTCGATCCTATCGACTGCCGTCCCGCCGATCTGCTCCAGCCCGAGCTTGATCAGCTTCGTGACGAGATGACCGAATATCTCGAGCAGGAAGAGGACGTACTCTCCTACGCCTGCTTCGGACAGGTTGCCACCAAGTTCTTCCAGTCGCGCAGAGATGCCAAATACGGCATTGACAGCGCACATGCCGACATGGTGGAGAAGGTTCATCCGGTCTGATATATCCGTTTATTAGTTTTCTCCCCGATGCTTTTTCTTCCAAAAGGCATCGGGGTATTTGATTTCCGATTTTTTTTGCGGGAATTCCAACCGTTTCTGTGTTTGAAAGGTTATATTAATGAAAAAAGTCGATTGTAAAAGTTACAAAAGAAAAAAGCAAGCGCAGCACCATAACCAGCGAGCGTATGCGAGCGTGGAGTCCAGGGGGCAAGGCTCCCTGGCAGGGGTCTGGGGGCAGAGCCACACGAGGGAGGCGTAAGCCGACAGAGCAAGACCAGTGAGGACATCTGAAAGATTTGGGCGAATACAGAATTAGCCCACTTATAACGATTTCCTTGCCCCGACCGGAGAATAGTCTTCGTTTTGAACAATGCATGACCCCACCAATTTCCGGCATTTTCCAAGTTTTACAATCGCCTGAATGAATAAACAAAGGAGGCATTATTATGAAGCTGAAAAAAATCGAAAGCTATGAAGCGGGGTACGGCATCATCAAAAAGGCTGCGGCAGCCGCTTCGGCGGTAGCTCTTCTCGGAGGAATGACCGCCTGCCGTCATTCCTTGTCGGGTGATGTGGAATACAATCCCCAGGAATATGACGGTAATATGTCGGTGCAGGTGATTTCCGACTCTGACATTTCGTCAGATGAATACTGCTCCTCTGAAAATGAAATCTTCACCCTTGAAGGCGATGTGGCGTATCTTCCCGATGACGGCCAAAACTGATGCGGAGGAATATGCGGTGGAAAAGAAGAAAATACTGTCGTACAGCGATGGATATTCACAATCAGACATATTAAAGAAAATCACAGCGGCCACATCGGCCGTACTGCTCTGCGGCAGCCTTGCCGCCTGCCGTAAGGAAGAGGAGCCGCTCACGCTGATGGGGGAGGAGGAGTATCTTCCGGACGTGTCGGAAACGGATTTTTCCGCCCCTGACGAGACTCTTTCGCTGATGGGTGAAGAGGAATATTTCCCGCTGGGTGAAGATTCACCGGTTGACTGACAGGCCATTGAGCCTCGGAGAAAACAATGAACATATCACTGATACTGACCAAGCAGTGCAATCTGCGATGCCGATACTGCTTTGAGACACACGAGAATGTCTTTATGACCGAAGAAACCGCACTGAAAGCCATTGACATGGCCGTGCGGAATAATGACAAAAGCGTGGGAGTGTCTTTTTTCGGCGGAGAACCTCTGCTTTGCAAAGATCTGATCTACAGATGCGTGGAATATTCCAAACGCTTTGACGGAGTGAAATTCAGCTGGAACATGACCACCAACGGACTGCTGCTCAACAGGGAATTCCTTGAATTTGCCCGTGAGAACAAAATTTTCATCGCCATGTCTCACGACGGACTGATGACACGCGCCAACCGCCTGTATTCGGACGGAAGGAACTGCCTTGAAACACTCGACAGCAGGCTGAAACTGCTTCTGAAATATCAGCCGTCCGCCTTCATCATGGCGACAACAACGCCCGAAACTGCGGGAGACGTGGCCGAATCCATGAAATATCTCTTCGAAAGGGGCGTCAGGCGGCTCAATCTCGCCATCGACGCACGACCGGAAGCCGGCTGGGACGAGCCCTCAATGGAAGTGCTTTCCTCACAGCTGAAAATGGTCGCCGGCTACGTCTGTGATCAGTTCTGCAAAGGCAGAGACGTCTATTTCAATCCTTTTGAGGAAAAAATCCTTGCCATCACCAGGGACAGAGCCTGTCACATCTGCAAGCTCGGCATGAGAAAGCCTTACATCGACTGGAACGGACTGATCTATCCCTGCATCCAGTTCGGCGATGTGGCGGACTATGTCATGGGAAGTGTGCAAACCGGAATAGACGCCGGGCGGAGAGAATCCATCTACCGCAAAAGTCTGCAATCACCCGAATTCTGTGAAGGATGCGCACACCGAAAGCGATGCGTCAACGACTGCGCCTGCATCAATTTCCAGCAATGCGGCGAAATGTCGCAGGTCAGCGGAGAGCAGTGCGCCTTCCAGCGGATGCTCATAGAATGCGCAGACGAAATGGCCCGGGAAATGCTCGAAAAGGACGAGAAGCGCTTTTCCGCTAGATATCTGTAAATAAGTATAAAAAAATCAATGGAAACATCCCCAAAAAACTACATTTCTGCTTGAGATTTGCATTGCATTTTACTTTCATTTCTGATAAAATGGTAGTTATGTGAGGAGGCTAATGCGATGAAAGCAGAGGAAAAACCAATTATAACAGAATCAAAGGCACAGTCATCGGTTAATGACAAAAAGACGTTTGCCATGGGAATGGTCCAGAGTCTTATTTTGCCGGTGGCTGTGCTTTATATGGAAATACTGGCCAAATTAAAAATCTTCGGTAATGTGTTTGACGATAAGATTCCGTATCTTTTGTTATTGTCTCCGGCAATGGGATTTCTGCTGAGCGCATTGTCAATGCTGCTTCCGGCGAAGGCGCGAAGGGTGTACCTGCGCATCGTGCTGGGAATACTCGGCGTCTGGTTTTCGTTTCATGTCATATACCATCATAATTTTCACACTTTTTTCTCGTGGAACAATATGGGACAGGCTATGGACGTGACACAGTTCTGGCGTGAAGCTCTGACTGCCGCCGGCGGTGTGTGGTATATGATAGCGGCGTTTTTTTTGCCTCTGACCGTTCTGTGCGTTGCCGGCAAACGAATGATTCCTGACAGAATCAGACTGAATCTTCCATGTGCGGCGGTTTCTGCGGCTTTGTTTTTAGGGCTGTATCTTCCGGCGCTGACCGTGATCAACAGCTATCAGGGCATTACCGATCAATACACACCCTACTATTATTACACTTACATCCAGAGCGATCTTGATCAGAGCTTTCACTATTACGGCATCGTGAATACGACCCGTCTGGATATCAAGCAGCTGATTTTCGGAGCGCCTGTGGAGACCATCGTCCTTGACGATTATTACGAGGAAGTGTCCGGCAGCGATACCGATCCGGACGGCGTGGAATACGGCTGGAACATGATGGATATTGATTTTGACAAGGCGGAAAACGCCACCGGCGACAGTCAGCTCAAAAGCCTTGATGCCTATTTCAAAACGGTTCAGCCGACCAGAAAGAACCGGTACACCGGCATATTCAAGGGCAAAAATCTGATATTTCTCACACTGGAAGGCTTTTCCGACAAGGTGATCGATCCGGAGTTTATGCCTGTGCTTTACAGAATGTCAACCGAGGGCTTTGTTTTCCGTAATTCCTATAATCCCATGTGGGGAGGAAGCACCGCAACCGGAGAATATGCCAATCTTACCGGCAATTTTTACCCCAACACCAAGTGCATGAGAATCAGTGCAAAGACCTATCAGCCCTTCGCAATGGGCAATCAGTTTAAAAAGCTGGGCTACAGGACGCTTGCCTATCACAATAATTCCTACACGTTTTACGGCCGTCAGGATTCACACCCGAATTTCGGCTATGAATATAAGGGCGTCCGCAACGGTCTGAAGCTGGCGGAGCTTTCCTGGCCGAATTCCGACAGGGATATGGCCGACGCCACGCTGGATGAATTTGCCAATCTCTATTCGCCTTTTCATGTTTACTATATGACATTCAGCGGCCATGCCAATTACGGCTTTTCGGAAAACGCAATGGCAAGGAAGCACAAGAACGATATTCCCGAGAAATACAGGAGCTATCCGGAGGATCTCCGGGGGTATTACGCAAGCCAGTATGAGGTTGAGCTGATGCTCGAGGCGCTTGTAGACAGGCTTGAGCGGGAAGGCAAGCTGGAAAACACGGTATTCGCAATGGCGGCCGATCATTATCCTTACGGACTGAGCGACAGATCGCTCTCCATCCTTTACGGACTTCCCAAGGATAATATCCGCAATAACGCTGAACTGTACCGCAACAGATTCATTCTGTGGAGCGCTTCAATGACAGAGCCTGTCGAGGTGGACACGCCCTGCTCCACCATAGATATCCTGCCTACTCTCTCCAATATGTTCGGTCTGGAATACGACTCCCGCCTTATGATGGGAACGGATATCATGGCGGAAGGCAGCCATATGGCGATGCTGAAAGTCAACGGCTGGTCATGGGTCAGCGCTCAGGGTGAATACAGCGCCGGCGACGATACATTCACTCCGGCGAAAAGCTGCACCCTTACCGATGAGGAACAGAGGGATTACGTAGCTCGCATGAAGAAAATAGTGAGAGCCAAGACGACTTATTCCAATCTGATTATTGAAAAGGATTATTACAGTCACATCTTTGAGTTTATCAGGCAATAGCCTGATGATGGCGGTTCAATGTGTTATCAATCAATTTCATAGCAAACGGAGGACGATATGATGGAGGAAAAGCTGAAAGAAATACTGGAAGCGGTCGACAGGAAAAAATATATCAAGGAACTCTGCGGATTACTGTATCTGCCCCTGTCGCTGCTTTATCTGGAAATACTATCCAAACTGAGAATATTCGGAAAAGCGATTGACGACAAATTTCAGTATCTGCTGTTTCTGTCGCTTGGTATGGGCTTTTTGCTGAGCGTAGTTTCCATGCTTCTGCCAGGCAAGCCGCGCAGGATATTTTATAAAGTGGTGCTGAGTGTGCTGGCGGTCTGGTTTTCCTTCCATGTGAGCTATTACAACAACTTTCACACATTCTTCTCGTGGCAGACCTTAGGTCAGGCCAAGGACGTGACACAGTTCTGGCAGGAGGCAATTGTTGCCGCCGCGGGGGTATGGTATGTCATACTGGCGTCATTTGTGCCGCTGATCATTCTGTGCGCTCTGGGAAAGTATGTGTTTACGGATGAGCTTCCCGGGAATCCCGCCTATGCCGGAATTGCGTTTGCGGCGTTTATCGTCATGTATCTTCCCATTGTCGTTCATATCAATCAATTCAAATCCGATTCGGATGAATACACACCCTATTATTATTATACATACATACAGAACGATCTCGATACCAGCTTTCAGTATTACGGCATATTCAACACAACCCGTCTGGACATCAAGCAGCTGATTTTTGGCGCGCCTGTGGAGGAATTCATTATCGACGATAACAGCAATGACGATATCGTTATTCCTGATGAAAACAAAGACAAAGAGGAAGCACCCAAAGAGTACGGCTGGAACGTAATGGATATTGACTTTGACAAGGCGGCGGACTCCACCAGAAACAGCCAGCTGAAAGCCATGGACAAGTATTTCAAAACGGTTCAGCCTACCCGGAAGAACGAATACACAGGCATGTTCAAGGGCAAAAATCTGATATTTATCACGCTTGAGGGATTCTCCGACAGGATCATCGACCCTGAATTCACGCCTACTCTCTACAAGATGGCAACCGAAGGCTTCGTATTCAAGAATTTTTACAATTCCGTCTGGGGAGGAAGTACCGCCAGCGGCGAATATTCCAACATGACGGGCAATTTCTATACCACTGCCAACTGCCTCAAACTGAGCGGAGATAAATATGAACCTCTTGTTCTGGGAAATCAGTTCAAGAAAATCGGTTACAAGACGGTTGCCTATCACAACAACTCCTATACCTATTACGGACGTAACAAATCACACCCGAACTTCGGCTATCAATGGAAGGCCATCGGAAACGGCCTGAAGCTGAAGAGCAACTGCTGGCCAAGGTCGGACAAGGAAATGGCGGAGGCCACCGTGGGGGATTATCTGGGACTGGATCAGCCGTTCCATGCGTATTACATGAGCGTCAGCGGACACGCCAATTATACTTTTTCGGGCAATATGATGTCGACACGTCATCAGAGCGAGCTTACCGAAAAATACAACAATTGTCCTGAAGACGTCAGAGCGTTTGCCGCCTGTCAGCTTGAAGTGGAGCTGATGCTCAAGGCGCTGGTGGATCAACTGGATGAAGCGGGCGAGCTTGAGGATACGGTATTTGCGATGGCCGCCGACCATTATCCCTATGCGTTGAGCGATGAAGGTCTTTCGAAGCTGTACGGTCTGCCAAAAGGCGGAATCCGCAGTAATTTCAACCTCTACCGCAACGGATTCATTCTGTGGAGCGCCTCAATGAAGGAGCCGGTGGTTGTAGAAAAGCCATGTTCGACCATAGATATTCTGCCGACGCTTTCCAATCTCTTTGAACTGGAATACGACTCGAGAATTCTCATTGGCAGCGATATCATGGCGGAAGGCGATCACTTTGCGCTGCTTAAAGTGGCGGGATGGTCGTGGATCAGCACGCAGGGAGAATACAGAGGAGCTTCCCAGACGTTCACTCCCAGCGAAAACTGCACCCTTTCCGAAAAAGAGCAGTCGGAATACGTCAAGAAAATCAACAAAGTGGTCAGAGCCAAAACCACCTATTCCAAGCAGATTCTCGACAAGGATTATTACAAGCACATATTTAAGTTTGTCAAGCAAGATACTTCCGGCGACACTGAGCCCCAGGAGTAACGCCAACGGTTCAATCAACGTCAGACGAGGCATTCCAACGAAGCCTTCTCTGGCGTTTTTTGATATTTCACCGGGCATGCCGCAGCCGCTTGGACAGTCAGACCAATCCATCCGGCAGGCGAAAGGGGGAAATTGTAAAATTTAATAGAACAAAACAAAAAAAGCTGTCAATTCTGTTGAGATGACAATAAAAATATGGTATAATCAATGAATAATCTGATTGCAAGGACGGTAAAACAACAATGCATACAAAATACACAATGGGCAGAAGCAACTGGCGCACATTTGAGCAGGGCTATGAAAAGGAATGGCTGCTCACCAACGGACTGGGCGGATATTCCTGCGGCACGGTCACGGGAAATACCGCCAGAATTCACGCAGGCTATCTGGTGGCTTCCCTCAGACCTCCGGTGGACAGGGTGAATGTTCTCTCCAAGATTCAGGAAAAAGTCACGGCAGGCGGCCGCACATTTGACCTTGCCTGTCAGGAATACATCGGCGACCGCACGGAAGGATACCAATATCTTGAACAGTTCCGGATGGACATCGTGCCGACATACTGCTACCAGACCGACGAAATCTCCATAGAAAAAACCGTTGCGATGGAGCACGGCAGGAATACCGTTGTGGTATGCTACACCGTCAGCGGAGCGACCGAACCGGTCACCATCAGACTGACGCCGCTGTTTGCCATGCGCCCGATGGACAGGGTCAATTCACCTGCCGATATCGCCAATTTCAGCTCGTCTGTATTCGGAAGGACGATGCTTGTGGGACGCGGCGACGACAGCAGCTTCAACGCCAAATTCTACATCAGCGAGGGCGAATACAGCGACCGTTCGCTGATACCGACAAGCATGGCCGCTCCGACCTTCATTGCGGAGGAAAACCAGCTTCTCGCCATTGATTCAAGAGCCGGCTTCCGCGGTCTGGATACGCAATACACGCCCTACGACGCCGTTATTCAGGTCAACGCTGGTGAAACCAGGAAATTTTTTGTCATCTGCTCCACCGAGGACGAGGACATCACCGCCAAAAACGGCTTTGAAATCGTCAGAACCTATACCGACAGAATGTACGACCTCATCCGGCAGAATCCCAACAGGGATATCTTCTCGGCTCACTTCACATGGGCGGCGGATGCGTTCATTGTTGACCGGCAGTCTACCGGTCTCAAGACCATCATGGCCGGATATCCGTGGTTTGCCGACTGGGGCAGAGACACAATGATTGCTCTTACCGGTCTGACGCTCTGCACCCATCGTTTTGACGACTGCGAGAAGATTCTCAAATCCTTCGCCATGTACGAAAAGAACGGCCTGATTCCCAATGTATTCCCGAGTTCCGCCGACGATGAGCCGATCTACAATACAATGGACGGCTCGCTGTGGTATTTCTACGCTGTGGAACGCTATCTCCATTACACCGGCAAGGAAGAGAATTTCAACTTCATCAGGGACGAAATTTTCCCTGTGCTTAAGAAGATCATTTACGCCTACGAAAACGGAACGGATTTTTCCATCGGCATGGACAGCGACGGACTGGTTCACGGCGGCAGCGAGAAGGATCAGATCACCTGGATGGACGTGCGTGTAGGCGACTGGGTAGTCACTCCCAGACACGGCAAGCCGGTTGAAATCAACGCCCTGTGGTACAACGCTCTCAAAGTCATGGAAATGCTCTGTGAGAAATTCGAGCGTGACGGTTCGCACTACACCAATCTTGCGGCGCAGGTGAAGGCTTCGTTTGTCCGCAAATTCTGGAATGAGAGAGGCGGCTATCTCTATGATGTGGCCGATCCGTGCGAGGACAGGATCCGGCCCAATCAGATTTACGCCGTTTCGCTGCCTTACACCATGCTCGACAGACAGAAGGAGCTTTCCATTGTCAACTGTGTCAGCCGACACCTTCTCACGGTATATGGACTGCGTTCGCTTTCCCGTACCGACCCTGAATACAAACCGCATTACATCGGCAGGCTGATCAACCGTGATGCGGCCTATCACATGGGAACCAGCTGGGGCTTCCTGATGGGCGGCTACATTTCGGCATTCTGCAAGGTGCATGACCATTCGCCGTACGCCATCAGACGAGGCAAGGAAATCTGTTCCCGTTTCCTCGATCATATGAATGACGGATGCATCAACGGCGTTGCGGAAATATTTGACGGCGATTTCACCTGCACTTCCCGTGGCTGCTTTACACAGGCGTGGAGCGTCGGTGAAATGCTGAGAGCCTACACCGAGGACGTGCTGCCGTATCTGAAACGCACACCCGAAAACAAATAACAAAGCACGGAAATCAATTTTAAAAAACGAAAAAAGCAAGCGCAGCAGACCATATATCCTATTCAGACTCGCTCTGCCCCAGATTTACGTTGCAGATGGGTGAATTCAACAGAAGTACCCATCAAAATTGGTTTCCATGTATCCTTAAAAAACAGCTTTACAAAAAGAAAGTTTTGATATATAATAATAGACCACATATCAAAACGGAAGTGACAGCATATGCCAATCAAGATCAACAACGAACTGCCCGCCAACAAGATACTCGAAAACGAGAATATCTTTACAATGACAGAAGAACGGGCCACGATGCAGGATATACGTCCGCTGAAAATTATAATTCTCAATCTCATGCCCACCAAAATCGAGACCGAGACGCAATTTCTCCGACTGCTGAGCAATTCGCCTCTGCAGGTGGAGGTGGAGCTGCTCCAGACCGCTTCGCACGAAGCCAAGAACACTCCCACACGCCATCTGCTCGATTTCTACAAGACCTTTGACGAAGTAAGGGAAAACCGCTATGACGGCATGATTATCACCGGTGCGCCGGTGGAAAAGCTTCCCTTTGAGGAAGTGGATTACTGGCCGGAGCTTTGCGAAATCATGGAGTGGAGCAAGCGCAATGTCTACTCCACCATGCACATCTGCTGGGGAGCGCAGGCGGGGATGTATTATCACTTCGGCATAGATAAGACCACGCTGCCGCAGAAGCTTTCAGGCGTTTACCGCCACAGAGTCACCGCTCCGCTTCATCCGCTGGTGCGCGGCTTCAACGACTTCTACTGGGGACCGCATTCCCGCAATACCGAGGTGTCCAGAGATGACATAGAAGCCAACGAAGAGCTGATTATTCTTACCACATCAAAGGACGCGGGCGTTTCACTGGTAGGCCACAAAAGCGGCAGACAGTTCTTCTCGTTCGGCCATCTGGAATACGACCGCCAGACGCTTGCCAATGAATATTTCCGTGACGTAAACAGAGGACTCAATCCCGAAATTCCCTGCAATTACTTCCCGAATGACGATGTCTGCGCCGTGCCGCTCCATTCCTGGCGTGCGCACGCCAATCTGCTTTTTGGCAATTGGCTGAATTATTACGTTTATCAGCAGACCCCCTATAATCTTTCCGACCTCAGCGAGATGACCATGTAGCCATTACGCTTTTGACTGGATAAATTCAAAATGAAAGACAGGATTGATCAACATGAAAAATTACAGAATCGCAGTGCTCAAGGGCGACGGAATCGGCCCGGAAATTGTCAACGAAGCCATTAAGGTGCTTGACGTTACCGCCGAGAAATGCGGCTTTACTGTGGAATACGATGAAGCTCTGCTCGGCGGCTGCGCCATTGACGCAACCGGAGTGCCGCTTCCCGACGAAACGGTCGCAAAGTGCAAGGCGGCCGATTCCACGCTGCTCGGCGCGGTAGGCGGCCCGAAATGGGACACTCTTCCCGGAAGCCAGCGCCCTGAAAAGGGATTGCTCGGTATCCGCGCCGCACTGGGACTTTTTGCCAACCTGCGCCCGGCACGCATTTTTGAGCCGCTGCGTGAGGCTTCTCCGCTGCGTGCCGATATTATCGGAGGATCGCTGGATATCATGGTGGTGCGTGAACTGACAGGCGGCATTTACTTCGGGGAAAGAGGCCGTTTGGAAGAAAACGGCGTCCAGGCCGCTTACGACACCGAGAAGTATTCCGTGCCGGAAATTGAGAGAATCGCCCGTATAGGCTTCGACCTTGCCATGAAGCGCGGTAAGAAGCTTTGCTCTGTCGATAAGGCCAACGTCCTCGAGAGCAGCCGCCTGTGGCGTGAGACAGTCACAAGAATCGGCAAGGAATATCCCGAGGTCGAGCTGAGCTACATGTATGTCGATAACTGCGCCATGCAGCTCGTGCGCAATCCTTCTCAGTTCGATGTGCTGCTCACTTCCAATATTTTCGGAGACATTCTCTCTGACGAAGCAAGCATGATTTCCGGCTCCATCGGAATGCTGGCATCCGCATCGCTGGGCGCAAGCGGCTCGGGACTCTATGAGCCTATTCACGGCTCCGCTCCGGATATCGCAGGTCAGAATATCGCCAATCCCCTTGCGACAATCCTTTCGGTTGCCATGATGCTCAAATATTCTCTCGGTCAGCCGGAAGCCTCCGACATGATAGAGAAGGCCGTTGCCGATGTGCTTAATGAAGTCCGCACACCGGATATTTACGTGGAAGGCTTCCGGAAGGTCTCCTGCACTGAAATGGGCGATGCCGTCTGCGCCAAAATTAAGGCAATGTAATTTCACATAGACGGTTTGACGATTATGTAAAAACAAAATAATTACCTCGGCTGCCGGCGTGCGTGTTTCTTCTGTACACACTCCGGCAGCGTTTTCGTATTCTGCGACAGGTGCATAAATATTAACATACTGTTGTTGAATTAACGAAGGCTGTTTGGTATAATATACTATAAATCAACAATTAAGGAGTCTAGATATGAGTCATTATACCCTTTCGCAGAGCCGTTATATACGTGACCTCAAATGCGAAGTTAAGATTTACACCCACGATAAAACCGGCGCACGGGTTATCGTTATGCCTGCCGACGATGATAACCGTTCGATCAGCATCGCTTTTTCCACACCTGCCGAAAATGATAAGGGCATACCGCACATTATCGAACATTCCGTGCTCTGCGGTTCGGAGAAATATCCGCTCAAAGATCCGTTTGTCCAGCTGATGAAAGGCTCGATGTATTCCTTCCTCAACGCCATGACCTACAGCGATTTCACGGTTTATCCCGTGGCGAGCACCAACGAAAAGGACTTCAAAAATCTGGCGGACGTCTATCTTGACGCCGCTTTCAATCCTCTCATGCCTCACAAAAAGGAGGTTTTCCTGCAGGAAGGCAGACACTATGCGATAGATGATGAGGAAACGCATGTGGAAGGCTACAACGGCGTCGTCTTCAATGAAATGAAGGGTGTGGAAGGCTCTGCCGACGCACTGCTGGAGGAAGCTGTCACCGCTTCTCTGTTCAAAGGAACTCCCTATTCGTACGAATCCGGCGGCCTGCCGCTTGCCATCTGCGACCTGTCTTATGAAGAACTGGTGGATTTTTATCACAGACATTATACCGCCTCCAACTGCTTTATCTTCCTCTATGGAAAAATTGACGAGGAGGAGACGCTGGACTATATTTCAACGGAATACCTCGACAAATACGAGCGCTCCGAGGTTTACCGGGTACCTGAGATTCCTGCCGACTGCTTTGAGGCCGACGTGAAGGCTCCCTATCCGGCGGACGAATCCAAGCTGGAAAACGGCTTCTATTTCTCTTATAATTTTGCACTCCACATTCCTCATACGCCTTTGAATATGCTTACTCTCCGGGTGCTTGACAGAATTCTCTGCACCTCTCAGGGAGCCTACATCAAGAACGCCATGCAGAAGGAAGGTCTGGGCGAGGATTTCTATTCGATGGTCGATGAAATTGTCAAGGTACCGTGGTTCGGATTTGTCAGTGCTGGCTGCAAAGAGAGCGACAAGGATCGCTTCATGCGGATCATCGAGTCCACCCTTGCCGGTCTGGTCAAAAACGGCATAGACAAGGAGCGGCTGAATTCTACGCTCAATATACTGGAATTCTGCGAAAAGGAGGACGCCGACACCTGGAAAACCAAGGGAATCTCCTTCTCATTGCAATTGCTTCCCAAGCTGCTCTACGATGAGGAAAATCCGCTGGAGCTGCTGGAATTCTTTGACGCCATTGATAAGCTCAAAGAGCTTGCGAAGACGGATTATTTCGAGCGGTTTATAGAGCAATATTTCGTCAATAATACTCACAGGAATATGGTCACTGTTTATCCGGATACAGAATTTACCGACCGTGAGGATCAGCTGATTGCCGGGAAGTGCAGCCAAAATGCCGCCAGAGAGGATTTTGACCAGTTGGTGAGTGATTACCGTCTGCTCAATGAATACCGCGGTTCAGAGGACACCAGGGAGAATGCCGAGCGAATTCCGATTCTCAGCCGTGAAGACCTATCGTCCGACCCGGATTTCCAGCCTTCAAAAAGATTGGCCATTGAAGGCGGCGAATTGATTTATCAGGAACGTCCTACCAACTCCATTGCCTACCTTGACTGGCGATACGATCTGCGCAGGCTCGACCAGTCGCTGCTTCCCTACTACAGGGTGTTTACCGAGCTGTTCGGAGCGGTGGATACCCAATCGCACGGCTACGCCGAGCTTTCCGACCTGATTGACAGCGTAACAGGCGGAATTTCACATCAGCTTGAAGTCCTCGAGTCGGTTAAGGACGGCAGCGTTTCACCGACAATGAGCTGGCAGACCAGATTTTTGTACCACAACGCCGAAAAGGCATTTGACCTCAACCGTGAGATACTGCTGGAGACGGATTTTTCGGATACCGACCATATCCGAGACATGCTGCTTCAGCTCAAGACAGGGTATGAGCGTGAACTGCTTGAATCGTCCAACGTCGTGGCGGAACATTTAGGTCTCAGCGCCTATTCCGAGGTCTATGCATGGACGGACGAATTGCAGGGATATTCCTTCTACCGGTTCCTCTGCGGTCTGCTCAGCGATTTTGACGAACGCAGGGAAGAACTTGTGACGGCCCTTGAAGCGATCAGAACGAGCCTTTTCGATGCTGACGGCTGGCGATTCTCCTATGTGGGCGAGGAATGTTTCCTTTCACAGGCGAAAAGCATGACCGAAAGCTTTGTCAGGCTTCTTCACGGCAGGGAAGAGAAGGAAATGGCAGCGGTTTCCCTGTCCGCCAGACAGAGCACAGCGCTGTATTCTCCCTCACAGGTTCAGTATGCGGCTCTCTGCGGCATGCTTCCCGGTGAAGCTTCCGAAAAATACGGTTATCTGCTTGTGCTCCAGCATCTTCTGGATACAGATTATCTGTGGCAGAATATCCGTGTGCTTGGCGGCGCTTACGGAGTGGGAGTAAAATTCCTGCGCACGGGAGCGGCAGTGATGGTATCCTTCCGTGATCCGAACCTGGACGAAACTTACCAGTGTTACCGCAATGTGGTCAATTATCTTCATTCTCTCGAAATGGACGAGCGGACGTTCCGTCAGTTTGTGATCGGCGCACTCAACAAGCTTGACCGTCCGAGACCTGCCTATGTCAAGGGAATGTCCCAGATTCGCCGGGAACTCAACGGCATTACCGCCGATGACGCAGAGAAGATCAGAGAGCAGATCATTTCCGCCACGCTGGATGACATCAAGGCGCTGGCACCTTATCTCGAAAGTTGGCTTGACGGAGCAACAGAGACGGTTATCGGCAGCGAGCAGAAGATCAGATCCTCCGCTATCCACTTCGACAGCGTGAAAGCGCTGGTATAAATTTATAAAGGAGTACATTATTATGGCAAAGATCAGATTAAATGAAAACCCAGACGTAGTAGAGACGGTCAAGAAGGGACTGAATGCCAGAGGCGGATACTGTCCCTGCCGCCTTGAAATGACCGAAGACACCAAATGCATGTGCAAGGAATTCCGTGACCAGATTGCCGACCCGGATTTTGAAGGCTACTGCCACTGTATGCTGTACTACAAGTCCAAGGAGTAAAGGAGAGAAAGCATCCATGAAAGAAGTACTTGATTTTTTAAAGCAGTGCGGCGTGTTTTATCTTGCCACCGTTGAAGGAGATCAGCCGAGGGTGCGACCTTTCGGGGCGGTCTGCGAATTTGACTGCAGGATGTACATCATCACCGCCAACACCAAATCCGTCTATGCCCAGATGCAGGCGAACGGCAAGGTCGAAATTTCAGGCATGACGCCGGACGGCAGATGGATCCGTCTGACGGCCGAAGCCGTGCGGGACGATCGCCGTGAGGCAAAAGAAGCCATGCTTCAGGCCAATCCTGATCTTCGTTCGATGTACAGCGAGGACGACGGCGTGATGGAAGTGCTCAGTCTGCAAAACGCGAGTGCGGTTATCTGTTCCTTCACCGCCGAGCCTGTGAACTATCACTTCTGATTTTTCCAAAAAAGCAATGCCCGGTTGCCGGCAGTGAATCCACTCGCCTGACATCGGGCATTTAATGCAATGCTTGACAAATCATTCCGGATGAGGTATAATTAGTTTAAACTAACAGCGTTCTTTTACGCTGTTTTCAAAGGGAGGAATGAAGATCATAGAACAGTACAATGTAACAGGAATGAGCTGTGCTGCCTGCAGCGCACGAGTCGAAAAAGCCGTGTCGAAGGTAGAAGGGGTGACATCCTGTTCAGTCAGTCTGCTTACCAATTCAATGGGCGTTGAGGGAAACGCCTCTCCGGCGGCCATCCTTGCAGCCGTTCAGGAGGCAGGCTACGGCGCATCAGTCAAGGGAATTTCAACTGGTAAAGGCGGCAGTTCTTCTCCAGAGGAGGATGCGTTGGCAGACCGTGAGACGCCGGTGCTGAAACGCAGGCTCATTGCCTCGCTGGGATTCCTCGCCGTGCTGATGTATTTTTCCATGGGACACATGATGTGGAACTGGCCTCTGCCGTCATTCTTTGACGGCAATCACGTGGCAATGGGACTTGTGCAGATGATTCTTGCGGCGATTGTCATGGTCATCAACCAGAAGTTCTTTGTCAGCGGTTTCAAAGGCCTGCTTCACCGTGCGCCGAATATGGATACGCTGGTTGCACTCGGTTCGGGAGCGTCGTTTGTCTACAGTGTTTACGCACTCTTCGCAATGACCGATTGCGTGGTGAAAGGCGATTCGGCAGGTGCGGAATCCTATATGCACGAATTCTATTTTGAATCGGCGGCAATGATACTCGCTCTCATAACCGTGGGCAAGATGCTTGAAGCACGTTCCAAGGGCAAGACCACCGATGCGCTTAAAAGTCTGATGAAGCTTGCTCCAAAGACTGCCGTGCTGATTAAAGACGGACAGGAAACCACCGTTCCGATTGAACAGGTGCGGAGAGGAGACACATTTGTTGTGCGACCGGGCGAAAATATCCCGGTAGACGGAGTGGTAATTGACGGAGTCAGCGCTGTGAATGAATCGGCATTAACGGGAGAGAGTATTCCGGTGGATAAATCTTCAGGCGATGCTGTTTCGGCGGGAACGGTCAACCAATCGGGCTTCATCAGGTGTGAAGCCACCGGAGTAGGGGAGGACACGACCCTTTCACGTATCATCAGAATGGTGAGCGATGCTGCCGCTACCAAAGCGCCGATTGCCAAAACCGCCGACAGGGTTTCCGGCGTATTTGTTCCCACTGTCATAGCCATCGCTCTGGTGACCGCAGCGGTGTGGCTGATTGCGGGCAAAAGCGTGGGCTTTGCTCTCGCAAGGGGAATTTCCGTTCTGGTCATAAGCTGTCCCTGCGCCCTGGGACTTGCCACTCCTGTCGCTATCATGGTTGGCAGCGGAATGGGCGCAAAGAGCGGAATTTTATTCAAAACGGCCGCATCTCTCGAACAGGCTGGCAGAATTCAGATTGTGGCGCTCGACAAAACCGGGACCGTTACGGAAGGCGAGCCGAGAGTGACCGATATCCTGCCGGCCGAAGGCGTGAGCGAACAGCGGCTTCTGTCCGATGCATTTGCTCTGGAAAGCAAGAGCGAGCACCCGCTTGCAAAGGCCATTGTCAGTGCGGCGTCAGAGCGTGGTATAACAGCCGAGGAAGTAACGGATTTTCAGGCGCTTCCGGGCAACGGTCTGACCGCAACCCTTAACGGTGCGATTATTTCAGGCGGCAGTATGAAATATATCGGCGGAATCTGCGATTTGACGGATCATCTCAAAGAAACAGCCGGTAATTTAGCTTCACAAGGCAAGACGCCGTTATTTTTCTGCACAAACGGCGAATTAATCGGCATCATTGCCGTGGCGGACACAATGAAACCCGACAGTCCGCAGGCAATCAGCGAATTGCGGAATATGGGAATTCGTGTGGTCATGCTTACCGGTGACAATGAGCGCACTGCGCATGCGGTTGGAGAGAAAGCCGGTGTAGATGATGTGGTCGCAGGCGTCCTTCCGGACGGCAAGCAGAGCGTTATTGAAGAATTGAAGCGTTACGGACGTGTGGCAATGGTTGGCGATGGCATCAACGACGCTCCGGCACTGACAAGCGCGGATGTCGGAATAGCCATCGGCGCAGGAACCGACATTGCCATTGACGCAGCGGAAGTGGTGCTGATGAAGAGCAGACTGAGCGACGTTCCGGCGGCAATTCGCCTTAGCAGGGGAACGCTGAGGAATATCCGGCAAAATCTATTTTGGGCGTTTTTCTACAATGTCATCGGAATTCCGCTTGCGGCAGGTATCTGGATACCGATATTCGGCTGGGAGATGAATCCCATGTTCGGAGCGGCAGCAATGAGCCTGTCGAGCTTCTGCGTAGTGTCCAATGCTTTGCGTCTCAATTTTTTGAATATTCGAAGTGCGAGGCATGACAAGAAAATCAAAGCCGCGGAAGAGTTTACAATGAATACAACACAAGACAAGGAGAATGAAGAAATGTTTGGAAAGAACAAAATCACAATGAAAATCGAAGGCATGATGTGCGGTCACTGTGAAGCCAGAGTCAAGCAGGCTCTTGAGGCACTTCCCGAGGTTGTCAAAGCCGATGTGAGTCATGAAAAAGGCACGGCAATTGTCACGGTGAATGAGGGTACTTCTGTGGATATTCTGAAACAGGCAGTGGAAGCGCAGGGATACAAGGTGATAGGATAACGCTTTTCCGTCTTCAGACAATTGTGTCCGCACGGCATGGGAATGATTCATTCTGATGCCGTGCGGATTTTTATTGTAAAGTCATGTTTTTATGGTTAAAAGTGGAAGAATATTTATCTGAAATACATCTTTAAAAATCCGCCGCATTTGTTGTATAATATCTAAAATATAATCAGCCGGATTCAACAGTGACAACGGCAAAGGAATGTGATAATATGGATCATCAGAAAATTCTTGTTCTGGATTTTGGCGGACAGTACAACCAGTTAATTGCCAGACGAGTGCGTGATCTTGGCGTATATGCCGAGGTGAAGCCTTATACCACTCCACTTGAAGCTATTAAGGCGGAGGGATACATTGGCGTGATTTTCACAGGCGGCCCGAACAGCGTATATGATGATAATTCCCCGAAGTATTCCACTGAAATATTTGAGCTTGGTATTCCTGTGCTGGGTATTTGTTACGGTGCTCAGCTGATGGCCTATCTCCTCGGAGGAGATGTCAAAGCCGCTCCGGTGAGGGAATACGGAAAGATCGAAATCAATGCGGACAAGTCATCTCCGCTTTTTTCGCAGGTCGATGAAAAGACCGTCGTATGGATGAGCCACACCGACTACATTGCCGAACTGCCGGAAGGATTCAATGCCACCGCCCGGAGCAGTTCATGCCCGGTTGCGGCCATGGAAAACAGATCACGCAATCTGTACGCCGTGCAGTTCCACCTCGAAGTGCAGCATACCGCCGAAGGAGACAAGATGCTCCGTTCCTTCCTTTATGATGTGTGTAAGGCAGCCGGCGATTGGACGATGAATTCCTTTGTGGAGGAGACAGTTGCGGCTCTCAGGGATAAAATAGGAGATAAGAAGGTGCTTTGCGCTCTTTCAGGAGGAGTGGACAGTTCCGTAGCCGCCGTCATGATACATAAAGCGGTAGGCAAGCAGCTCACCTGTATATTTGTGGACAACGGACTTCTCCGCAAGAATGAAGGAGATGAAGTCGAAAAAGTATTCAAGGAGCAGTTTGACATCAATATGATCCGCGTCAACGCGCAGGAGCGCTTCTTAAGCAGATTGGCGGGAAAGACAGAACCCGAACAGAAGCGAAAGGCAATCGGAGAGGAATTTATCAGAGTATTTGAAGCCGAGGCAAAGAAGCTCGGTAAGGTGGATTATCTGGTGCAGGGAACGATTTATCCGGATGTCATTGAGAGCGGCGCAGGCGATGCGGCCAACATCAAGAGCCACCACAATGTCGGCGGTCTGCCGGAGCATGTGGATTTTGAGGAAATTATCGAGCCGCTCCGTTATCTCTTCAAGGATGAAGTTCGCAGAGCAGGACTGGAACTCGGCATTCCGGAAAATCTGGTATTCCGTCAGCCGTTCCCCGGCCCCGGATTGGCTGTCCGCTGCCTCGGTGAAATCACGGAGTACAAGCTGAATATTCTCAGAGAGGCCGATGCCATCTTCCGTGAGGAAATTGCCAAGGCAGGACTTGACAGAGATATCAATCAATATTTTGCAGTGCTGACCGATATGCGTTCCGTCGGCGTTATGGGTGACGCAAGGACGTATGATTATACAGTTGCGCTTCGTGCCGTCAATACGACAGATTTCATGACCGCCGACTGGGCGAGAATTCCGTATGATGTGCTGGAAATTGCATCCAACCGCATTGTCAATGAGGTCGGACATATCAACCGCATTGTCTACGACATCACCAGCAAGCCCCCCGCAACCATCGAGTGGGAATAGTGGAAATTTAACCAAAAAAGTCCGGGAAGCCCCTATA
>CAMHJC010000006.1 GCA_946185345.1 uncultured Clostridia bacterium
GCGCTTGCTTTTTTCTTTTTATTATCAATATTTAGTTGCCGGAGTAATAATCCGGCAACCATCCTCACCTGAGGAAATTTCAGCCGTCATTCCGAGCGGAAGCGACGTTGAAGGGACGCTGTGTCCGCATTGCAGGCCGGAAATCACGGGGATATTCAGGTCTCCGAACCCCCTTAAAAACACCTCTCTCAGCGAATAATCCGCCGGCGCGGCGCAGTCCTTCCATGTGCCGAGAATGATTCCGCGGCAGCCGTCCAGTATTCCGCTGTGCCTGAGATGAAGTATCGAACGGTCGATGGCATAGGCGTATTCGCTCACGTCCTCCAGAAAGAGGATTTTTCCGTGACAATCAAGCTGATACGGCGTGCCTGCCGTGGAGGCAATAATGGTCAGATTGCCCCCCGTGAGCATTCCCTCGCCGCTTCCTGCGCAGAGACATTCCAGCGGAACTCCGGCGTTGTCCGATTCGCTGTCCGATGAAATTGACCTGCACCAACCGCCGGACAGAACATCCGCAAGAGAATCACGCATCCATCTGTCCTCAGGGAAATTGGCCGCCGCAGGCATCGGCGCATGGAATGTTACCAGTCCGCATCGCTGATTGATCAGCAGGTGCAGCACCGTCGCATCGCTGAATCCGCAGAAAATCTTGGGATTTGACTGTATTATATCATAATCCAGCAAATTTGCAAGTCTCGCTCCGCCGTATCCTCCCCGGATGACAACCACCGCCCCTATCGCCTTGTCAGCAAATGCGCGATTGATATCGCCGGCACGCAGTCGGTCATCTCCTGCGAGAAATCCCAGGCGGCCCCCGCAGGAGGGGAATATTTCGGGTATGTAGCCTGAATCTTCGATAAATTTGGCCGCATAGGCGAGCCGTTCCGGGAGAACCGGCGAACAGGGCGCCACCAGCGCCACCTTATCTCCCGGACGCAGCGGTTGGGGAAGTATCATTTCATTCATTCCGTTTCCTATCGTAATCATTGCGTTATATCTATTATATCACATGTTTACGGAAATTGATGAAGGATTATGAAAAAATGCAAAATATAAAAATATCCGTCCGGGCAAAATATTGCCCCGGACGGATGGGAGAATCGGTTGATCTGTTACTAAAATTTCCAGGTGATAAAGAGCAGGACTCCGCCAAGGATAATACTTGCCGCTGATACGAAAGTGAATTGATCGATGAAAATTGACAGAATCGACCACGAAAAAAACAGAACCAAAACCAGCACCGTTACCAATATCCGCCCCAGCAGCGTCGTTACAGGCGTATGAGCGCTCATAAGAGAATACAGCTGTTGTTCCATCCCGTTTGGTTCGTTATCCGAATCCTGCTCGGCTTCCGTTTCCCGGGAAAACTCCTGTTTCCCCTGAAACGGCTGACTGAATGCAGCCGCATCCGCTGGTTTTTCCTCCTTATTCGCTTCGGTTTTGCCTAAATTCTGCAGGATTCTCTCAACAAGCTTCGACTTCTCACCCGAATCAAATGACTGGCGGTTGTAAAGCTCCGGAGGCAGATCATTCGTGGACATGCCTTCCAGATATGTGTAGATTTCTCCTCCGCTCTTGCGCTTGCCGAGTATCGCCGTCAGAAAAAACTCCCACTCGCTGTGCACCCATTCGGATTCTATATATTCCGGTCTGGTGCCCACTACAACGATTATTTTCGCCTGATCCAGCGCTCTGTAAATTTCCCGTACAAATGCCGATCCGGACAAATCCTTTTCGCTGAAAAAGACCTGAACGCCGTTTCCCACCAGCGTCCGGTGCAGATCGGAGGCCAGATAATAATCTCTGGTCAGTCCGCCTCCGTCATTCCTCCCTCGTTTAAATGAAATGAAAACCTCGCATGCCATTTTGCTTCACTCCGTTGAGATGATTATTTTTCCGTCGTAGAGCATCGTTCTGTCTCTGAGTATAATTGATCCGAATAGTCCATAGTCCCCTTCGTCTCTGAATTCCGGCGAAGAGGACTATTCCGTTAATGTTATTTTGTTTTCACCCACATAGCCGGACGCACAGAACCGTTATTGAGATTGACAAAATCACCCTCGTCATAAACCGAGCCGCCGCTTGTTACATGTGAGGAACGAGTCCCCGAAGAACCAGGCGTGCGCAGATACCACCAGCTTGCGGGCATGCCGTTGACCGTTTCCGTCGCATGCACAAAGCTTCCTCTGCTGATGGCATAAGATGTCACTTCCGCCTTTCTGTCGTCATTTCCGCTGAAATATTTTCTCGCTTCCTGTGCGCTAAGAGCGAAAATCTTATCCTGCGTTGACTCGCCGCCGTAGGTATTGAATTTGGAGTTTGACGGCGTGGTAACGGTTGAGGTCAGAATCAGCGACTGGTCACCCGAGGAAAAGGCCGTATTCAAAAATGTACCGTTCATCCATGTCCTCAGTGAACAGTTACTCCATGTGACACTGGATCTGCTGCTGTTGTATTTGACGCAGTCAAGCGATTTTTCCGAAATAACCAGCGCCCTGCCGTTCTCCACCGCGAGCACACGCCATTCTATCGACTCCGGCGAACTCGAATTCTGCGGATAGCTGCCAAAGGAAAAATGCGTTCCGACGAAAAGATCGGAAAATCCTTCGGAAGATGACGAATCCGAGTCATCCTCATTGTCATATGTTTCGGTATCGTCATCATATAGTTCGGTATCATCATACGTTCCGTAGCCGTTATTGTCGGAAAAATCCGAACCGCGGGACTGATTGGATATCACCACCGAGGCAAAAATGATTCCTCCAATCAGCAAAGCCACCGCTGCGACCGAGATGGCGGCCAGCTTTGCCTTTGCGGACTTCGGTGCTGGAGCCACATTCACCTGAGGCGATGTGTGCCTGAGATTGTAGAAAATCCTCTGCACCAGCTTTTCTTTCTGAGAAACATTGAATGAATCCAATCGACGCAGTGTCAGAGGCGCTTCACGGGGATCCATTCCCTCCAGATATGTGTAAATCTCACAGCCGGATTTGTTGCCGTTAAGAATTTCATTGTGGAACGAGCCCCATTCGTATTGGACGTACTGTGATTCCATATTGGCGCAGCTTGTTCCGACAACAATCAGAATTTTCGCCTCACTCAATCCCTGATTGATCTGATTGATAAATACGGCGGTCGAGATATCCTTCTCACTGAAAAAAACCTTCAGCCCCAGATCAGTAAGCGTCTGATACAAATCCTTGGCCAGATAGTAATCACGCGTCACTCCTCCGCCGCCTATTTTATTGCGCTTAAAGGAAATAAAAACTTCATATCCCATGTTAATCACCTGCTCATCGTAATTTTATCCATATTTTACCATAGAATATAGAGAATTGCAAGCTGATTCAACAAATAATATCCCTTCAGCGACTTTTTTCTCGCCAAAGGGATAAACACTCATCACAATTTGAAAAAAATCACTTCACGGCCGCCATCAATTCCTGTGTCTTGTCGGTCTTTTCCCAGGGGACATTGAGGTCTGTTCTGCCCATGTGGCCGTAAGCGGCAACCTGACGGTAAATCGGACGGCGAAGGTCGAGATCACGGATAATTGCCGCCGGACGCAGGTCAAATACCTTTCCAACTGCCTCTGAAAGCACGCTGTCCGACACCTTGCCTGTACCGAAGGTATCCACAAATATGGAAACCGGGTGCGCAACGCCGATGGCGTAGGCAATCTGAATTTCACACTTTCCGGCAAGTCCGGCCGCAACGATATTCTTGGCGATGTAACGGGCCATATAGGAGCCTGAGCGGTCGACCTTTGTCGGATCCTTGCCCGAAAATGCTCCGCCGCCGTGACGTGAGTATCCGCCGTAGGTGTC
Source organism: uncultured Clostridia bacterium (assembly GCA_946185345.1). Taxonomy (GTDB): domain Bacteria; phylum Bacillota; class Clostridia; order Oscillospirales; family Acutalibacteraceae; genus RUG762. Next base: position 3,828 of record CAMHJC010000006.1, read on the forward strand.
GACAATGATCTTGCGTCCGGTCAGTCCCGAATCGCCCTGAGGGCCGCCGATGACAAACCTTCCTGTAGGATTGACGAATATTTTGAGGTCGTCATCCACCAGATGAGACGGAAGAGTCGGCATGACAACCTGCGCAATCACATCGGTGCGAATCTGCTCGAGCGTGGCGCTTGCGGAATGCTGTGTGGAAACAACCACCGTGTCAACGCGAAAAGGAGTACCGTTTTCATCGTATTCCACGGTAACCTGTGTCTTGCCGTCCGGCTGAAGATAGGGTATCGTGCCGTTCTTGCGGACTTCGGTGAGCCTCTTGGCCATTTTGTGTGCCAGAGAGATCGGAAGCGGCATCAGTTCTTCGGTCTCGTCACAGGCAAAGCCGAACATCATGCCCTGATCACCTGCGCCGATCATATCAATTTCGTTGTCGCTCAGACCGTTCTGCACCTCATTGGATTGATTGACGCCCATGGCGATATCGGGAGATTGTTCGTCGATGGATGTGACAACGGCACAGGTGTTGCCGTCAAAGCTCGCTTCGTGGCTGTTGTAGCCAATACCGATAATCACGTCACGGGCGATTTTGGGAATATCCACATAGCAGTCTGCGGTGATTTCACCCATTACAGACACATATCCCGTTGTCACGGTGGTCTCACAGGCGACGTGTGCGCCGGGATCCTTCTCCAGGATGGCATCCAGCACCGCATCCGAAATCTGGTCGCAGACCTTGTCGGGATGTCCTTCCGTTACCGATTCTGATGTGAACAGATAGTGATTCTTTTCCTTCATGCTTCAAAATTCCTTTCATTGTCAGATTAATCATAAGAAAACCCGGTATCGTGAGATACCGGGGAAATCGATTGCTTCCGCCCCTCATCTCTCGGCTTTCGCCGCAGGAATTGGCACCTTGCCGCACTGTACAATGAAGCAGGTTGCCGGACTTCACAGGGCCTGAACCCTCCGTCACTCTTGATAAGGTGTTTATTTTTTACAATTTACTATTATAATATTATTATACTTTTTTTGGGCGAGATGTCAATGCACATTCCTGACAGATTAATGTCTCTGTCAGCTGATAAATCCGTTGATTATGCGGTCTTCCGCTTCCTTTTCGGTAAGTCCCAGGGTCATCAGCTTGGTGAGCTGCTCGCCCGCGATTTTTCCGATAGCCGCTTCGTGTATGAGCGAAGCATCTGTGGAATTGGCGCTGATCTTCGGCACGGCGCTGACCGACGCGGTGTCCATAATGATGGCGTCACATTCGGTGTGTCCGGAGCACTTGTTGTTGCCGTTGACATTGGAAATATAGAGCTGTTTGGAATGATCCCTTGCCACTGAACGGGAAATGACGTGCGTGCCTGAATCCTCGCCTTCCAAATCCACCTCGAAGCGTGTCTCAGCGTACTGATCCCCGTCGGTCATGATTCTTTCGGTTATTTTCAGCACGGCCTTGTCCCCCAGCTTGCCCTTGGTGGTGCGTATGGTATTGTCAACGCCCTGTATCTGAACGGTGTCCATCTCCATATATCCGCCCTCGGCAATTTCAACGATGGTTGTGGGATTCATGATATTCCTGCCGGCCTGCGGCGCCGATTCTCCGTAATGCTTTTCGGAGTAGAATACCTTTGAGTTTTTGCCGATGTGGAAAGAGTGGATTCCGTCGTGTGCGCTGTCCTCGTGACCGTGGTTGTGAATGCCGCAGCCCGCCACGATCTCAATGTCACAGTTTTCCCCGATATAGAAATCATTGTAAACCAGGTCTTTGATTCCGCTCTGTGTGAGAATAACCGGAATATGAATCTTCTCGCCGACGGTGCCGTCCTTGACCCGGATGTCAATGCCGGGAAGGTCCTTTTTGGCGGTAATGGTGACATTGGCGCTGGATCCTTTGGCATAAGGGCTGCCGTCCACTCTCAGACTGAATGCGCCGGAGAGATTCTCCGCCATCACGCTGATTTTGCCCAGCATGTCCAGCTTGTCGCTGCTGATATTAAGTCCGTTCATAGCATCAACCCCTCCTTGAACATTCGTATCTGACATTGCTGTCCAGCAGCAGGGGCATAATTTCGTCCTTGCCGCCGACCGCAGCGATTTTGCCGGCAGTCAGCAGAATGATCTGTTCGGCAAAGGAGAGTATCCTCTCCTGATGGGAAATGATCATAATGCTGCCGTTTGTCTTTTCGTACATGCGCTCAAAAACCTTGATGAGACTCTGGAAGCTCCACAGGTCAATGCCGGCCTCCGGCTCGTCAAATATCGTAAGCTTGGTGGAACGCGCAAATGCCGTGGCAATCTCAATGCGCTTGAGTTCGCCGCCTGAAAGTGATTCGTTGATTTCACGGTCAATATAATCCCTGGCGCAGAGTCCGACTTCCGAGAGATATTCGCAGGCTTCATCGAGGGACAATTCACGACCGGCCGCTATTGAAATGATATCACTCACCGTGATGCCTTTGAAACGGACAGGCTGCTGAAAGGCAAAGCTCACTCCGTTCCTGGCTCGCTCGGTGATGGACATGCCTGTGATGTCGGTGCCGTCAAGAATAATGCTGCCCCGGGTAGGGGTAATGATTCCCGCGATGATCTTGGCCAGAGTGGATTTGCCGCTGCCGTTCGGGCCGGTGATTGCGACAAATTTCTGATCGACTTTAAGATTTATGTCGTCGAGTATCGTCTTACCTTCCGATGTGACGTAAGACAGGTTTTTGATTTCGAGCATTCATCCGAACTTCCTTTTGTCAATACTTTAACAAATATTATATCATAACCCCCGGTCGCTTTTCAATACCTTTTTTGCAATAATTCATAAATCTATTCTTAATAAAATATACAAAATAATCAGTTGATTTTATCCCTGATATGTTATATAATGACAATAGATAATTGTTTTGTATTTGTGCGATTATCTAAATATCTTCAAAATTAAGGAAGGGAATTACAATGAAAGTTTTTGACTTGCAGGGCAACGGAACCAACTTCGTGGCTGAAATACTGGCGGGAATCACCACATTCATCACCATGAGCTACCTGCTTGTGCAGTATCCCGCACTGCTGGGCGGAAATAATCCTTCCGCCGGAACGGCTCACATCGCCATGTGCCTTACCTGCTTTATCGGATGCATGGTTATGGGATTCTTGGCCAAGCAGCCCTTTGTTGTAGGCCCGAGCGTCGGTCTGACGGTATTCTTCATTTCCACGCTGATGAAGGACTTGGGATACAGCTATTCCCAGGCGCTGACTATCTGTTTTGTCGCCGGTCTGATTTTTGTGGGTCTTTCTTTTGCCGGAATTAACGACATGATTTATTCATCCCTGCCGGGCAGCATGAAAAACAGCATTTCTGCCGGTCTGGGCATCTACATAGCCATGATCGGTCTGAAGAATTCCGGTTTTCTCACCGTGAATGACTCGGGAAGCTGGCAAATTGCCGATCTGTCAAAAATCAGTCTGACTTCATTCACCGTCCTGGTCATGTTCGCAGGCCTGATTTTCATCGGACTGTTTAAAAAGCTGTCACTTCCTTTTCCGCCGCTGCTTGGCCTGCTGGCTTCCGGAGCCATTTATTTCGGCGGAGGATATTTTCTCAAGCTGGTGGATCCCATTTCGCTCAAGCCGGCCTTCGGCAGCTTTAACGATCAGTTCGGAAGCTGGTATTCACAGGGTTTCCTGGTCGGTCTGACCAAAGGCATCGGCGACATTATCAAGGGAATGTCCCTTAGTGTAAAGCCGATTCTCACCATTGTCCTGACCGTGCTTGTCTGTGCAATGCTCAACGCCACCGAATCCGTGAGCGTCGTCTACGCCATCGCCAAAAACAACGGCAAACTTGACGACAAAGGCAATTTCGGCAAGCTGAAAACCACCGTTGCGTCCAATGCCATCGCCACCACCGTGGGTTCGCTTGTGGGTTCTCCCATGGTTTCCGTGGTTCCCGAATCTTCAGCCGGTATCTGCGCCCAGGGCAAATCAGGACTTACCGCCGTTACCGCCGGTGTGTTCTTCCTGCTGGCAGCATTCTTTACCCCGGTTGCCACTGTGATTCCTGCGGCTGTTACCGCATGTGTCATGGTCTATCTCGGCGTTACCATGCTTGGAACCGTCAAGGAAATCGACTTCGGCAATCTCGGCGAAAGCATCCCCGCTCTTATCACCATTATCCTTATTCCGTTTACCTCTTCCATCATTGACGGAATCGCGCTTGGCCTAATCGCTCATATTGTCATTAACCTGATTTTATTCAATTTCAAAACAATCAAGCCCCTGGAACTGGTGATTGCCGCTCTGTTTTCGCTGAGTTATTTTCTTGTCTGATTGTATGCTTCAACAGGCATTGATGACGGAATCATTCCCGCAGCCGTCTGTTTCATTCCATGTGAAACGGACGGCTGTTTTTTCTTATGAAAAAGATTATGGAAAAATCCAGAAAAATTAACGAGTTGTACTGGAATTTTCTCTGTCGATGTGTTATCATATATTTAATATGTAAGTTTTTGTCTGCAAAGATCGTCCGGAGGGTTGTTTTATCATGCGCATTTCTGCTTTGGCAAAACTGATTGCCGCTATGCTAGCCGTCAGCTGTCTTTGCGGCTGCAACGCTCATCTGTTCAATGGAGACAGACAGCTCATGCGGCCGCCATATCCCGCAGGCGAAGAAAGAAGTATCCAGGATGAGCTGACCAAAAACCTGGGCAGCTTCACTCTGAAATATCCCAAAAGCGGCAGCTATCGTTCGGCCATCCTGCGGGCCGATCTCACCGGAGATCAGCGCAACGACGCGCTTGTATTTTACCGGCAGGACGAATCCAAGCCGATATCCCTTGCCGTTCTCTCTCAGGATGACGGAAAGTGGAAGTTCCTCTCCAAAAAGGAAGGCGAAGGCGGTGAAATCGACCGAGTTCTTTTCGGCGATGTCAATTGCGACGGCCTGAACGAAATTATTGTGGGATGGACCATCTACAGCAGCGGATTGAATATTATTTCCGCCTACAGTCTTCAGGACAATACGCTCACTTCCATAGACGTCAAAGAATACTCCGAATCAAAGGAGGCAAATATTTCCGTTGCCTACACCGACATGCAGATTTACGATTTTGACAACGACGGCTCGGACGAAATAATTGCATCCTACCTCAATCTTTCCGAAGTCACCGCAACCGCCAAACTGATTGAATGTCACAGAGGCGTGGACAATGCCTACACCATGAGCGTCACGGATACGGCTCCGCTCGACGGGCATGTGCTCAATTACGCCGAGACAAAGGTCGCCAAGCTCACTGACGACAGAATCTTCGGAGTCGTGCTCGACGGCTATAAGGACAATTCAACCATGATCACCGAGTATGTCTACTGGAACAGCACCAACGGAGATCTGGAAACGCCGTTTTACGACGTTGAGGAACAGGCGGTGCTCAACACCGTCCGCAATGTAAATATTACCTCACGTGACATTGATTCTGACGGCGTGATGGATATTCCGGTCACTCAGTTTCTGCCGGGATACGACTCAACTTCCGAAAATCCGATGTATTTGACACTCTGGTTCAACGCCGATTTCGGATCAAACGGGTACACATTTTTAAACAAGAAGAAAAACATCATTAATCTGTCGGACGGCTACAGCATCACATGGCAGTCGGCCTGGGACAATAAAGTGACCTGCCGCATTGATGAAAAAAACAGGATTCTGTTCTTTTACAAATATCAGAAAAACCGGTTTGCTTTCAGCGAAGAGCTGTTCCGCATCAAGGTATTCACCGTCAAGGAGTGGAAGGAAGACGCTCACAATCCCGATTACACCGTAGTGCTGAACACCACCGAGGAAACCGTCATAGCCGCTATTTTCTCAAGTGAGCAGACTATTGTCGATCAAAATACCATCAATTCTTCTTTTTCATTGATTTAAACAATGATTTGACTTTTTCCTAATAACATATACCGAAGGGGCGATTTCAATTGAAAAAAATACTTGTAGCAGAAGACGAAGACGCCATCAGAGAGTTCGTGGTCATCAATCTGAAGCGTTCGGGGTATGACGTATTTGACGTGGCCAACGGAACCGACGCAGTTGAGGCTTATGACAAAGCCAACGGCGGATTTGACATTGCGCTGCTTGACGTTATGATGCCCGGCATGGACGGCATCTCTGTCTGCCGTGAGCTTCGCAGACGCAACAGCAATCTCGGCATTATCATGCTCACCGCCAAGTCACAGGAAATGGACAAGGTCAACGGTCTGATGAACGGCGCAGACGATTACATTACCAAGCCGTTCAGTCCCAGCGAACTGATGGCCAGAGTGGACGCTCTTCACCGCCGTGTTTCGCTGAGCGAGACCAGCGAACATTCATTCCGTGAGGAATTACATTCGGGCAATTTCGTGCTCAATCTGCGCAACCGTACTCTCAGCAAAAACGGAGAACTGGTGGAGCTTACGCAGGTTGAATTCCAGATAATGGAGTATTTCTTTTCCAATCCAAGGACGGCTCTCAGCCGCGACGATATTCTCAAGCATGTCTGGGGAGACGGCTTCTTCGGAGAGGAAAAAATCGTGGACGTCAACATCCGCCGACTTCGCATGAAGATAGAGGAAAAGCCTTCTTCTCCCAGACACATCGTCACCGTCTGGGGTCTGGGCTACAAATGGGAAGCTTAATGCGTTGGATGTTTAATGCGAAGTAAACCACCATCAGGAGGAGAATCAATTGCCTGATATTTCAAACAATACTCCCGAAACCAAGCAAAGCCTGTCGGAGAGATTCAAAAAATCCAGACTTTATGACAAGCTCAGCTCATTTCCCGAAACATTCAAAAGAATGACACGGCACCTTTTCCTGCCTTACAAGGAAATGATTATGGGCAAGGGGATTACCCGCCGCTGGCTTTTTACCACCTTTTCACTCTTAGGAACGATGCTGGTGGCGATATTTATCATCTCTGTGTCGCTGATCAACAGCTATTATTACAACAATATTCAGCAGATCCTGGATCAGAGAGCTTCCGTCACATCCGATTATTTTGCGCAGACGGCTTTCAATTCCAACTCCGCCATGAGTGAAAACGATTACAGACTTGCCGCCCAGTCGTTTGTCGAAGGTTTCGCCGACAAGGACAAAATGGAAATACAGTTCATCAACGGCAGAGGAACCACCATTGTCACCTCCTCCGGCTTTGAACCGCCCGCCGGTCAGCCGAAGCCGGATTACGATGAAGCCTGCAAAAACGGTGAACACGGCAGCTGGAACGGCAGAAACGAAAACAAGGAGCATTGCTACGCAGTGACCTACATTCTGGCGCTTCCGAATTACAAAGGCTACCGGGCCATCCGTCTGATCGTCTCTCTGGAACCAACCGATGAAACCGTCAGAGGCAATGTCATCCTCATCTCGGCCATCATGCTGATTGTGCTTCTCTTTATCTCGCTGTCAAGTTCCTACTTCATACGCTCGATCGTCAATCCCGTCAAAACCATCACCAATATCGCCGGCAATATCGCGGGAGGTGACTTTTCCATCCGACTGGAAAAGCAGCACGACGATGAAATCGGCGATCTGATGGATTCCATCAACGCCATGGCGGCCGAATTGGCACTGAGCGAAAACGCCAAAAACGACTTTATCTCCTCTGTCTCCCACGAGCTGCGCACTCCTTTGACCGCCATCAAGGGCTGGAGTGAAACCATGCTCATGTGCGGCCCGGAGGATGAAGCCATGATCAAGCGAGGCATGGGCATTATCATCAATGAAACCGAACGGTTGAGCGGTCTGGTGGAACAGCTGCTCGATTTCTCCCGCATGCAGAGCGGCCGCATGGTAATGAATTTCCAGATGCTCGATATCATTGCGGAAATCGACGATGTTGTCTTTATGTTTGCCGATAAAGCCCGCAAAGAAGACAAACGTCTTACCTTCTACGAGCCGGAACAGGCCATTCCTGTCATGGGCGACCGTGACAAACTCAAGCAGGTCATCATTATCGTGATTGACAATGCCATGAAATACAGCGAATCCGGCGGAGAAATCTATGTTTACACTTCGGTCGAAAACGAAATGCTGACGATAGGCGTTCGTGACCACGGCTGCGGTATTCCCGCCGATCAGCTGCCTAAAATCAAACAGAAATTCTACAAAGCCAATACTTCAAAGGGCGGCTTCGGAATCGGTCTGGCCGTGGCGGATGAAATTATCCGCAAGCATAACGGTGAATTGATGATAGACAGCGTTGAAGGCGAAGGCACCAATGTCAGCATTCTGATTCCCATAGCCAGACAAAACAGCAATATCGAAATCGCTTCGGTTGCCTCCGCTTCCGAAAAAAATACAACAGATAATGACACATTGGAGTAAAGTCAAATGAGTAAAAAGAATAAGACAAAATACACTTCCATAGGCGGCCAGGCTCTCATTGAGGGCGTTATGATGAGAGGCCCGAAAAATACGGCGATGGCCGTCCGAGGTCCTAAAGGCGATATTGTGGTGGAGAATGTGAATTGCACTCTGCCGGCTGACCGCCCTTGGATTTTCAAAATTCCTATGCTGAGGGGGATTTATTCCTTCTTTGACTCCATGAAGGTCGGTTCCAAGACGCTCATGCGCTCTGCGGAGCTTTCCGGAGAAGTCGAGGAGGAGGAAGAACTGACTCCCTTCGAGCAGAAGTTAAACAAGATTTTCGGTGAAAAGCTCTTCGGCGCCCTGATGACGCTGGCGATGCTTCTCGGCGTGGCCATTGCCGTGCTGCTTTTCATGTTCGTGCCTACCGCCTCATACACCGGACTTGCCATGCTGTTCCCGAAGCTTGACGGCGATACACCGACTCATTTGCTGATGCGTTCGGTGTTTGAAGGCGTCATGAAAATACTCATATTTGTTGTTTACATCTTCCTCTGCACCAGGATGAAGGATATGCACAGAGTCTTTGAGTATCACGGAGCCGAACACAAAACCATCTTCTGCTATGAGGCCAAGCAGGAACTGACAGTGGAAAATGTGCGTCAATTCAGGCGCTTCCATCCCCGCTGCGGCACCAGTTTTCTGATTGTGATGCTGATCATCGGCATTGTTGTCGGATTATGCATTCCTATCAAAGAGCCGCTGCTGCGCACTCTTATCAGACTTTGCTGCCTGCCTCTCGTCATGGGATTCGGTTACGAAATCATCCGGTTCTGCGGCAAACACGACAATCTTCTTACCAAGATCCTCTCGGCGCCCGGCATGTGGATGCAGCACATCACCACCTTTGAGCCGAGCGACGATCAGATCGAATGTGCGATCGCTGCGCTTAAGGCAGTTATTCCCGATAATACCGAAGGAGAAATTGTCTGATGGACTCCATTTCAATCAGAAAAGCTTACGAACAGGGAAAATATACATTGTCACGGGCAGGACTGGATAGTCCTGCCTTTGATGCGTTGTGCCTGCTGGAATCTGTATTTAATGTGAAAGGCCGAAACGGATTGGCCGTTCACGGTGAAGAAACAGCTGACCTTTCCAAACTGGAGCAGTTCAATGAACTGATAATACGTCGCACACGTGAACCGCTGCAATACATTCTCGGCAGATGGGAATTCGACAACATGGCGCTGCGTGTCGGAGAAGGCGTACTCATACCCAGAGAGGACACCCTGACACTGGTGGAAACGGCATGCGCACATATGCAGGACAAGCCTTCTCCGCATATTCTTGACCTATGCGCCGGAAGCGGAGCGGTCGGTCTGGCCATCGCCCGCAGAATCCCGGATGCAAGTGTGATCTGTGCGGAAAAATCCCCGCAGGCAATGAACTATTTATCACGCAACATCGCTGAATTCGGCGGCGGCAGAGTGGAAATGATGGCATGTGATGTGCTTCAGCCGCCCGAAACGGATCAGAAATTCGACTGCATCGTCTCCAATCCTCCTTATATTCCTTCGGAGAACATTGAGCGGCTCGCCTGGGAAGTTCACTGCGAACCCAGAATGGCTCTTGACGGAGGAAGCGACGGATTGGATTTTTACAGGGCTATTTGCGGACAATGGAAAAAACTGCTGAACAGCAATGGATTGATGGCCTTTGAAATCGGGTATGATATCTGCGACGGTGTCATTGAGATAATGAAGCAGTCAGGCATACATCGGATTGGCTTAGTGAAGGACCTTAACGGAATCAATAGGTGTGTTTTCGGTACAGCAGTTTCATAAATGCGTTTTTTGTACTTGCATTTTTCGCATAAATGATATATACTATATTCAGAAATTAAAGCAAAGGAATGATTTTTCATGGCAGTAGATAAGAAAAAGGCGCTGGAAACAGCTCTGGCAAGCATAGAAAAGCAGTTCGGCAAAGGCGCCGTAATGAAGCTTGGGCAGAATTCAACACTCAACGTGGAGGCAATATCCACAGGCTCTCTCGGACTTGACCTCGCCTTGGGAATAGGCGGCCTGCCCAGAGGCAGAATTATCGAGATGTACGGCCCGGAATCCTCCGGCAAGACCACTCTTGCACTGCATTGTATAGCCGAAGCACAGAAGCTCGGCGGCGACGCAGCCTTTATCGACGTGGAGCACGCACTCGATCCGGTCTACGCTCAGGCACTGGGCGTGGACATCGACAATCTGCTCGTTTCTCAGCCGGATAACGGAGAACAGGCACTGGCCATCACCGAGGAACTTGTCCGTTCGGGCGCCATTGACGTCATTGTCGTCGACTCGGTCGCCGCACTCGTGCCTCGCGCCGAGGTGGAAGGCGACATGGGCAGCACCTTCGTGGGAATGCAGGCGCGCCTTATGAGCCAGGCACTTCGCAAGCTCACAAGCGCCATCGGCAAATCCAACTGCGTGGCGATTTTTATCAACCAGCTGCGTGAAAAGGTCGGCGTTGTTTACGGCAATCCGGAAGTCACTCCCGGCGGACGCGCGCTGAAATTCTACAGCTCTGTCCGCATTGAAATACGCAAGGGCGAGCCTCTTAAATCCGGCTCCGAAATCATCGGCAACCGCACAAAGGCAAAGGTCGTCAAAAACAAGATCGCTCCTCCCTTCCGCACGACTGAATTTGACATTATGTACGGCGAAGGCATCAGCCGCACAGGCGAGCTGCTGGATCTTGCCGTGGAACTCGGTATCGTCAAAAAAGGCGGCGCATGGTTCTCCTACGGTGAAACAAGGCTCGGCCAGGGACGTGACAACGCAAAGAATTACTTTTTGGATCATCCCGAGATAGCGGAGGAAATCGAAAAGCAGGTCAGGGAAAACGCAGACAAGCTCATCAGCAAGAAAAAGCCCGTAAAGGGAACAAAAAAGAAGGATGACGGGACAGACGAAACCGAATCCAGAACTTCTGACGACAGTTCCTCCGATCATGCTTCCGACGAGGCCGATGACATGATGATTGACGACATTCCGATTCCGGACGAATTTCTGGACGAAGTGAGATTTTCCAAGAGCAAGAAAAACATCGACATTTCGGTTGACTGACCATGCTGATTACCGAGATCAAACCGCAGAAAGGTCATCTGACCGGACTGTATTCAGATGGTGAACTGATTGTTTCGCTCGACAGCGAGCTTGCGGCGGAAAAGAATCTGAAACCGATGCGGGACTATCCGGTGGAAGAATTGCAGGCTCTTCTAGCACAGTCGCAAATCAGGCGGGCCAAATCCAAGGCGCTCTATCTGCTTGAATTCAGGGACTATTCCAGCCGGGACCTCGCAACACGGCTGCACAAGGACTTCGACGCCGACTCCGCCGAAGCCGCTGTGGAATACATGACCGAGATCGGAGCGATTGACGATTCCCGATACGCGGAAAATATGATCCGCCACCTCATCAACCAGAAACACTACGGCAGGAGGCGGATTATTCAGGAACTGGGCCTGAAGGGAATTGACCGTGACACAGCCGAAACGGCAATGGAGGAATTCGAGAACGACGAACCGGACGCCATTCTTGATCTGCTTCAAAAGAAATTCAGCCGTGACCTGCGCGACGACAAGGGCATCAGGCGAACCATCGCATCTTTGCTGAGATACGGCTACGAAATGGGCGATATCAGGGACGCTCTGAGGACATATGCCGAAAGCGTGGAAGAATCCGGAGATGAATGTGACTGAGAGAATCCAAAATCATACCGGGTCAGTCAATTCATTTCTTTGAACTATTTTGACACGCTTCAGCTTGTCAAAAACAATGATAGAAAAGAAAAAACAAGGCACAATCTTTGAATGGGCCATTCAAAGATTGTGCCTTGCTGTTATTTCAGGGAAATGATTATGTTCTGTAATCGCCGTTGATCTTCACGTAATCATAGGTGAGATCACAGCCCCAGGCCTTAGCCGATGCGTCACCCTGATGCAGATCAATCAGGACAGATATCTCATCCGCCGCAAGCACCCTGGCCGCTTCTTCCTCTGAGAAGGCGACACCTGCGCCGCTGCGACAGACAGCCACCTTGCCGCCTGTGGAGGACATATCCACATCAACCTTATCAATGTCAAAATCCGCTTCGGCGTATCCGATGGCGCAGAGAATTCTGCCCCAGTTGGCGTCCTCGCCGAACATGGCACACTTGACCAGCGGTGAACGAATAACGCTCTTGGCGACAATAATAGCCGTCTCAAGATCGGGTGCGCCTTCGCAGGTACATTCAATCAGCTTGCTTGCGCCTTCGCCGTCCTTGGCCAGCATGCGAGTCATGTTCATCATCACGAAATACAGCGCAGATTTAAAATTCTCGTAATCCTCGCCTTCAGAAGCAATCACGGCATTGTCTGCCAGACCGCTCGCCATGAGAAGCACACAGTCGTTGGTGGATGTATCGCCGTCAACACTCAGGCAGTTGTATGTCACCTTTACCACGTCACTCAGCGCTTTTTGGAGCAGCTCGGAACTGACCGCCGCATCGGTGGTGATGAAATTCAAGGTGGTGGCCATATTCGGGTGAATCATTCCGCTGCCTTTGGCCATGCCGCCCATCCGGCAAAGCACGCCGCCAACTTCAAATTCCACGGCGATTTCCTTCATCACCGTGTCGGTGGTCATAATGGCATTGGCCGCCTTCTTGTGATTTTCGGGTGAAAGTCCTGCCGCCAGTTCCTCCACATGTTCGGCAATCGGCTCGATGGGAAGAATCTCGCCGATCACGCCCGTGGATGCGACTACCATTTCATTGGCGTCCACTCCGATGGCTTTGGCAGCGAGTGCGCACATCATTTCAGCCTTTTCCACTCCGTCGGCATTGCAGGTATTGGCATTCTTGCTGTTGGCGATGAAGCCCCGTGTCTTTCCGCCCATTGCCGCAAGGTGCGCCTTCGTAACCAGAAGAGGAGCGCCCTTGACCTTGTTGGTGGTATAGACCGCCGCAGCGTTGCAAAGAACATCGCTCACCACCATGCCGAGGTCATTTTTGTTTTTGTCCTTGTTCAGACCGCAATTCAGGCCATTGGCGCTGAATCCTTTTGCGGCACAGACGCCGCCTTCCAACGTCTTGAATTGTTTTTCTTCGATTCCGTTTATCATGTTGTCTCATTCCTCAAAAATATATTTTCTGAAATATTTTTCCGCATTGTGCGAAAAGATGTTATTCACCAGCGCTTCGCTGTAGTTCAGTCTGAGAAAAGCCTCGTACAGCTCACTCATTGATTCAATTCCCGTCATGTCGGGCGGAATATCACAGCCGTCAAAATCGCTTCCAAGGCACAGACAATCCTCACAGCCGAGCGAAAGCATATATTCCGCAAGGCGCAGAATATCCGTCATATGCGCATTTTCGTCATCACGCAGAAAACCGACATAAAAATTCAGGCCGATCAGGCCGCCTCGTGATTTGATGATATTGATCATATCGTCGGTCAGATTTCTCCTATGACCGCACAGTTTTCGGGCGTTGGAATGACTTGCCACAAACGGCGCATCGCTTATTTCGGCAACATCGTAAAAACCGGCGTCCGACAGGTGAGAAACGTCCACCGCCATGCCCAGTCTGTTCATCTCACGCACGGCATCACGTCCGAACGGAGTAAGTCCTCTCCCCTGCTCGGCCAGAATTCCGTCGCCCAGCTCATTGGCTTCATTCCATGTCAGCGTGACAAGCCGCACTCCGTCGTCGTAAAGAGACTGTACACGCTCAATCCTTCCGGCCAGCGCCGAACCGCCTTCCACCGAGAGGATGGCGCCGCATTTTCCTCCGGCATCGCGGAATTGTGCCGCGTCAGTGACAATGCGGAATTCATCCGGAAAAAGATCCGCCTGGCTGTAAATATAATTCCGCACCCTTTCATAGTGCGCAATGGCGCTGTCTCCCCGGTATTCATCCGGCATGAAGATCGCAAAAACCTGCCGCCAGTGCGCAATGGCTTCACCCCGTGGAATGGAGATGTGCCATGCGCCATTCATTAAATCAACGCATCCAAGCCGAACGGCACATTCAAAGGCAGTGTCGCAATGTAAATCAAATATATCCATCATAATCACTCGCTGTTATGGCATTTTGGTACCAGTTGAGCTGATCCACCGCAAATTCCTCTTTATCCTCCACCACCAGCCAGTGGCCAAGAATGTCAACCACGTCAAATCTCGGCTGAAGCTTGAATTTGTTTTCCTTCAGAAAAGTGAAGGCGGTCTTGAATAGCTTTTGCTTTTTGCTGTGATTGACGGCGGCATATCCCTTGTAATAGGAAGCCCTGGTTCTGGTTTTGACCTCAACGAACACCAGAAATCTGTCGTTTCTGACGATGATATCAATCTCTCCGTATCTGGTCTGATAATTGCGCGCGACCAGTTCAAATCCCTTGCTCAGGTACATCTGAAGAGCGGCATTTTCTCCCGCACTTCCGGTTGCGCCGATATTCATGCCGGTCACCCCTTGTATTCCGGAATTCCCTCGATTTTTTTCAGGAAGCTTCTCCGATGCACAGGCGACGCGCCGTACTGCCTGAGCAGGTCAATATGAAGCTGTGTGCCGTATCCTTTGTGCTTTGCGAAATGATACTGCGGATACTGCCTGTCAAGCTCCGTCATGAATCTGTCCCTGCTCACCTTTGCCAGGATTGACGCACAGGCAATGCTCATGGAAAGGGCGTCTCCCTTGACAATCGTTCGGCAGGGAATCTCTATCTGAGGAGGCCTGCGGTTGCCGTCAATCAGGCAGATGTCAGGCCGTTTCTTAAGGCCTTCCACCGCCTTGGCCATCGCAAGATAGGTCGCCTGCAATATGTTGATTTCGTCGATCGTTTTTTCATTCACCGAAGCGATACAATAATCGGCCGCCTGAGAAACAATGACGTCAAACAAAGCTTCCCGTTTTTTTTCGCTCAGCTTTTTGGAATCATTGGCGCCCTCGATGATCTGATCCTTGTGAAGCACGACCGCCGCCGCAAATACCGGCCCGGCTAAAGGACCTCGTCCCGCCTCGTCCACGCCGCAGACAATTAGGCTGCCCTCGGAGAATGCCTCGTTTTCATATTTCAGCCAGTCAACAGGCTCTTTGTTTTCATTTTTTTTCGGCACGATAAGCGCCTCCCGCTCAGTTTATTGATCTTTGCCGGCAAAATCCTCCGGCGCTTCAAGCGTGATCCTGCCCAGCTTGCCGCCACGGTATTCGTCCATTATCATCACTGAAACACGTTCGTAATCAATCTCTCCGCCGCGCATGATCATGCCGCGTTTTTTGGCGATCAGCTCCATTGTGTCAAGCGGCTGCATGCCTTCAATCAGATCAATCCTGTATCTCTCACAGAGTCTTTCGGGATAGTATTTGGTCATATAGCCCAGCAGGTCGAGACACAGTGTTTCCAGATCCACCACGGCATCCTTCACCGCGCCGGTAAAGGCAAGCTTGCGACCCACTTCCATGTCGTCGAATTTCGGCCAGAGAACGCCCGGTGTGTCGAGCAATTCGATTCCGCCGCCTATGGTGAACCATTGATTTCCGCGGGTAATGCCCGGACGGTCGGCCACCTTCGCTTTGCCGCCCTTTGCCATTCGATTGATAAAGGACGATTTGCCCACATTCGGAATTCCAACCACCATCAGTTTAATGCTCCTGCCGCCCATGCCCTTTGATTCCCATTGGGCAATCCTGTCGGCAAGCAGCCTGCGCACGTCGTCGGAGAAGCGGTTGAGTCCTTTGCCTGTCTTACAGTCGCAGGCGATTGCCTTGGCGCCATGTTTGGTGAAATAATCAATCCATCTGGAAGTGGCCGCTCCATCGGCGATATCCGCCTTATTGAGCAGAACGATTCTCGGACGGTGCGCCGTAATGGAATCAATTTCGGGATTGCGGCTGCTCATCGGAATGCGCGCGTCAATTATTTCAACAACGCCGTCAACCAGTTTGATACATTCCTCCATACGGCGGCGTGTTTTGGTCATATGACCCGGGTACCAGTGAATCGTCTGCGTGCTCTGAGAGTCAAATTCGCTCATCAGTCCATACCTCCGACTCTTTCAAAAGGATAGATTCTGAATATCGCCTTGCCCATGATGTATTTTTCCTCAACCATGCCCAGTCCGGGATTCCGGCTGTCGAATGAGTCGTTTCTGTTGTCGCCCATGACGAATACTTTGCCTTTCGGAATGGTCAGCGGATATTCATAAGCCTCGCCGGCATACTTGATATCCTGATCCAGAATATACGGCTCGTTGATCTGAACGCCGTCCACCATCACTACATCGTTTTCCGCGTCAACAACGATCGTCTGTCCCTCTACGCCTATCACACGCTTGATAAGCGGCTCGTTGTCGTGTGAATTCGGCTGTGTGATGACCACAATATCGCCGTTCTGAGGCGAATAGAAAAGGCTGTTGAGCACTATGCGGTCTCCCGATTGCAGCGTCGGCTGCATGGACGGCCCGGAAACGCTTACCACACGGAACAGGAAGGTAAACAAAATAACCACTATTGCCAGAGCAAACGCGACAGCTTCAAGCCACTCGTATATTTCAACGACAAAACCTCCGGTTTTATTTTCATTGTTTGTTTTGTTTTCGCTCATGATAATCCTCCGTTGCATATGAATTTTAAACTGCATTTATATTATTATACTACTTTATTATCAGTATTGGAAGATGGTTTGAAATATTTTTTCAGAAAAAGCGCAAAATTAATGATTCAGTCATCAAAAATAAAAAGGAAACCGCTGAAATCAAAATACAACAGTTTCCTTTTTTGAAGCTTTTTTGATGTACTGATAGACAGATTACTTCTTGATGAGCTCCTTGACCTTGGCAGCCTTGCCCACACGGTCACGCAGATAGTAGAGCTTGCTTCTTCTGATCTTACCGTGGCGAACTACCTCGATGCGATCAACGGCAGGTGCATTCACGGGGAAAACTCTCTCTACACCTACGCCGTAGGATACACGACGGACGGTGAATGTCTCGGAAACGCCGCTGCCTCTGCGGGCAATGACGGTACCTTCGAACATCTGGATTCTTTCCTTCTCGCCTTCACGGATCTTGACGTAGACCTTGACGGTATCACCGATCTCAAACTTGAGCGGTTCTGCCTTCATGCTTTCTGCCGCGATGGACTTAAGTGCTTCTGTTGCGTTCATAAAAAAACCTCCTGATAATTTCAGACATTCATACGACACACCCGGTGAGTCCAGAGGAATATCCGCTTTGATAAATGCGGCTCAAAGTGTTGAATTTTTGCGCCGCCAAACCCCAAACGCACACCGAAGAAGAACGTTGCGCGCCGGATAGAAATGCCTTCTGTCTGTGTGATGCAGTCGGCAACTTTGATATTATATCATATGCCGGAAAAAAATGCAATAGTTTTTTTATATTTTTTTACGGCAATGGCATTTTACTGTTCGGTCGTGTCGGGCTTGCGTTCGGGAGGCTTGCCTCCGCCCTTTTTCCTGTTGTAATTCGGACGGTTTCTGTTGGGTCTCGGTTTCTGACTGCCGCCCTTGCCTCCCTTTGGCGCCTGGTTTTCGTTGGCCGCATTGGCTTCACGCTTTTCCGACGGCCTGTCATTGGTCTTCTCATGTGTATTTTCGGGTTTGCCGCCGCCGTTGCGGTTGTGATTCCGACGGTCGGACTGTCTGCCGTGACGGCGTGAATTGCCCTGATCATTCATCGGTTTGCGAGAGGGACGGATATCCTCCTCAAACTGCTCAGGAGAATCTATCTTTCCTATGGATGAAATATTCTCCTCGAAATCGACGTCGGAATAATCACCGCGTGACTTTTTGTCGCCGTGTCGGATTTCACCTGCTTCTTCCTTTTTCTGAACCGGCTGCGGCGTCTGTCCCGGCTTCAGGACATCAGACGCACGGTAAACTTTCGGAGGCGCATCGGATGTTCCGTCAAGACGCACCTTCAGCCTGCCCGCAATCAGTTCCCTGTCCACAATGACGCCCGGCCCGTCGGGAGTGACAACCGCAGAACCGACCTGAGGCAGGGTGCACATCAGATCTTCGTATGCGTCCTGCTCGTGCTTGAGGCAGCACATAAGCCGGCCGCATGTACCTGAAATCTTCACCGGATTCAGCGACAGGCCCTGCTCTTTTGCCATCTTGATGGACACTGACTGGAAGTCTCCCATGAACTGCTTGCAGCAGAACGGACGGCCGCATACGCCAAGGCCGCCCAGCATTTTGGCCTCGTCACGCACTCCGATCTGACGAAGCTCTATTCTGGCGCGGAACACGCTGGCGAGATCCTTAACCAGTTCACGGAAATCCACTCTGCCTTCCGCAGAAAAATTGAATACGATCTTGCTGTTGTCAAAGGTACATTCCACCTCAAGCAGATTCATATCCAGTCCGTGCGCTTTGATTTTCTGACTGCAGATTTCAAAGGCTTTCTTTGCCTTTATCCTGTTTTCCTTGAGTCTGTTCAGATCGGCGGCATTCGCCTTGCGGATAATGGTCTTTATCTCGCGGTTGAATTCGCCTTCCTCCAGCTCACGGCGGCCCATCACTACTTCACCGCACTCCGTGCCTCTTACCGTCTCTACCACCACGTGGCAGCCCGGCTCGAGTTCCTCGTCATTCGGGCGGAAGTAATAGATTTTGCCGCCTTCTTTAAATCTTACACCTATTATTTCAGACATTATTTCCTCCGTTGCAGTATGATCGCCAGTCTTGTATTGAAAAGCGGCATACTGATGTTTATCCTGAGCATCTCGCTCAGCTCATTAATCCTGTCAATCTGCTCAATAACGGTTTCCGCCGGAAGCTCTGCTCCCAGGCGCATTACCTCCTGACCCGGAGATTCGAGGGTGTCCTGCGCTCCGATCGAAACCATCATCGCGCGGCGGAGATATTCACAGAGCAGGCCGCAGACCATGCCGCCGAGTGCTCTGTCCTTGCCTATGGCGGCGCATTTTACCGCCAGTTCCAGTTCGCTGCCGGAGCACATCGCTTCCAGAATGCCGCGGGTGACTTCATCGGCCTTTTCTGCCGCCTGCGAAGCATTTTCGCTGCCCAGCAGGCGCAAGGCCTCCCCGATATTTCCGCCGCTCCTCAGACAGGCCGCCGAAGCCGATTCCGGATCCGCCATATGCAGCTCATTGGCAATATATTCGGCGCCCTCTGATATATCCACCGGATTCAGTGTGATGATTCTGCCGCGGGAACGAATGGTCGTAAGCAGATTCATTGCGGAACGGCAGGTCATGATGAACACGACATGCGGCGGAGCCTCCTCAAATATCTTGAGAAAGGCATTCTGTGCTGCGGGAAGCATATTGTCACAATCCTCCAGCACAAAAACCCGCTTGTCCGCCTCATTCGGCGCAATCATGGCATCCTTGCGCATGGCACGCACCGACTCTATCGAAATGGCATTAATCTTGCCGCTGCCTGTCACCAGCATCAGATCGGGGTGAATATTCTCCCTGACCTTGCGGCAATGCTCACACTCCCCCAGAAGCGGCTCACGGCAGCTGCACATTGCGCCCCGGGCGATGATTCTGGCAAAGGTGGATTTGCCTGATCCGTCCGCACCTTCGATAATGAAGGCGTGAGGTATCCTGCCGCTCTCGATCATGTTGCCGACGGCATCCACCGCTTCACGGTTGCCGCAGAATTCCCGGGATATTCTCCGTGCTGTCGGACAGGAATCGACCGTACTCAGCATTTAATGAAATTCTCCACATCGAGCACGAATATGGCCGCACCGCCAACCGTGACTTCGACCGGAACGCTCTTGAAGAGAGCGAAGTCAAATTCGGTTTCGTCTCCGACCACCTGCTTTCTCTTGTGCGAGAATGTCTTGATGATACCGATGACATCATCCACTTTCTCATCGTCGGTGCCGATGAGGAATGTGGTGTTGCCGGCCTTGAGAAAGCCGCCTGTCGTGGAAAGCTTTGTCGCAATAAAACCCTTGGCGGTCAGATTGTTGGCCACAGCGGCGCTGTCGTCGTTGTTGACTATTGCAAGTAAGAGTTTCATAAATCTATAACCCCTTTGTGTATTTCGGTTGAATATACGCTCACGGCGTACACCGTTTATTCTATCACATTTATCCGCTGAATTCCAGTCTTTAACAGAATGTTTACGCATTTTTCGTCAATTATTTCTCCCGGCATGACTACCGGCACTCCGGGAGGACACGGACAGGCGGCTTCAGCGGCAATGCGTCCCGCAGCGTTTTTCAGCGGAACGGACGTCCTTCTCCGGAAAAGCACCTCTCCGGGTGACATCGCCTGTTCCGGCAGATAATAGGCTTCACCGTCTGCGCAAGTCATTTCAGGATGATTGACGGGAAATCGCTCAATGGCTCTCTTAAGGCAATCGATATCCGATTCTGTGTTGAACGGCGTGAGGATAAATACAACGGCGGCAGCGTCACTGTGTTCACATTCGGCTCCGCATGATCTGAAATAGGCGGCGGCCTCTTCTCCTGTCACTCCGAGAGAATGAGTGAGCAATGTCAGCCGCACCGGATCACATTCGCCGCAAGGCAGCACGAATCCGATTTCGGCGGCCAGCCGCCGGAGTTCCGACACGGTACGTGAAAGCCGGACAAAGGCGGATTGTCCCTGAGACGCCATCCAGGCACGGGCAAGGTCAAGCGAGACCATTGTCAGATAAGACGGACTGGTGGAACCGAAGAGCGCCATGGATGATTTGATCCTTTCGGCGGCGCTTTCGTCATTGCAGTTCAGCCACGCACCGCCGGTCAGCACCGGGAGCGTCTTGTGGGCGGAACAGGCCGAAGCCGCCGCGCCAAGCGTTATCGGGTGCTTTCCGAAGGCAATCAGGTGCGTGCCGTGGGCATTATCCACCAGCAGCGGCAGACCGAACTCACCGCACACCGCCGATATGCCGGAAATATCCGACATGCATCCGTAATAATCGGGCGACGTGATGTACACGGCCGCGGCATCCGGATGAGCGGCCAGCGCCTTCCGGACGTCCTCGGGAAATATTCTGCCGGGAAGTCCCGGGCCGCAGTCCTTCCGGTGCATGATCCAGACCGGCTGTAAATCCAGCAGCATTGCCGTGTTGACGGCGCTTCTGTGAATGTTGCGGCTGAATATCACTTTGCTTCCCGCTCCGGCAAACGCCGCGAGCATTCCCTGAATGGCAAGCGTACAGCCGCCTGAGGAAAGCGCCGTATATTTGGCCCCGAATAATTCCGCCGCACGCTCCTCCGACTGCCTGATGCAGCCGGTACATTCAAACAGCGAATCCGTTTCGGGCAGTTCGGTCAGATCCAGCTTCGATGAAAGGGGCAGGAATCCGCATTGCCCTTTGTGTCCCGGCGTGTGAAATGAGGAGCAATTCTTTTGGACATACTGCGTGAGAGCCGAATACAGCGGCGCATCGCTGCGGATTTCTTCAAAGGAAAACTCATTCATCGCTTTCTGTCTCCGCTTCCTCATCGGCAAAATCATTTGTAAAATCATCGGCCGATTCATCGGACAAACCATCGGTTTCCTCCCTGCCGAATTCATCCGTGTGGCCAAGCCGTTCCATCTGCTGAGAAGCAGGAACATTGATGCGGCAGGTTCTGCGCAAAGCGACCGCAAAGCGACGGAATTTCTCCCTGCGTCCTCTGCTGATATCATAAGCAAAGAACAAGGCATACACCGCAAACGCCGCAATGCAGACGATGGAAACGGCGGTGCCTAGACCCAGCATGGGAGTCTCAAATTCAAATCTGATTTCGGAACGTCCCGCGTCGCACGCCACGGCCATGAATCCGACATTCACCTTTTCAATCACCGCCGGTTTTCCGTTGACAAACGCCTTCCAGCCTTCATGATACGGCACGCTGAAAAACACCAGATTGCGCTTTTCGGTTTCAATGGATGCCGTGAAGCCGTTGCGGTCTGTTGTAAAGCTGTCGCAGCTCATTCCGGCACGGTCACGGCAATCGGAAATGTAGCTGTCCTCGTTGAACGAGGTTTTTTCAGCGGGCAGAGGCTCCAGGATATCACCGTAATCCAGCTCCTGTTCATCGCTGAGAACCATGGCACGGAGCATAAGATTGCCTCTTTCGTTTTTTGTAAAGCCGCTCTCGAATTCTCTTTCGGTGATGTAGTAGTCATAGGTGAAACCCATCGGAATATAGCAGTCGTTCTGCCAGATATTGTAGCCGCTCTCTGTTTTAAGATAAGACCAGCCCGGCATATTCGGGTCTGTCAACGTCTTCTGGCCGGCATGGTCTATGCTGTATCCGCCTTTTTCGGCATTGTCAAAGAGGTATTTCACACTCAGCAGCGAACGGATCGCGTATTTGTCGGTATCCGGCCGGCTGCCCACACCTCTCTGAACACCTACTGAATAGTAAAAATCAATGACCGATTTCGGAACAATCGAATGAAACGCCTGAATACAGGAAGTGTCCCAGAACATGCCGATATTATCCATATCCTTATAAAAATCGACACGGTATTCTGCGTCATGCAGCCCGTCAAGGTCAATTCCTTCGGCTCGGCTGAGCGCATTCGGAATGACATACTCCCTGCTGTCGTAAGAAAGCGTTTTTCCCTGACCGATAAATATGAAAAGCGTACAGAAATATACGGTCACAATGCCGAGCAATCCCAATGAATAAACCGCCCCGCGGTTATTCGCCCTGATGAATCTGATGATCAGTGAAACCATCATCAGGGAAAGCATCACAATGGCGACGTAGATCCAGAATCTGTCCTTGTAGGCGATAAGACCGTATTCGGCCTCCACCTCATTTGCCGGATCGGCCTCGGTTTTCAGCAGACAGCCAAGCGGCAGCGCTATGGCAAGGGTAATTCCAAGTGACCAGCGGAAGGCTCTGACCCAGTCGATATCCCTGTTGCTGACGGCCATTACGGTCGCAAGCGAAGTCATCAGAGTGAACATGAAAAACCATCTTGCGTAATAGGTGGCGCTGAACAGCTGAAACGCGGAATTCAGCAGCGGAATAAACGCCATGAAGAAGCAGATAATCAACATTCTGCGCAGCCAGTGGCCTTTGCGGCATTGCAGCCAGCCGATGACTCCCGTCATGCCGAAGAGAGGCAGCCACGCCGCAAGCGATCCCCATTTGGTGTTGGAATCGGGGGTGAAATTCGGACGCGCAGGCAGATCCGGCGGAAAGAAAAACGCCTCGAGAATATTCAGATATCGCTGCGAATTCGGATATACTACAGCGCTCCAGCCGTAGAGCTTTGTCTCGGCTCTGGGATTCTTTGCCACCTCCCAGACGGAAGGCAGTACCATGATGCCCGCCATGCCGAAGCCAAGCACGGATTCAAATGCGATGGCGGCGAATTTCCGGGGAGTGACCTTCCATTCGCTGCACAGAGCCATCCGCACGAAGAAGTAAATGATGATGAAGACAACTTCCGCCACAAAGAAGTAGTAATTGACAAAGGAATTGACCGCCACCGTCACGGCAAACCAGCCCTTGCGGTCATTGACCATCAGTTCCTCCAATGCGATGAGCATCAGCGGAAAAAACACCATCGGCTCGTGAAAATGATTGAAGAACATATTGAAAACGGAAAAGCCGGAGAAGGCGTACATCAATCCTCCCAGCACGGCGTAATCGTCATACCGTGTGAACCGCCGGATATAGGCGTATCCGGTCATTGCGCAGATGCCTACCTTCAGAGCGAGCAACGGGCCTACGGTATAAGGCACCGCTCCCGACGGCAGCAGAAGCGTCAGCAGAAAGAAGGGCGAGCCGAGATTATAAAAGCTGTAGGAACCGATGAAATTCACGCCCAGATCGGTCTTGAAATCCCAGCCGGTGGCCCCGTTCCAGATGGCATCATGTGCGTGCATGTAAAACGGATACTGCTGCACGTTGAAGTCGCCGTACATGAGAAAATATCCGCTGTCATAAATGATATACGGCAGCATGACGGCAAATGCGGTCACAAAGCCTATTCCCAGCACAAACAGGTACCTCGCACGGTCGCCTGTGCAGGGTGATGAAAACAGCCGTGACGCAAACGCCGGTTTTCTGTTTTTGACTTCCATTATGATAAATCCTCCTTTGGATGTCACTTCCAGGTGACGGAAAAATGAACTGCTCAATCAGATAATTATCCTCATTCAAGGGATTTCCCGACTTTTGCGATCGTGCGATTACGCCTTTTTCCTGCGCTCAAAGAGCTCAGTCAGACGCTTCAGGAGTGATTGATCGCTGAATTCATCCGCGAAATACCTTACGGCAAAGACCATCGCAGCCGCAAACAGACAAACATTCAGCAGCGAATTGACGGACGAATACACCTTTGTATGGTTCAGCCATTCTGCGCCCCTGTAGTAAATGTTCCGCACCGATTCTCTGTTGACCATATTGGTATTCTTGTAATAATGCCACCATCCGCTCTTTTCACGTACCCGGCTGAGCACTCTGAACTGATTGAAAAATATGACAAGCGAATTCAGGCTGAAAAGGGTGAGCAAGCGTTTGTCGGCAATCTGAACGAACGCTCCCATGAGCAGCACCAGGGTAAGAATCTGATACCGTTCGTGCTGCCGGCAGGTAAGCATGAAAATACATTCCATAAAGATGAATGACGCAAGCCAGTGCGAGCGTCTCCTGCCGAAGAGATAAACAGCCACCACGAGTACCACAGAAAGCAGCAGAAATAGGCTTCCGATCGTGGAAACACTGATGCCGGGAAGGATGGAGAGCTTGTCCCTGACGCCGTTGAGTCCGAAAAGCATATAGATGTTGTCGGCGTTTAATGTGGCATAAGGATATTTGGCGACGCCTTCCGAATAGACCGTGACAGGCTTGAAAAATCTCTCCCAAAAGCTCATTTCCGGCGCATTGCGGTACAGTCCCGCACCGATCATAAAAGGAAGATAGACTGCGGCAAGCGTTCCGGCCGCCGCCCCTGCGAATCTGACAAACCGCATGACGGCAGGCTTTTTTATCTTTGCCAGAGAAAACTCCCCGGGCGAAAGTCTGCCGAAGCAGATGGTCAGCACTTCCATGCCTACAACGGGAGTCAGATAGAGTCCTTGTAGCTTGGTGGAACACATCGCCGCCCACAGTATTCCGGCGGCGGTCACATGCTTGTCTTCCAGCGCCAGCATGAGAAGCGACGCCATGAACATCAGCACACAGTCGGTCTGTCCCCAGCAGGCGCAGTTGAAAACAGACGCAGGATTGACAGCCCACAGCACGGCCGCCAGTAATCCAAGCTGCTTGCTTTTTTTGGAGGCAAGCCTGTACATTACCGCGCAGGTAAGGCTGTCGGTCACACAGGGGATCAGCTTGATGGCCAGCATTCTGAAGGGCGGATAGCCGCCGATGCCTTCAACGCTGATCAG
Organism: uncultured Clostridia bacterium; assembly: GCA_946185345.1. Classification (GTDB taxonomy): domain Bacteria; phylum Bacillota; class Clostridia; order Oscillospirales; family Acutalibacteraceae; genus RUG762. The sequence goes on from CAMHJC010000006.1 coordinate 29,534, forward strand.
TCTGCCCACAAAATACAGCGGATAAAGATACAGCGGCGGATAATCCAGATCGGACACATGACAGTGCGCGGCAAAAAAATGCTTTCCCAGCTGAACAGCCCACATAATATTCCACTCGGTATCGTATGAGTTGAGATAGGATACGGCAATCATCAGCCTGAGCATCAGCGCAAATAACACAATCGTCCTGATCGCTTCGGAATAAGAAAACTGAATCCGGCGAATCCTGCCATCCTGTCTCCCGGCTTGATTGTCCCATTGAACCTGTAAATTCAAATCCATCACCTATTGAAAAATTCTTGGTACAATCATCATACCACATTTTTTTCCTCAATACAACTAAACTAAAAATTCTTTTCAAATTTTAATTATCTTTGGCGGCTAAAGGCATTTACAACCGTTGCCGCTTTATGTATAATAATCGTAAAACACACCTTGAAGGGAAACGGCGATATGACATTTGAAGAAATTTACAGCATGACAAAGGAATATTTTGAACAGAAGGACTTTGAAGCCATGGGCCAGGGCGTGTATGCTTACGAATTTGACGTGACCGGTGAAGGCGAAGGAAAGTTTTTCATGGAGGTTCGTGACGGTCAGCTCGACATGCAGCCCTTCGATTACAAAAACAGTCTGTGTTCTTTTACCCTCAGTTCCGCCAGTCTGTGCGCACTCATCGGACGCAGTCTGACTCCTACGGAGGCATATTCCACCGGCAGGCTTACGATTCACGGCGATGTATCGGCGGCATTCCGCCTTGCCGACGCTTTGGAAATGGCAATGTGACGCCACGCACCTGCCCGAATGGTTGTCCTGCGGCCCTTCAGCCTGCATCCGGCAGCATGGCGGGAAATCTTTTTCACCCGGCATGGCGGCTTCCTCCCCCGCCTGTGAATTCTCCTATTACGCTTGTTTAGAACAAAAAGACGACCGGCACTTTGCAGCGCTGATCGTCTTTTTGTTCAGGTGATTACGGTAATGCCTGCCGTGTTATCGGAAGAGATTACTTCTGGTTGCGTTTTTCGGGTTCTCTGCTGTTGTAGTCCCTATTGATGCTGTCGTTCCAGCCTTCGATTTTGTTGCCGGATCTCATGCTGCCTACGGTACAGCTTACAGCGTCAAACACGACTGATGTTCCCTTTCTGTCAGCGTGATAGTTCACCGCACGGTCTGCGCCGATTCCGATGCGTCCGGCCGTCTGTACAGCGTCAATGTTGGCGCCGATAAAGAGAAATTCCCAGCCGTATTTCTCCTTTTCGTGCTCGATCATCTTCTTGACCTTGTCTCTGCTGTAGCGGTGGCTGGCATTCTCCATGCCGTCAGTGGTAATGACAAACATCGTATGCTCCGGCACATCTTCCTTGCGGGCGTATTTGTGGATGTTGCCGATGTGGTGAATGGCGCCGCCGATGGCGTCGATCAACGCCGTGCAGCCTCTCACTGTGTAATCTTCCTCTGTCATCTTTCTGACTTCGCTCAGCTTCACCCGGTCATAAAGCACTTCGCTCTCGTTGTCAAAAAGGACAACCGATACATAGCACTCGCCTTCCTGTTTGCGCTGTTTCTCAATCAGGGAATTGAATCCTCCGATGGTGTCGCTCTCAAGTCCTGCCATTGAGCCGCTCCTGTCCAGAATGAATACCAGTTCCGTCATGTTGTTTTTCATCAATAAAACCTCCGTATGATAATATTTGTGCGGTCTTTCGGAAAAGCTCTCTGCTTACCGTTCCCTTGACCTTGCTCCATTATTATACACGCAGAGGAATCGTATTTGGTCGCCTGCCGGGCGACATCTTCGCTTTTTTGAAAATCAATCATCCGCTAGGCTCCCAGCATCACCTGATCGAAGGAGAACAGCACCTCGTTGATTTCGAATATGTCATATTTCTTGTTTTTAATGAAATATTCCACAATTACATCAAATTTATTGCTGTGCGAAAGAGCAAAACCTGCCTTCATGAGCATGTCTCTGGTCTCGTCCAAAGAAAGCTCCAGCGCTATGGCAAAGGCCAGAACCGTGGCTTTACTGGGTTTGTAATTGACATTGCTGCGGATCTTGGAAAAGAGTTTGCGGTCGATATTCGCCTTTTTATAGCACTGGGCGTCGCTCATGCCGCGCTCGTCGATCTTGCGGAGCAGCATCTGCGAAAAACTCTCGTCTAGAGTGCTGAGCATCTCATCCAGACTTGGCTCGCCACAGGGAGCGCTTTGACACAACGCTTTTTCCTCCGGAGCCTGACCTGCGACCGACCGGAAATGCATGCCGTGCATTCTCTGCGGAGCGGCGTCAAGAACCACAGAGGAATTTCTCGGCAGAAAATGAGTTTCGATATAGTGCTCGTCAATATATTCCTCCACATCGCTGATCAGTTTCTTGCTCGCCTGAAAACCCAGTTTGTCATAAACGACCAGGTAAACCGTCATTTCGTTCCTGAGAAGAAAATCGGTTATCTCGCTGACCGCAATCTGAAGCGCCTCTTCCTTGGGATATCCGTATGCACCGGTTGAAATCAGCGGAAAGGCCACCGATTCGCATTTGTATTTCACCGCAAGGCGCAGGGATTCGCGGTAGCATGACGCCAGCAGTTCGGATTCTCCCGACCTGCCGTTCTGCCAGACCGGCCCGACCGTGTGAATGATGTACTTGCAGAGCATGTTGCAGCCTTTTGTCACCTTTGCTTGTCCGACTTCACATCCGCCCAGCTTACTGCATTCCCTGTCAAGCTCCGGCCCTGCTGCCCTGTGTATGGCGCCGTCCACGCCTCCGCCTCCGGCAAGCCATCGGTTGGCTGCGTTCACCACTGCGTCGCACTGTATTTTTGTGATGTCGTTGCGAATGATTTTCAGCGGCATTCTTTCACCCCGTTCTGTTGTCTTTCTTTCATATGAATTATATCCCGTCGATAAACAAAAGTCAATCGTGAAATGACGCTGCGGATGCTTAACAGAATATTTTTTCATTTTTTCTCAAAGCTCTTTTAATTTCCGGCGGCATGGTATATAATAGTATTTGTATGTAATTATTTGTCAATATCGGAGATGATAGCCATGAAACTGCTGGTGCTCGACGGCAACAGTATTATAAACCGGGCTTATTACGGCGTTCGTCCGCTCACCACCAAAGACGGTTTTTTCACCAACGCCATTTACGGCTTCCTGACCATGTTCCAGAAGATTTACGCCGACACGCAGCCCGACTGCATTGCAGTTGCCTTTGACATGAAGGCTCCGACCTTCCGCCACCTCAAATACAGCGATTACAAAGGCAAGCGCAAGGGAATGCCGCCGGAGCTTGCCATGCAGCTTCAGCCGCTCAAAGAACTGCTTACCGCCATGGGCATCCGACTTCTCTCGGCGGAAGGCTGGGAAGCGGATGACATTCTCGGCACGCTGGCCGAAGCCTGCCGAAAAAATCCGGAGGACACCTGCGTAATCGCAACCGGAGACAGAGACACCCTTCAGCTGGTCGGTGACGGCGTTGCGGTGCGAATGCTCACCACCAAACAGGGAAAGGCCGAGGCGGTCATCTACGATGAACAAAAGATAATGGAAACCTACGGTGTCAAGCCTGTTCAGCTCATTGAGGTCAAGGCCATTCAGGGCGACACCAGCGACAATATTCCCGGCGTGCCGGGCATCGGCGAAAAGGGAGCGCTGGACTTGGTCAGCCGCTTCGGGAGCCTTGACTATATTTACACCCACATCGACGAAATCGACATCAAACCCGGCACACGCAAAAAACTCATTGAAGGCAAGGAAAGCGCCTATTTAAGCCGCTGGCTCGGCACAGTCAGCACCGAGGCGCCTGTTCCGACGGATTTGAAAGAGTACATTCCTTCCAAGCCGGACGCCGAAAAGGTCACGGAAATCATGCTCCGTCTGGAACTTTTCCGTCAGCTCGAAAAAATGAAAAAGGATTGGCTCAGAGACAGCGGCACTGCCGTTCCCCGGGCGGAGACGGCAGACAAGGAAACCGCTTCCGCCGCCACGGATGTAGTGTTCTGCAAGGATATCGACACACTTGTTTCGGAAATCAGAGCCGGCGGCGAGGTCTGTTTCATGCTCACCGGTGATTTAAAGCAGGCTTATACGGCTAAAAACGGCTGTGTCACTGTCATCACCGAAGAATCGGTCGAAAAATTCTGTCGTGAGATTCTCGCGGACGATTCAGTCAGAAAATTCACCTACGACATCAAATCGGCCATTCATACACTCGAACCACTGGGAATTATTCCCCAAAATGTGGCTTGTGACGTAATGCTGGCCGCCTATGTGCTCAATCCCTCCTCCGACTGCGAGGATCTGGAGAAGCTCGCCGCGCAGTACGCTTCCGCTCTGCCCGACAATGTTCCCTCCGAGCTGCGCAATACCATGCTCTGTCTGAGAATTCCCGTCATGTGCGCCAAAATCATGGCGGAAATCGAGCGCAACGGCCAGCAGAATCTGCTCGGTCAAATCGAGACTCCTCTGGCCTATGTGCTTGCCGACATGGAAAGCGCAGGTTTTTCCGCCGATGCTCACGCTCTGGACGAATTTGAGAAGCGGCTTTCCGTCCGCATTGACGAAATCACCTCGAAGATTTACGAACTGGCCGGCGAGGAATTCAACATCAATTCACCAAAGCAGATCGGAACGGTTCTCTTTGAAAAACTGAAGCTTCCGGGCGGCAAAAAGACCAAAACAGGCTATTCCACCAACGCAGAGGTGCTGGAAAGACTCAGCGCCGAATACGAAATAGTCGCTCTTATTCTGGAATTCCGCACGCTCTCCAAGCTGACATCCACCTACTGCCAGGGTCTGAAAAAGACAATCGCCGAGGACGGACGGATTCACACCAGATTCCGCCAGACCGAGACACGCACCGGCAGAATCAGCTCTGTCGAACCGAATCTGCAGAATATTCCTGTGCGAACCGAGCTTGGCAGCGAACTGCGCAAGTTCTTCCGCGCAGGAGAAGGCATGACGCTTGTGGACGCCGACTACAGCCAGATCGAACTGAGAGTGCTCGCCCACATTGCGGGTGACCAGACCATGACCGACGCCTTCAAAAACGGCACCGATATTCACGCCGTCACCGCTTCGCAGGTTTTCGGCATTCCGCTGGAGGAGGTCACTCCCCTGATGAGAAGCAACGCAAAGGCGGTCAACTTCGGCATTGTCTACGGCATTTCGGCATTTTCGCTCGCAAAGGATATCGGCGTAACCAACGCCGAGGCTTCGGCCTATATCAACAGCTACATGCGCAAATATTCCGCTATTGCCGACTACATGAAGAAGGTGGTCGAGCAGGCCAAGGCGACAGGCTACGCCGAGACGCTCTATGGCAGGCGCAGATATCTGCCGGAACTGACCGCTTCCAATTTCCAGATGAGGTCATTCGGAGAACGTGTCGCCAGAAATATGCCCATTCAGGGAACAGCCGCCGACATCATTAAAATCGCCATGATAGCCGTTCACAACCGGCTTGCGAAAGAAGGAATGAAGTCACGACTCATCCTGCAGATTCACGACGAGCTGATTCTGGAATGTCCTACCGATGAAGCCGAAAAGGCCTCCGCACTCCTCAAGGAGGAAATGGAAAACGCAGTAAGTCTTTCGGTGCCGCTCACTGTGGACGCCCACATCGGAGAAAACTGGTATCTGGCCAAAGGATGACCGACCTTCATAAAGGAGATATTCTACACAATGCATATTACTTTCATCTGCACTGGCAACACATGCCGTTCCCCCATGGCGGAAGGCATTGCCCGTGAGCTGATTCGGAAGCGATACCCGGACAGCCGCATTACCGTATCCAGCGCCGGACTGTCAACCTTCAACGGTATTCCGGCAAGTCAGCATTCCGTTGATGTATGCGAGGAAATCGGCATAGATATTTCAGCCCATCGCAGTCAGCGGCTCAATCCGGAAATTGCGTCCGATACCGATTTATTTGCGGTCATGACCCGGTCACATGCGCAGATTCTGGAACAATACGGAATTCCCCGGGAGAAAACTGCCGTGCTGGGCGGCGAAATATCCGACCCTTTCGGCGGCGATGAGGAAACCTATCGCGGATGCCGTGACGAAATACGTGAGGCGGTGGATCAGCTGCTGCAAAATGTCGCCTCACAAAATGAATCCAAAGGAGGTGATTGAGGTGGGCGAAATTTCCATTGCTGCGATGACAGCCGAACATCTCCCGATGATTGCCGAAATGGAAAGGCAATGCTTTTCCACTCCCTGGAGCGAAAAGGCCCTTGCCGAAGAGCTGAATGTGCCGTCCGCCGTATTCCTCACGGCATTGATGGACGGACAGGTGGCAGGATACATGGGCGTGCATCATCTGGGCGACTGTGCCTATGTCTGCAACGTGGCTGTTTTCCCTGAATTCAGGCGCAATTCGGTGGCGTCGTCACTCATTGCCGCACACATTCAAAAGGCCAGAGAACACGGCATGAACGAAATATCTCTGGAAGTGCGCACTTCCAATATTCCTGCCAGAGCCTTGTATGAAAAATTCGGCTTTGAGCATCTCGGCACACGCCCGAATTTCTACAGTTCTCCCAGGGAAAACGCCGAAATCTACACATTATATCTCACAAAAAACTGACGAAGGGAACATACGAATGACAATTTTTGCTATAGAATCCTCCTGCGACGACACAGCCGCCGCCGTTGTGTCGGACGGCAGAAAGGTGCTTTCCTCCGTGGTGGCTTCACAGGTCTTCCGCCATGTGGAATTCGGCGGAGTGGTGCCTGAAATTGCCGGAAGAATGCACTGCGAGGCAATTTCCGCCGTTGTTCGTGAGGCACTTGACAAGGCGGAAACCAAAATCGAGGAGGTTGACGCCATCGCCGTCACCGCTTATCCCGGACTGATCGGCTCTCTGCTCGTGGGAGTCAATTTCGCCAAGGGTCTTGCGATGACTTCCGGCAAACCGCTCATTCCGGTGCATCATCTGCGTGGACACATCGCCGCCAATTACTTATCTCACCCCGGACTGGAACCTCCTTTTCTCTGTCTTGTTGTTTCGGGCGGACACAGCCACATCGTGGAGGTAAGGAATTACACTGACATGCGCATTATCGGCCGCACCCGTGACGATGCGGCCGGCGAGGCCTTCGACAAAACCGCACGCACGATGGGACTTCCCTATCCCGGCGGCGTTCACATGGATAAACTGGCTGAAGGCGGCAATCCGGACGCATTCACATTCCCGGTGCCGAAGGTCAGCGGTTCTCCGTACGATTTCAGTTTTTCAGGGCTGAAAACCGCCGTCATCAACACGATTCACCATATGCAGCAGAAAGGCATTGAACTGCCTCGGGAAGACCTGGCGGCTTCCGTAAGGCAATCTGTTGTGAATATTCTCACAGACAGATTCATGCTGGCTGCCAGGGACACCGGACACAAAAAACTGGTGCTTGCCGGCGGCGTCTCCGCCAATTCACTGCTTCGCAGAAGGATGAACGAAATCTGCGCATCAGGTGATTACGAGCTGTATTACCCTGAACTGTCGCTCTGCGGCGACAACGCAGCGATGATCGGCGCCCAGGGATATTATGAATTTCTCAACGGAAACACCGCCGACATGAGCCTGAACGCCCGTGCCGAGCGAAGCATTGAAAAATAACCCTTCAAAGCACATCATAAAAAAACGGCTGCTGCACCTTCTGGTACAGCAGCCGTAAATCATTTGTATACTGTTTGTCTGAAAAACCGGAAAAGATTAATTTCTGCGGCCTTCCACATATCCCTGACCGCCGATAACAACCGAAACAGTCTTGGCAAAAATGATCATGTCAAACACAACCGAACGCTTGATGACGTATTCCTTGTCAAAATATACCTTTTCCTCAGCCGGAACACAGTCACGTCCGTTGACCTGCGCCCAGCCTGTAACACCGGGACGCACATCGTACACGCCTTCACGCATGCGGAGCTTGTGAACATCGGATTCTCCCATGATCAGAGGACGAGGGCCAACAAGACTCATATCGCCTTTCAGCACATTGAAAAGCTGCGGAAGCTCATCAATGCTGGTCTTTCTGAGGAAACGGCCGACGCCGGTGATATGCGCATAAGGATCCGAAAGATCGGATGTGGCCATTTCGTGAGGCGCATTGACCTTCATGGTGCGGAATTTGTATACTTTGAAAAGATTGCCGTTTTTGCCAACACGATTTTGACTGAATATGACCGAGCCTTCCGAATCGAGCTTGATCATAACGGCTACCAGAGCGAAGAGCGGAAGAAGTACCGCCAGAGCAACTGCGGAAACGCAGATGTCAAATGTCCTTTTGAGAAAAGTGTAAACAGGCTTTGTCTTGATTCGCGTGTCATCAAAATAAAGATTGCCTACATAATTCTCACGCACATTAACCATGACAAAAGACCCCCTTAAATCCATTAATAATCCACAAACACTCAATCAATAGTGTGATTAACACTGACACACACATATCTCCTATTTGCTTATTCATAGTATATCACACTATTTATCGAATTTCAATATATTTTTTTTGTTTTTTGTATTTTTATCAAAATTTTCAAAAAATAATCACCGTGGAGCGATAAATGTTTATTAAATAACGATAAGGGCAGCATTTTTGTTGTGTTTTGTTGAATTTTGTCCGGCAGTATGTTAATACATTAAAGTGCGATAGTTCAAAATGACCTATCCAAAAGAAGATTTTTGTGCATTTAGCGTTCGGGTCATAAAAAATTTACATCTCGTAAATTCTTATACACTTCATCATTTCACATTCACTGCGGTCATGCGTCACCAGAATAACGGTGCGGTTGCGGCAGTATTCGTCAGTGCGCATAATTATTCTTTCTCTCAGTTCCGGGTCGAGTCCCTTGAAAGGCTCATCCATCAGAATGACCGCCGAATCAAAAGCAAGCGCCCTGGCAATATTCAGACGCTGCTTCATTCCTCCCGAAAATTCGTCCGGGTAGCTTTTCGCCTCATTTCCAAGCTCCACCGCTTCAAGCCATCTGCGAGCGGCTTGCTTGTCGCAGCCGGCGGCGGCTACAATGTTTTCCTCGGCCGTCAGCCATGGAAGCAGGCGGTTCTCCTGAAAAATGTAGGATATCTTCCCCTCCGGCAGCTCCACTTCACCGCTGTCCGGCAGGATCAGTCCGGCGATGATGTTAAGCAGAGTGGTCTTGCCTCCGCCCGAAGGACCCAGAATACACGCTCTTTCTCCTTCCGGCACTTCCATGGAGAAATCACAAAGCACCTGCTTGTCACCAAACGATCGGCAGATATTACTTAACCGAAGCGGCATTGTTCTCCCTCCTGACCAGATGAAATTTTTTGCCGATGGCTCCCATCGCCCAGATAAAGGTCTTTTCCAGTGCGATGCTCATGATGATCACCACAGCCGTCCAGGCAAAGAGGTCGGCCGTCTCCAGATAGATCTTGGAATAATACAGCTTGCGGCCTATGGAATCCTTGGTAACGCCGATAACCTCCGCCGCAACGCCGGCCTTCCATGAAAGACCCAGCGCCGTGCGGCAGGCCGCCATCATATAAGGCAGCACCGACGGAATGTAAATTTTTGTCACTCTCTTTTTGCGATTCATGCCGTACACCCTCGCCATTTCAAGCAGCTTCGGATCGACTTCGCTGATTCCCTGACTGACGTTGCCGTACACCACCGGAAGCACCATCAGAAACGAAATGAATACGGGAACCCTCTGTCCCGTCAGCCAGACAAGCGCCAGAATGATAAACGAAGCCACGGGCGTGGATTTGATGAGGACGATCGCAGGAGAAAAAAATTCTCTCGCAAATGAAAACTGATGGCAGAGCATTGCCAGAACCGCTCCTGTCACACTTCCCAGCAGGAATCCCTCAGTGATTCTGCCGAGAGAACCGAGCGAGCAGAGCCAGAATTCTCCCGTGGCGGCCAATTCCGTCAGCCGGCGCAGCATTGTTAAGGGAGAAACCACGAGCAGCTCCATATTCACGATAATACAGACAAGCTGCCACAGCACAAGCCAGAGTGCCGCGACAGCCGCCTTAATCGTGAATTGTTTTATTTTGCCCCGTCTATCAGCCGACATAGTAGAATTCGTCGTCGGGAGCGGCGCCGCCCACGGACTGAGGATCCGCCTCGAGCAGCACATTGATGAAGCCGGAAACAGATGTCTTCATATCACCGCCTGTGACACATACGATATTGCAGTTGGGAATCGCCTGCTTGGCAAGCGCTTCGTTGGGAATGACGCCCAGCTCAACAACAGCCGCAACGGTATTGTCAATGTCATTGAGGGCCGCGTCGGAGGAAGCGGCAAAGTCATTGAGGAATGTCTTGAACGCACCTTCGTTTTCTTTGAGCCAGTCGGTGCGGACTACCACAACGCCCTGAGCGATCGGCGTATCGCAGACCTTGTTCCACTCAGCCTGAATATCGGTCACGGCAAATTCCTTCTCGACCTTCTTGAGCTGGCCATTAATGGCTGTTGCCTTCGGTTCGGGAACCATGATGGTCTGCACATCGCCGCTGATGATCTTTGCGGTAAGCTCGTCAACCGTGAAATCAAAGCTGACCTTGGTATCTGTCAGGCTGTTCTTGGCGATGACGTAATTGAGAATATACTCGGGATTGGAGCCCTGTACGGAAGAAGGCGCATAGATGGTCTTGCCCTGGAGGTCAGCAACCGACTTGACCTCACCGGAGGTGTCGATCATATACAGAACGCCGAGTGTGCTGACCGCAGCCACCTTGATATTGCCGTTGGTTACCTTGTACAGCTTTGCGGCAAGATTGGTGGGAACACACGCAATGTCAACCTCACCGGAAGAGATCTTCGCAACCATCTGGGTCGGTTCATCCACATAATCTGCCGCATAGGTGTTGACATACTCATTGGCGCCGTCGGAATAGGCATCGGCAATTGTTGCCTTTTCCTTGGCGAGCTTCGCCATTGACACACCTGTCGGGCCGAAAAGCGCGCCGACTTTAACCTCGGTGGATACAGTTTTGACTTCCGCTGACGAAGAGACTTCGTCCTTTTTCTCTGAACCGCATGCGGCAAGAGATACGACCATTGCCAGCGACATGAATATCGCTGAGATTCTTGAAATTGTTTTCATTGTGACAATTCCTTCCTAAAATAAAGATAATATATTGTGAGAGTCTTTGATGAGACCCGCAGCAAGCGCCATTCATTGAGAACGTTCAAATGCTCTGAAGAGCTGCGACATCGACAAGCTCTATCTGCTTGCCTTCTCTCGCAATCAGGCCGGATTCCTCCAGCGTACCGAGCGCACGGTAAAGCGATGCCCTCGAAAGATTCAGACGATCGGCAAGTTCCACGCAGCTTTTAATCCTGACGGCAGGCTTTCCTCCGTCCGTGCTGAATTCGCTCAGCAGGAAATCGGCCAGCTTCTGCTCGGCTGTGGCTCTGGAAAGCGTGTGGATCTTTCTGTTGAGAAATGCAATTCTTCCGCAGAAAAAAGCCATGCAGTTGGCGGCAACCTTCGGATAGTCTGACATAAGGCGCATCGGTTCCATGACACCGATAAATACGACCCGGCACTTTCCGGCGGCCTTCACTTCCGACATGACCGGGCTGCCATGACAGCCCGCAAGCGATGAAATGTCAAACGGCTGACCGCTCGCCACCACATTGATCAGCATGGAGCCGCCGCTCTCGCCGCCGGAGAATATTCTCACAGAACCCGAAATGACGATGGCCCAGCATTCCGACCGGACTTCCTTCCCTATGCTCTCGCCGCCATGGAACGAAAACACATTCACACCCGAATCACTCAGAAAGCTCTTAATGACATCTTCGGCGCAGCCTTCAAACAGTCGGCATTTTACAGCGGCGTCAAAATCATCGGCGCTGAAATTTTCCCTGTTCAATTGCTTCGCCTCCCATGAATCATTAAAAAAGTGTATCATTTAATACAGTTTTATTTGATTATACATGCACCATGATCATTTGTCAAGAGGTTAAAAGAAATTTTTGTTAATATTTTAACGGAATTATTAAGGGAACCGGTAGTATTATTTCCTGAAGGCTCAAATCAATGCAAAATAATAAATCGCTCCCGATGGTTATTGCTGCCAGCGAGAGCGAATATTTAAAAAATATTGAATTAATGCTTTCTTCCGTTCGGCTTCCAAAGGAATACAAACCAGAGCCAGACTGCCGCCAAAATCACCTGCACAGCCGCAGCCGCCGGATTTCTCACAAAGAAACGAATTATCGCTGTGAAAGCGGCAGGCTGCCAGAGCAGTAGAATTCCGCAGATCACTGAGGATATGGCCGCCAGAAGCACTCCTCCTGCGGCCATATCCTTGGCAGCTCCGGCTGTAGGACTGACAACTTCGGTACAGTCCACGGCTCTTTCCACAGCACTGTTCAATGCTTCAGACGAAAGTACCAGTGCGCACAAAATGACAATCAGGCAGTATTCTCCTCTCGAAAGAGTGAAAAAAGGCAGATAAACAAAAAGATGAAACGCAACGCCCAGATGAAATCGGAAGTTGCGTTCCTCCTTGATACAGGTGATCAATCCACGAAAGGCGTAGACAAATCCCTTGAAAAATCCATTCATGATGTCAAACCGTCAGCCGGGAAAATCATCGGAATTGGTCACATAGCTGGCATCACGGGGAAGTCCGAGCGACGCCATGACCGCTTCTTCCTTTTCTCTCATGCGCACCGCTTCTATGCCGCCCTGCTCATGGTCGTAGCCCAGCAGATGAAGCATCGAATGTGCCGTGAGATAGCCGATTTCACGCTGGAAGGAATGGCCGTATCTCTTGGCCTGTTCCAGAGCAATAGGAACACAAAGTACGATATCGCCCAGCTGCTTTGCGTTGGTTGCGGGATTTATGTCGTAATTGCCGTCTATGCCCAGAGGGAACGACAGTACGTCTGTGGGATTGTCGTTGTTGCGAAATCTTGCGTTGAGCTGCTGAATTTCGTCAACATCCACAAATGAGACGCAGACTTCACACGAGCCGGAAATCTTTTCCATCTGGAGCACGGCATTGCAGCACCTTCTGATGAGCAGCCTGATGCCCGTTGGAATCCTGACCGCCTTCTGGCGATCCTCAATAATTACTTTTGTTCTGTCCATTTTGTATATTGCCTCCTAACTTCCGTTATTGCGGTTCATTTTTTTCTCGTTTTTCTCGTTTTTCTCGTTTTTTTCATATGCCTTAATGATATCCTGAACCAGTTTGTGACGCACCACATCACGTCCGTCAAATCTGACGATGGCAATGTCGTCTATGCCGTTCAGAATACGGATGACCTGCGACAGGCCCGATTTTTTACCGTCGGGAAGGTCAATCTGAGTGACGTCGCCGTTAATGACCATTTTGGAACGGAATCCCAGACGTGTGAGAAACATCTTCATCTGTTCACGGGAAGTATTCTGCGCTTCGTCCAGAATGATAAAGCTGTCGTCCAGCGTGCGGCCTCTCATGTAAGCCAGCGGAGCGACCTCAATGGTGCCTCTTTCCAGATGCCTCTGGTAACTTTCAGAACCAAGCATATCAAAAAGGGCGTCATAGAGCGGTCTGAGATACGGGTCAATCTTGGATTGCAGGTCGCCCGGCAAAAAACCGAGCTTCTCGCCTGCCTCCACCGCAGGCCGGGTCAGAATGATCCTGTCCACTTCTCCTCGCCGGAACGCGGCAACCGCCATTGCGACGGCGAGATAGGTTTTTCCGGTGCCGGCCGGCCCGACTCCAAAGGTGATGGAGTGTCCGGCAATGGCTTTTGCGTAATTGCTTTGTCCGATGGTCTTTGGCTTGATCGGCTTACCCTTGGATGTGATGCAGATACATTCGTCCGGCATGTTTTCCCATTGCCCTTCGATATTATCCTCAACAAGCGAAATGCAGTATCTCACAGACTGATCGTTAAGCGTGTCTCCCCTGTTCAGAAGGGCAAGCATGGCGTTGATAGCCCTCACCGCCTTTTTCACATTGCTCTCCTCGCCTGAGATTCTGATCTCAGAGCTGCGTGTCACAATGCTTATGCGGAATGTTCTCTCAAGCAGCCTGATGTTTTCGTCATAGCTGCCGAAAAGACTGACGGCTTGATCCAGCCTGTCAATATGCACGGTTTCCTCGTACAATGTCCAAAGACTCCTCTCACAAATACAGCGATTCATGTGATATGATTATATTTCATCGACAGGCAAACTGTGCCGAATGAGCGAAAAGACGACAGAATATTCACCTTCGATGAAGTATAATCATCACATTTACCAATGTATTATAACACAGTATTTTAAAATAGTCACTATTTTTTTTTAAAAAAACACAAATTTTTATAATTTTTTCATATTTTTTTAATTCTCCGGTGGAAAC